>JAIOQB010000515.1 GCA_021413585.1 Planctomycetia bacterium
CCAGGCGGCCGGCGTGCGCGAGTTGGCAGTCGTCGCGCCGCCAACGAAGTTCGGCTCGTACAACGCCGATCTGCTGGCCACATGCCACGAACTGGGCATTACCGAAGTGTATCGGATGGGGGGCGCCCAAGCAGTGGCGGCACTGGCCTACGGCATCGAGGGAATCCATCGCGTCGACAAGATCGTCGGCCCCGGCAATTTGTTTGTGGCATTAGCGAAGCAGCACGTCTACGGCACCGTGGACATCGACTCGATCGCCGGCCCGAGCGAAGTCGTGGTGATTGCCGACGACTCGACGCCGCCGAGCTACGCCGCAGCCGACCTGATCGCGCAGGCCGAGCATGCCCCCGGCGCAAGCCTGTTGATCACCACCAGCGAGCGTGTGTGGCGCGAAACGGCGGATGAACTTTCACGGCAACTGGCCACCCTCGAACGTGGCGATCTGGCCCGCGAAAGCCTCGAACAGTTCGGCGCCTTGATCCTGGTCCCCGACGCGGCAACCGCGGCCGCCGTGACCAACGAGATCGCCCCCGAACATCTGCACATCGCCACCAGTGACGCCGAATTGCGGCTGAAGGACTATATCAATGCCGGCGCGATCTTCCTCGGGCCTTATACGCCGGTCGCCGTGGGAGATTACGTGGCCGGGCCGTCGCACGTCCTGCCAACCGGCGGCACGGCGCGATTCGCGTCGGGCCTATCGGCCAATGATTTCCTGCGAACCGGCAGCGTGATTCATTTCACAGAAGAAACCCTGGCCGCCGCAGCCGACGACGTGCAGCAACTAGCCGACAAAGAAGGGCTGACCGCCCACCGGGCGAGCGTGGACGTGCGGTCTTGATTGGCGATTTGCGATTGCGGATTTGCGATTGATAGCAGGCGTAAACTAACAAAGCACTGGCAAAGCCGGCAAAGCCAGTGGCACACGAGAGGAGCAAGTCAGGGACAAATCAACTAGTGTTACAACGCTACAGAACCAGCAACTCCGTCCCTGGTTTTCGCCTCCGTCCGTGTGCCACTGGCTCTGCCAGTGCCGAAGTGCGAGCAACCTAACCATCACTTTCCAACTTCCATCATTCGCCAATCAACAATCGCCATTCGCAAATCATGAATTACTTCCGCCCCGAAATCGCCGCCATGGCCGGCTACACCCCCGGTGAGCAGCCGCAGGCGGGTAAGTTCATCAAGCTCAACACCAACGAGAACCCATACCCCGCGTCGCCGGCGGTGGCCCGGGCGATCGGTGCGGTGCTGGAGCGTGGCCTGGGCCGATATCCGGACCCGATGTCGACGGCGTTTCGCGTCCGGGCTGGCGAAGTGCTGGGCATCTCGCCTGATTCCATCCTCTGCGGCAACGGCAGCGACGACATTTTGACGATCGTCACGCGGGCACTGGTCGGCCCCGGCGAGCGGCTGCGTTTCCCGCGCCCCAGCTACATCCTCTACGGCACCCTGGCGGAGATTCAGGGCGCCCAGTTTGAAGAAGTGCCGTTCAATGCCGACTGGTCGCTCAGCGATGATTTCACCGCGTCAACCGACAAGCTGCGGCTGGCGGTACTGCCGAATCCCAACAGCCCCTCCGGCACGCTGCTGCCGCCGGAGCGGATTCTGGAACTGGCCGAGCGGCTGCCCTGCCCGCTGCTGGTGGACGAGGCGTATGTCGATTTTTCGCGTACGAACTGCCTAAGCCTGGTCGCCGAGAACGAAAAGATCATGGTGTCGCGCTCGCTCAGCAAGTCGTACGCCCTGGCGGGGCTGCGGTTCGGGTTCCTCGTGGCGCAGCCGCACTTGATCGAGCAATTCATCAAGGTGAAGGACTCGTACAATTGCGACGCCCTGTCCATCGCCGGGGCGACTGCGGCGCTGGACGATCAAGCATGGCTGGTCGAGACGCGGGCGAAGATCATCGCCACCCGCACGCGGCTCACCGGGGCGATGCGAGAGCTAGGCTTCAACGCGGTCGATTCGGAGGCCAATTTTGTCTGGTCCACGCATCCGTCAATTCCGCTACGACCGATTTACGAGCAACTCAAAGCGCAGAGGGTGCTGGTCCGATACATGGATTATGCAGGCTGGGGGGCCGGGCTGCGGATCAGCGTCGGCACCGACGAGCAGATCGACGCCCTTCTGGCCCTTTTGCGGACGATGATA
>JAIOQB010000500.1 GCA_021413585.1 Planctomycetia bacterium
AAATCAATCCCAACACAACTAACTTCCGAACACTCACCACCTTGATCTGGATCGTTGCGAAGTAACCAGCGACGAGCTGCGGCAGGCCAGGCTGCAAGCTCGTGTGACGGAACTCAGCGGCCAGCGGCGGATCGAACTGACGGGCGACGTCGATTACGACCTGGCCCGGATCACGCCGCTGTTGTGGCCCTACGTCGGCCCAGGCGTGAAGCTCACGGGGCGCGGGACGCGCAGCTTTGCACTCAGTGGGCCGCTGGCGATGCCCACGAATGCTCTGCCGAGCAGCGGCGTCGTATCGGCCGCGCTGGCCGGTCAGGCGGGGGTAGGCTTCGATCGGGCCGAGCTATATGGACTCACTACCAGCGCGGGCGAACTGCGCGGCGATCTCAAGCAGCAAGTGGTGCAGTTCGCGCCGCTGTCGCTGACCGTGGGGCAAGGCCGGCTGATGCTGGCGCCGCGGATCGACTTGACCTCCCAGGCGGTGCTGCTCCATCCGGCGCAGCGTGTGGCGGAGAATGTGGAGCTGACGCCGGAAATCTGTCAGGCGTGGCTGAAGTACGTCGCGCCGATGCTGGCCGACGCCACGCGGGCGGACGGCAAGATGTCGATTGACTTGTCGCGGTGCAGCGTGCCGCTGGCCGATAAGGCGAAGTGCGACATGGCAGGCACGCTGCTATTGCACACTGCCCACGTCCGCCCGGGCCCGGTGGCAGAGCCGCTGGTCGCGATGGCCCAGCAGATACAAATGTTGCTGCAAAAGAACCCGTTGGGCACCTCGCTCGGCGGAACTGCCGGCACGAATAGCGACGTGCAACTGAACATCGAGAGCCAAAACATTCAGTTTGAAGTGCGCAACGGTCGCGTCAGCCACAGCCCGCTGAAGATCGTCGTCGGCGACGTGGAGATTCGGACGCATGGCTCCGTAGGATTCGATCAAACGCTAGCCATCCTCGCCGACATTCCGATCCGCCAGGCATGGATCGACCGCAACCCCAGCCTCAAGAGTCTGGCGGGCCAGACCATCCAGATCCCCGTCGGCGGCACATTGTCGAAACCGGCCATCGACCGCCGCGGATTTGATTCGTTGGCCCGGCAGTTAGGGACCGCCGCGGCTACTGGGGCGTTGCAACGAGGGCTTGATGGGTTGTTGAAGCCGCGGAAGTGAGCCAAGCGATAGCGGCATTGCTGATCAATGCTGCGCAGTCGCATCCTCGTGCCGCTTCAAGCAGAGCCTCATCGGCCAACCCTAACTCAATAGACTTCCCAACAGTATGGCGACGAGGAATAGCACGAGTGCGATCAGAACACAGGCAAAGCCCGCACGTTGAGCGGCTGCGCCATGCAAAACTTTGTCGGGGATGACCTCGCCGTTCCGGTTGGTTTTTCCGCGGGACAGGACGATTCGCTGATTGCCAACGGCTCGTATTCCCATCAAGAGTGCGGCCAATCCCAGGGCAACACACACTATTTGAAGCATTGATTTGCCCTCCTCTGATCAGTCCTCAAAGATTTGCCGCGCCGATCAACAGCCGGTAGTATTAGCGATAGATTGTACAAGCAAACTCGCGGATTACTACGGCTGAGGCATAGTTGCTCGACCCAGCATTGTGTTGGGCTCTCCGTCCCTCGCTTGCGCTTCGGGCTAGTGAGCGGATTGGCGCTAGCCACCGGTCCCCTAGTTGGCTACGCATTTCGTTTTACCCGCGGCTAGCGCCTTGCGGCTCACGCGCGGCGTTTCTCTTACATGCCCACCCATGGCGGCTCTCGCCCTGGCAGCCCATAATTGAACGTGGCCCGTCTTGTCCGCTGTGCATATCCTCTCAATACTAAATCTCTCCGAATGCCCAATTCCCCTCAGCAATCCTGGCAGGCTGCCGCCAGTCGTCGCGAAGGGGTGATCGCGCTGCTCACGGTGGCGGCGATTGCCGTGCATCTGGTGATGCGGTTCGGCCTCCGCACGAACGGCGTCTATCGCGGAGTCAATCTGTACGACATTCCGCTGATCGTGGCGCTCGTCTGCGGCGGGATTCCGCTGGTGTTGGAATTGGTGTGGAAGCTGCTACGGCTGGAGTTCGGATCGGACTTGCTGGCCGGTATTTCAATTGTCACCGCCGCCGTGCTGCACGAATATCTGGCCGGGGCGCTGGTCGTGCTGATGCTCTCCGGCGGGCAGGCGCTGGAGGCATACGCGGTGCGCAGCGCGTCGTCGGTGCTCGATGCCTTGGCCCGCCGTATGCCCAGCCGGGCACATCGCAAGCGTGACGGCCAGATCAGCGACGTGCCGCTTTCCGACGTGGCCATCGGCGATACGCTCACCATCCTGCCGCACGAGATCTGCCCCATCGACGGCACGCTGCTCGAGGGACGCGGCGTGATGGACGAGTCGTATCTGACCGGCGAGCCGTACATGATGTCCAAGGCCCCCGGCTCGCAGGTGCTTTCGGGTGCGATCAACGGCGACAACGCTCTGACGATCCGCGCCGACCGGCTGGCCGTCGATTCGCGCTACGCGCAGATCATGCAAGTGATGCGCGAGTCGGAGCAGCGCCGGCCGCGCTTGCGGCGGTTGGGAGATCGATTGGGAGCCTGGTACACGCCGCTGGCGGTCGGCATCGCGCTGATCGCCTGGGCAATCAGCGGCGACGCGGTGCGGTTCTTGGCGGTCCTGGTGGTGGCGACGCCGTGCCCTTTGCTGATCGCCATCCCAGTGGCCATCATCGGTTCGGTGTCGCTTGCGGCGCGGCGCGGGATTGTGATCAAGGATCCGTCGGTGCTGGAAAATATTGACGGCTGCCGCACGGCCATCTTCGACAAGACGGGCACGCTGACCTACGGCCGGCCCAAACTCACCGAAGTGTTCGCCACGGATGGCTTCACCCAGCGCGACGCGCTGCAACTGGCCGCCAGCGTCGAGCAGTATTCGCGGCACCCGCTGGCGGGCGCGGTGCTGGACGCGGCCGTCGAGCAAAATGTGCCGCTCGAAGATGCCGGACAAATCAGCGAGCGGCCGGGCGAAGGATTGCGCGGAACCGTGGCGGGCAAGACCATTGAGGTCACCAGCCACAAGCAACTTGTCGCCCGGCACATTGCCACGGACGGCGCCCCGCCAGCCGCCGATGGTGGACTGGAATGCGCGATCCTGGTCGACGGTCGCTACGCCGCCACCCTGCGCTTCCGCGACGAGCCGCGCCGCGAAGGGGCCTCGTTCATTCAGCACCTCGGGCCGCGGCACCAATTCAATCGGGTGCTGCTCGTTTCCGGCGATCGCGAGTCGGAGGTCCGCTACCTGGCGGAACGCGTCGGCATCAAAGAAGTCTACTCGGGCCAAAGCCCCGAGCAAAAAGTGAGCATCGTGCAGGAGGAAACGAAGCAGGACAACACGCTGTTCCTTGGCGACGGGATCAACGACGCCCCGGCGCTGGCCGTGGCGACCGTGGGGATCGCGTTTGGGCAAGCGAACGACGTCACCTCGGAGGCGGCCGGCGCGGTGATCATGGAAAGTTCGCTGGAAAAAGTAGACGAGCTGTTTCACATCAGCCGCCGCATGCGGACCATCGCGTTGCAAAGCGCCTTAGGCGGCATGGCGCTAAGCCTGCTGGGGATGATGATCGCGGCGGCCGGATACTTGCCGCCGGTTGGCGGGGCGATCCTGCAGGAAATCATCGACGTGGCGGCGGTGGTCAATGCTCTGCGCGTAGCGATTCCGCCGAAGGCGCTGACGGACTATAAGTCGTGACCCAAAGATGTAGCGATGTAGGGTGGGTCGCAGACCCACCACTCACTTTCGAGCCAGAAAAATGGTGG
This sequence comes from Planctomycetia bacterium, assembly GCA_021413585.1. Lineage (GTDB taxonomy): Bacteria > Planctomycetota > Planctomycetia > Pirellulales > UBA7805 > JAIOPX01. The sequence goes on from JAIOQB010000500.1 coordinate 3,805, forward strand.
GTCTGCGACCCACCCTACACAACTCTTCGCGCCGAGATGTAGGACGGAACGGCTTATGCCGATTGTCCGGCCTTACGCCATCCCCCGCCGCCGCGACCTAAATTGAATCAGCGGCGGCGCGTGGCGCCGGCCGCCCAATCTGGCATTGGTCATCCTCCGTTTTGATCTTCAAGGAACAGCACATGTCCGGTCGTCCCCTCGATTGGCTGGTAGGCAAGTGGCAGTGGCCGTACGCGGCGCTGTTCACCGCGGGTTTTCTAGGCCTGCTCGCGCCGCTGGTGTTTCGCTACGCGGGCATTCCGCTGGGGCTCGTCTATCTGCAGTTGCCCATCTACATGCTACATCAATATGAAGAGCACGCGGGCGACCGCTTTCGCGCGTGGGTCAACAACATGCTGGGGCAAGGGATGCTGGGACGAGGGCACGACGTGCTCACGCCGATCGCCACGTTCTGGATCAATTCGCTCATGGTGTGGGGGCTCGATCTCGTGGCCCTGTACCTGGCGTGTTTTGTCGATCTCTCGCTGGGGCTGATCGCCATCTACCTGCCGATGCTCAACGCTGTCGGACACATCGTCCCGGCGATCATCAAGAGGAAATATAACCCGGGCCTGCTGACCAGCATCTTCCTGTTCCTGCCGATCGGCGTGCTGAGCACGTACGTCGTGTCTCGCGCCGCGGGTTGCGATCTGAAGGACCACCTGCTGGCCTTGGGCGTGGCGATCGCCGTGCATGGCACGATCATCGCCCACGTGCGGCGGCGGATCGCATATCTGACGCGAACGGAAGTTCACGCGCTGGCGAGTTGAGCGGGCCGACATTAACTCTCCCCGCATTTCCACGAGGATAAACCCCCGTGGCTCGAAGTCTACTGCCGTTCTCCAACTTTCCCATCGGCAGAAACGAAAATCGTTTCGTGCTTCAGTTGTTCGGCATCCATGCGTCGCGGAGTCTGGTCGTTGAGCACTAGATCATATTCCCCCGCCGGCAAGCCGACGATCCGCAGTTGCACCCTGTACGGCTGATCGTAAGGCGCAGGCAACTCCGCAAGCTGACCGACCAGCTTCAGGCTAATCGTGTTCCCTTGGCGTCGGAACGATTCGACCTTCAGCCCGTCGGCGCCTACGGCCAGATTCCTCTCAAAGTCGACGTACACCCCGCCCAGCCGGCTCATCACA
>JAIOQB010000057.1 GCA_021413585.1 Planctomycetia bacterium
GCCCCGCGCCCGCCTGCGCCGATGACCGCCACGCGCACGGAATTATTGGCCGCGTACGCTCGCGCGCTGCGTGCCAGAGGAATCGCTACGGCCGCGGCGCCTAGTGCCGCAGTGCGCAAAAACCGTCGTCGATTGAGAGCCATCGTTCAACTCCTGTCGAAAGGTGGGAAACAGGCAGGTGGAGGCGGGAGACGCTACGCGGAATGTCTGCGAACGGCGGACGAATGCGACGTTGCGGGGATCGCGGCTATTCTAGATCAACAACTGCCTTCAATGCAAACGTCAGGGGGGCGGTTGTTCCTGCGGCCCGCTGGGGGCCGGAGCGAGTTCGACTTTTATCGTCTTAATCTCCTTGTCTCGCTTGTACTGCAGCTCGATTCGATCCCCGGCCACGTGCCGGCTGAGGATGGTCCGCAGTTGCGTGGCGTCGATCGCCGGCTCCTTGTCGCAGACGATCACTCGGTCCCCCGCCTTCATGCCCGCCTTCCCCGCGGGGGAATCCTTGGCCACGGCGCCGATCAAGGCCCCAGGTGTGCGATCCTCCGTCGGCGCGATCTGCACGCCCAACACGCCGGGGCGGACCACGGTGCCGGAACGCAACGCCGCGATCAGCGTTTCGGCGCCGTCGAGCGGAATTGCGAATCCGATGCCCGAGTCGTACCACTCCGTCCCTGACGCCACGTCGCGCCCGCCGGGGCTCAGCGGCACGCAAATGCCGATCACGCGTCCCTCAATATCGATGAGCGGGCCGCCGTAATTGACGGGCGAGATATTGGCGTCGGTTTGGACCGCCCGGCCGCCGACGCGGTTGAGCCCACTGACGATGCCCACCGAAACGGCCGGCTCCGTGTCCCCGTAGCCGACTCCCACCGACACGGTCCATTGGCCGGTCTGCACGCCACTGCGCGGCGCCAACTTCGGAACCGGCAGATCGTGGACGTCATCGAGCTTGAGCAGGCAGATCTTGCGCGTCTCGTCGCGCCCCAGCAGCTTGGCGATGTGGCGGCTCTTGTCGGCGAGCACGACGGTGATCACCCGCGGATTGCTGATTAGATTGAATGTGCTGGTGACGATGCAGCCATCGGCCGATACGATTAAGCCGGTGGTGGGCCCTTCGCCCGGATTGCGTAGTCCGGCGGCCCGTCCCGGCGTGACCCCTGCTACGGTTTCAATAACCACCAGCGATGGACGAACCCTAGCGACCGCGTCACGCAGGGCGGCGGGCGTCTGCCGATCGCCGGCGGCATGGTCTGAACTAGCGGGCGCGGGCTTGGCCGCTGTCGCCGGTGCGTCCTCCGCGGTGGCCACGTTAGCCAGCGCCAGCATGACGCCAACCAAACACGCGCTACGGTTGGTCATCATCGGGCGGGCTCCACGGTACGGGCGCGAGGAGTAATCGTGACCGTGACGATCTCATTCTTCCGCTTGACCCGCATCGTCACCGGTTTGCCGGCGACGAGGGTTTTCACGATGCGGCGATAGTCTGCCGCGGTGGCGATGTTTTGATCGGCGATGTCCAGAACCAAATCGTCCGGCTTTAAGCCCGCCTCTTCCGCGGCGGAATGCGGCAGCACGCGGTCCACATAAGCGGCCGAGCGCAGGCCGGACGTGGCGAACAGCCGCAGGCCCAGTTCGACTTCTCCGGAGGGCGCCGCGGGTTGCGGCGATACAGGCGAATCGTTGGCTAAGAACCGGGCCAGCGGCTCGACGGGCACCGCGTAGTTCAGCCGGGCCCCGGTGGCGCGGCTTTCGATGATCTTGCCGAGCATGCCAATGAGTTGGCCGTCTGCGTTAATGAGCGCCCCGCCGGCCACGCCCGGGTTGCCGGTGATGACGTCCAGCAGCAGCGCGTCTCCGGTGTATTCGAAATCCTCGACGCCGCGGCGCGCCTGCAGCGTGGTGCGGAGCGAAAGCACGCCCAGGCTGGCGGAGAGCGGCTCCCGCCCCTCGGCCACGCCAAAGGCGTTGCTGATCGCCAATACCCAATCGCCCTGTTTTGCTGTGCCCGGCTTCGCCAGATCAAAAAAGTTCGGCGTGGGGGCTTCGATCTTGAGCAGGGCGACCGACAACTCAGGGCTGCGGCGAACGATCTTGGCGGGATGGTGCGATCCGTCGGACAACACGACGTGCAGTTGGTCGCTCCCCAACAGCGCCGCCGCGGCGGTGAGAATGTGTCCTTCAGCGTCGACGATCAGCCCCGTGGCAAACCCCGGCTCGCGGCCGATCTTGCCGCCATACACCTTCACCGTGCGCGGTTGGGCGAATGCGATCGCGGCGGCGAATGCTCCAGGGGGCAACGGCGGCGTGGCCGGGTGCTGCGGCGCGGCCGGTTGGAAACGGGAGCGATCCTCCACGTCGGCCCCCAACGGCGGTACCGGCTTGCCCCGAAATAGTTCGGCTTCGACGGTGCTTTCGGCATGAAGGTCTTTGATCGCAATTTGCAAATCGACATCGCGTGACGGATCGCGAAGAACACTGGCCTGCCAGGGAATGCTAAAGCCGGCCGACGTACTCCAGTCGGAAAACGAGACGTGCCTGCCGCGGCCGACCGGATCGAGCTGCGTGCCGACCGCCAGCAGTTCGTGCCGCGCCAGGTCGCCATCGACATTCAGGCTCAGCCAGAAATAGAGCGGCTTGTCGTGCTCGGGCGTGCAGAGGAGGCGATAGGCGGGTTGCGAACCCACGCGGTCGCTCCCGTCGATCGTCACCTTGCCGGCCCGCGTGAGCAGTTCTGGCTGCAGCGCGGCCGCGAGCATCGCGGCTTGTGCGCACAAGGGATTTTCGCACAGGTCGGCCAGCGATATTGCTTCGAGATCCCGTCCCGGGGCGAGACGCCAGAATCGTTGTCCGTCGTAGCCGGCGGCGCCCGTGGCGTCGCCCGCCACGTAGTCGAGCCGAAAGCGGCCGTCGCGGGCCAGCAGCAGCCGCTGGCGGCCGATTGACTCTTTGCCACGCACGATGGCAGCGGTCACGCGCCATACCGCCGGAAATTTTACCTCTTCGGCGGAAACTGCGGTGTTGTGCCAGCGCGCGATCAACCGAGCCGCGTTGGCCGCGTTGAGCTTCGCGTCGCGGATCGAACCGGCATCAGCCAGGTTGAAGCGGGGATGTTGCGGGCGGCGCGGAGCAGGACCAGGTGCTCCAGGACGGGGCTTAGGAGGCACAGGTGGCTGAGGCGGACCAGGAGGGCCATCTTCCGGCTCCTCTTCACGCGTGAGCGTGTACGGCAGCGGGCTGAGCCGCAGCACCAGCGAGAACTCTCGATCCTGCCGGCGACAAACCAAACGGGCGGGCCAGCCGGCGGGGACCGTGGTGATCAGGTTCGTGAATTGATTGGCGTCGTGGATCGGCGAGCCTTCAAAGGAAATCATCTCATCGCCAAGCTGCAAACCCGCGCGGGCGGCGGCGGAGTCGAGATCGATCGTGCTGCAGATGACGTGCCCCTGGCGATTGGTGAACAAGGCGTCGAGCGTGCCGTGCTGGGCCAGTTTAGTCGCGAGCAAATCCGGGATGAAATTGCCGACTTGCTTGCTGGAGATGGCGTAGCCCAGGCCGACGTGGACGCGTCCCCGTTCCTTGAAGCTGCCGCGGCCGTTGATGCCGATGACCTGGCTTTGCATGTTGAACAGCGGCCCGCCGGAATTGCCCGGGTTGATCGCCGCGTCGACCTGAATGCAATTGCCGTACAGCAGTTGATTCTTTCCGCCCGCGGGCTGAAATCGCTCCACGCCGCTGACGATGCCCATCGAGACGGAGGGAGTGAAGTCCTCCGCCAGCACGAACGGGTTCCCCATGGCCAGCGCCCAATCACCGACGCGCACGAGGTCTGAATTGCCCAGCCGCGCGAACGGAAACTTGGACTTGCCTTCCAGTTGAATCAGGGCCACGTCGCCGCCGGGATCGGTGCCGATCAAATGCCAACGGTAGAGCCGGCCATCGGCCAGGCCGGCCCAGCCTTCGATGCCCGCGCCGGCGACCACGTGATGATTCGTCACCGCCAGCCCGTTGGCGTCGATCAGCACGCCGGAGCCACCCCCCTGCCGATCGTTGCCATACACGCACACGACGCTGCCGGCCACTTTGGCAATCGCGGCCACGCGGGCCGCTTCGGCTTGGCGGACCGATTCACGCTGCTCGGCGCTGATTCCGGAGGCTGATGGTTCAAATGCCCAGGCGGTGGTCGCTGCGCCATGCAGCAGAAGTGTGCCGATTACACATGCCAATACATACGGTCGCCTGCGCTGGCGGCTGCTGGTCGCGCTCATGGCTTCACTCCGCCGCGCAGCAGGCGGGCCTCCGCCCAATCGGCGTGATCGGCCAGGTCGAGGTCTTCGCCCGGTTCGACCAGCAGCGTCAAATCCCGCACGCCATGGACGTCGACTTTGATATCGCGCGCCGCGTCGCTGGCGACAACTCTTTGACGGTACAGTTCACGGCCGTCCCCCTGCACCACGAAGACGCAGTCCCCTTGTCCGGCGGTTTCCGCGTCGATGCCGATGGCGGCGATCAGCGCGTCGAACTTGCCGTCAATCGTATAACGAAGCTGGCTGCGGGCATGCACCCCCAGCCCTCTGGCAAACTTGCGGTTGCCCACCTGCAGCGGATGTTGTGCCACGCTTTGATCGCGCTGCCAGGGCATGCGCTGTGTGACGATGGGCTGCTCGACCACCTCGGTCGGCTCCAGGTCCGACAGGTACGCCAGGCGCGAAGACGCAATGGTCAAGCGGCGAACGCCGTCCCAGGCGATGGTCGATTGCGCCTTGGGGGCGAACTCAACCGTCAGCCGTCCGTCGCGCAGGCCGATGATTCGCGCCCAGAAGGACGAGCCGGAATTCAATTCGACGCGCGCCCAGCCGGTTCGATCTACAGGCCGCCCCACCACCGCCAGCACGATGCCGCGGACGTCCGCGCGGGGCACCTTGCGCGATTTCCCCTGCCACTCGAACGAGACCTCCTTGCCATCCATGCTCTCCACCAGGCCGTCGATCCATTGCCCGGCCCCTTGGGCGGTGACCAGCAGTCGATCGACGTCGCGCTTTGGCTGGGCCAGGGCGGCTGCAAACGCGGCGTCCTTCAAGTCGGGTTGCAGGCGGATCGCGGCGATCAGTTCGATCGGCAGCGAGAGGTCCGGTCCGTTGGGCCAGCGGATCTGGCATTGCTGCTCGCGGATCGTCAACTCGTTGGCCAGCAGTTTGCCGCCGCCGAGCAGCTCGACAACAAAGGGGGGCGGGGCCGCCGCCAGCGCGGGCTCTTCGGCCGGCCGCTGGATGCTCAACAAATCGGCGAACGAAATCGTCGCCGGCCGACCCGCGATCCGCAGCGTGCCGTCCGCCTCAATCGCTTCGATCTTGCCGTCAATCGCCGCGCCGTCGACTTGAGTCAGCCGGTCTACGTCAGTCTCTTCCGCCGCGGCGGATGTCGCGACGGCGACAGACAAAACCGCCCCAATCGTCATCACGGCAAGCGAAGTCAAACGCCGGCGAATCGAAATCGAATTCATAGTGCTTGATGTTAAAGGGTGAATCGAACGCGCCAGCTAACCATACTCTTGCCGACAGCCGACAGCCAAACGCCGCCGCTACGGCTGCTCCTCCTGCAAGTTCTTATAATACTGCTCGATCAATTCCCGATACTGAGCCGGGAAGCGAGTTTTGAGGGCCCCGTACACCCGCTCCATCCGCTCCCGTTCGCGGATGTCGCCGAAGTGGGCTCGGTCGGTGGGGTTTTGCGTGCGGCGGGAAACCTCGTCGCCGCTGGCCGAGCGATTGCCGCCGGGATTCTGCCCCGCGGGAGACTGGCCGGGCTGCGAGCCGCGGCGCGAGCCGATTTGCCCTTGGCCCTGTTGGCCTTCCTTCTCCCCTTCCTTCGGCTCTCCCTCCTTGCCCGACTGTTTCTGCTGTTGGCTGGAGCTGCTCTCCGATTCGGCCTGCTCCGCCTTGTCGATCATCTTGTCGAGCATGGCGATGATGTTGTCCTGCCGCTGGCGGGTGTTCTTGCCCGCGTCGCTGAGCGCCAGCCGCCGGCGCGAAAACTCCATGTGTTGCTGCACGTCGGAGAGGCTGCCGCTGCGGACCTTTTTCAGTTCGCTGACCTGCTGCCAGGCGTCGACGCGCATCCGCTCCGGGGCGTCTTTGCACTTGTCGAGGAACTTGTCGAACGACGCGATCGCCTCGTCGCGCTTGAGCAACTGGGCCTGGCAGAGGCCAAGGAAGTAGAGGGCCTCGCCGGCGTGCGTCGTCTGCGCGGCCTGCGGCCCGCTGACTTTGGCGAACAGCGGCAGGGCCTCTTCAAATCGCTCTTCAAGCACTTGGGCCCGGCCAAGATGGAACGTGGCGTCGGCGGCCAACTGCGGATCATCGGCGGTCGAAAGCTTCGAGAGGCCGGCAATGGCGGCAGGGAATTGCTCTTCCCCCAGCGCGGCGAGCGCGGCGCGATATTCTGGATACTTTTCGCGCAGCGCGTCCGTGTCGGGCGGAGCCGCATCAGTGCGGCCGGCCACCAGGCACAGCACGGCGATGGCCAGCAATTGGCGTGTGAGAGTCTTCATCGTAAAGTTCTCCCCGAGTTATTGTCGCTGGTTATTTTCGCTGCAAAATTTGATCGGTCATCGCGGAAATGTCGGATTGTCGCTCGGAGATGCGGTGGACTTCGCTGCGGCCGGCGTCGTCGAGCGGTTTGCCCGCCAGTCGCTTGTCGACCTCGGCCGTCATGCGGTTGACGCGGAGTTGGGCCGAACGGAGCAGCTTCAATTCGGCCGCCTTGGGAAGCAGCGACTCTTCCTGCTCCCCACCCCCGCCGCCGCCACCGCCGCCGGACTGCTTCTTTTCCTTGGCTTTCTTTTGCGCTTCCTTGAGCGCCGCGATCAGCTCCTCCAGAGTGCTTTCCGCTTCGAGCTGCGTGGCGTGGGTCTGGCCGCCGGATAGCTTCTGCTCGAGCCAGAGGCCCAACTGGGCCAGGTCGCCGTGCAGGCGTTCGACGATCCGCGGAAACACGACGCTGGTTCCCTCGTCGCGGAGAATGTCCAAGGCTTGCGAGGCCATTTCGGCCAGGGCCCGTTCTTCTTCGGAGAGCTTGCCAAGTTGAATGATCTCAGCGCGGCGGAGCGTGTCGGTTTCTTTGCGTTTCATTTCGACGGCGGCGGTAGCGATGGTGGCCGCCTGCTGGCGCGTGAGCATCTCGCGGAACCGGGTCTCGAGGCGGGCGAGCTTCTCCAGTCGCTCGTCCTCGCGAAGCTGCGCCAGGCGGTCTTCGATTTCCTGCAGCGCCTTCTTGAGTTGGTCGACGGCTTTGGCCGCCGGCGGCTCGGCCTCGGCCGGCTGCTGCTCGGAGAGCTTTTTGCCGGCGTCTTTCATCTGCTGCTGGGCGTCCTGAATGGGCTGCTGGGCGGGTTGCTGGCCGCCCTGCATTCCTCCCTGTTGACCACCCTGCATGCCCCCTTGTTGCCCTCCCTGCATTCCGCCTTGCATCCCACCTTGTTGGCCACCTTGCATGCCTCCCTGTTGGCCGCCTTGCATTCCGCCTTGCTGGCCAGCCTTGGCGATTTCATCACCCAGTTGACGCGTCTTGTCGGCGGTTTCTCCTTGCTTGTCGGCGAGCTTGTTGAGAGCGTCAGGGGGCAGCGAGGCAATGCGGGCCTTCTCTTGCTTGAGCGCGTCGAGCGCTTCGGCCAGTTTGGCGAGCGCCGCCTTCTGATCCTCTTGCCCAGCCTTGCCGCGCCCCTGGCCGAGTTTCTTTTCGGCCTCCTGCTGGCGGCCGGCGGCGTCGTTTAGCTTTTGGGCAGCGGGCGAGGCGCTTTTTGAAGGATCGGGTTGGTTGCCTTGCATTCCACCTTGCATTCCTCCCTGTTGACCGCCCTGCATGCCGCCTTGTTGACCGCCCTGCATCCCGCCTTGTTGACCGCCTTGCATCCCGCCCTGCATTCCCTGCTGGCCCCCTTGCTGTTCTCCTGCCTGGGAGCCGGCCACTTGTTTGGCCAACTGCTGCGTGTCGTCGCGGAGCGCCTGTTGCTTGTCGGCCAGTTTGGCGAGGCCGTCGATTCCCTGCTGGCGGTTCTTTCCGGTTTGGTCGGCCAGCTCCTGCTGGCGGGCGATCAGTTTTTCCACGGCGGCGATTTGCTGCTGCAAATCGGCCAGGGCTTTGTCTTTGTCCGCCATCTTGGCCGTTTCGTTGAGATGGGCACGCTGCTCGTCGAGCAGGCGCTGCACTTCCCCTTTCCAGCGCTCCAGGCGCTCCAGCTCCGCCTGGTTGTCCTTGCGTTGGTCCTCGCCCAGCAGCACCTCGGCCAGCCGCTCCAGGTCCTTGAGCACCTTCTTTTGCTCGTCGGTGGCTTTGTCGAGCTGCGCGCCGTCGAGCAGGCCGGCCACCACCGCCATCCGCTTTTCCAGCGAAAGCTGCTTCGATTCGATCAGCGTCTTTTCCAGCCGGGCGGCGCGCTCGGGCTCGGTCTTGGCCAAGGTTTGCGTCAGCGAGAGGAGCTTGTCCTCAAGCTGTTTCATCAGCCGCTGCACGCGCTGCTGCCGCACGCCCAATCCACTGGCGGCCGGGGCAGCCGGATCCGTGTCGGCGGCGAAGGCCAACAAAGGAGAAGCCGCGCAAGCGGCGAGCAGCACGACGCGGATGATCGATCGCATATCCAGTTCTCCTAAGACGAGCACCTAAGGGCCGCCGGTCAGTCCATTGCTGTAATTGTCGGTTTGTACCCGATCGCTACGCAGGTCGACATCCATTAGAGCATTTTACGGCTGCCTCAGCGCGGGCTGCTCCGGGGCCGTATTTCCACCATGTTCCAGGATGCGGCGGATCTGCTCCTGCCGCTCTTTTTCCGATCGCGAAAGCACCTCGGTCTGCGATTGCTGGATTTCCAGCAGCAGCGACAGCACGAATTGGAAGTCCTCGACCTTGATCATGCTCTTGAGCACATCCTGCAATTCGCTTTCGATTTTCGCCTGCTCGTCGGCCGCGGCGGCCAGCGCCGCGTTGCGCTCCTTGGCACTCGATGCCAGGCGGCGGGCTTCGTCCAGACGGAGTCCCACTTCCGGCACACGCTGATCCGCCACGCGGGTCAGCGGCTTGCGGACGTGATCTTGCAGCCGAGCGGTCAGTGCGCCGCTGGCGTCCTCCAGCCGGTTGTTCGAGGCCTCGACCAGCAGATCGCCGACGCGCTGCGCGATGGCACTCAGCGAGCCTCCCACGATTTTCTGCTCGCGGGCCACGCGGGCGGCGGATTGCTGCGCCGCGGCCGGCCAGGTGGCCTGATTGGCGCTGCGCTGCAGCAAGTCGCGGGTGTCCGCCAGCAAACCCGTCTGGACTTTGAGCAGCCGCTCGAGTTCCTGCCGCTGTTCCTTTTCGCGACGGAGCAGATCGGTTCGCAATTCGTCATCGCTGACCACGCGCAACAGCATCGGAGGGCAACGTCCGACACCCGGCGTGGAGACGTTGTTGTTGTCGGTGGCCTCAATCTCGACGCTGAAGTCCGAACCCACCGGCACATTCAGCGGCGCAACATCCAGCTCGCAGGAAAGAGGAATCTGCTGAGCCCCCAAAAGCGACGCGACCTCCTTGGGGCGCACCGCGTCCTGCCCCGACTGGCGGCTCTCCGCCGGACCGCGCCATTGGTAGCGGAGCCGCACGTCGGAGACGGCAAAGTCGTCGTCGATCGTGGCCTTCAGCGGCAGCTTCGCATGCGATGTGATCATGCCGCTGATCCCGACAAGCTGCGCCTTGATCTGCGGCGGGCGATCCGCCAGCGTGCGGAGCGTGAAGCGGACGGGAACGCGGGAACTTAGCGGCCCCGGTCGCTCGCTGCCGGGTTGCGGCAAGTTTTCCGTGTCGGTCAGATCGATGCCGTAAATGCCGGCCCCGTCGGCGGCGTACGGGATTTCCATCTCAAACGTGCGCCCTTCGCGGACCACGAGTTGTTGCCGCTTGGTGCCGTGCAGGACGATCGCGGCGGAAAGAGGCTTGTTCGCGGAGCCCTGCACGGTCAGCCGGCTGCCCGGGAGCAGCGAATACGGCCCCTTCCCTTCGGAAAGCTTTTGTGGCTTCAAACCAGTGTATTTAGGGGGCGTGACGGTCAGCGAAAGCGTTTCGACCGTGGGGCGGTCGACTGGCAGCACTTTGATCCAATCCGTGCTGGCGCCGCGCGCGAAGGCGCGGATCTCGACCGCTTCCGCCGGCCCGGCCATCTTGCCGATGAATCGTTTGCCGCCATCGATTCGCTCGAACCGTTCGGTGCGCGTTTCGACGTGGCGGCCGCGCAGCTCGTAGGTAACTTCCTCTGGCAGGGCGATCTCGGGCCGCGCCGCTTTGGCAGTGACCACGATGGGCCATTCTTCGCCGCGCGGGATCCGCATAGTTCCGTCCGCCGCGCCGTCGAACGCCAGATAAAAATCTTGCGGCCACGGACGGTTGGTCAGTAGCACATTCCGCTGGAACCAGATGGCCATCGTTTCCGTGCGGACCGTGGCGACGGCGATCCCCAGCAGAGCTCCCCCCATCGCCAACGCCAGCGCCATGCTGAACAACAGCGGCCGCCGCCGCAGCACCGACTCGAACGGCATCGATTCGGCGGCTTTGGCGCCTCCCTGAATCGTCGCTGCCACGAACGTCGGCGAAACCCCCTGCTGTTCCCACCCGCCTCCGCGGGAGAGCTGCAGGGCCGAGATCAATTGCTCTTGCAGTTGCCCCTGCTGGCGTTCGACCAAGAGACACAATGCGTCATCGCTGAGGCTTTGTCCCAGTGGCCGGACCAGCCGCCGATACGCCACGACCCCCAGCACAATCAACACCAGCACCAGCATCACCACCCGTTGCGGCCGGTCCATGGAGAAGGTCCAGTCGATGGCCAGATCGAAACCGACGAGCAGCACCAGACATGCCAGCAGCCGGCTGACGCCGTCGATCACAAACCATGCCGCGATCCGCCGCCGCAGCAAGTGCAGCTTGTGTAGCACGGTCGACAGCGGTGCGTCCGCCATCGGAGCGTCGACAGTGGGATCGAGGGTCGCCTGGCTCATGAAACGCGGTTCCAATCTACGCTAGCGTCGTTAAATCAACATGGTCATTAAATCAACTTGAATCGCTTGCGGAATCCCCACTCCACCGCCAGCAAACCCACCAGGAAAAACAGCAGCACGCGGCGGCTGGAGTCGCGGACCAGCACCGGCTTGCTCAGCACCGTGATCATCTGCTTGCGGTCCGGCACCGCGGCGGCCACCTGGTCGAGTTCATTGAGGTCGAAATAACGCCCGCCCGACGCCTTGGCCAATTCCACCAGCAGCGGCTTGTTCAGCCACGGCCGCTCCAGTTCCACGCTCGGCAGCGTGACGGAAAAATTGGCCGCCGCGCGCGGGGGCGTGCCGGCGGTGTCGGTGGGCAATTCCAGCGTCAGCTCGAACAGCCCTTTCGTGTGCGCGACCAGCGTCGTCGAGTATTGCCCCGGCACGTTGGCCACTGGCTTGAGTTCCACTTGCTCCGGCGGGCTGCCGGGGGTGCTAAGCGTGCCGACGATTCGCGGCTGTTCCAGCGGCGTGCCGGCTGGCGTCCACAGCCTGGCGGAGACGGCGATGCGGTCCCCCACGGTGTACCGCGTCCGTTCCGTCTCGACCAGCACGCGGCGCTGCCCTTCGGCCGATCGCCCGTCGACCAGGTATTTAACCGTCTGCTCCCAAAACGTCTTGTAGAACGTGTACAGGTTCGGCATCCGGCGCCACCGCCAGGTGCCGTTAAAACCGACGAACACGATGCGGCCCGAGCCGTATAGGCCGGTGACCAGCAGCGGCCGCGCGGCGGTGGCCTGGCTGCCGCTGGAGTCGGCCCGCTCGATGAGCATCCGGGCCCCTGGCTTTGCGCTATCGCACGGCAGGCTCCAGAAAATGCCGGGCAACTGCTGCCACATCGCCAGCGAGCGCGTAGGGTCGGCGTTGAACCGCATGATCGGATGATCCACGTTCGATGGCACGATGCCCAAGGCCCAAGGGCGGCTGTTCGTGTCGAGCAATTGCTCCACATCCAGCCGGGCGACGTCCCCCAACGAAACGGGGAGCAGATCGCGAATCAAATGGGTCTTCGGCTCCGCCAGAAACCGGCCCGAGAATTTCGGCCCGGCCATGAACAGCAATCCGCCGGCATGGTCGCCGACGAACTCTTTGAGCAGCTTGAGCCACGCTTCATCAAACTCGGCCGGATCGGGGTCCAACAGCATGATCACGTCGTATTGAAACATTTCTTCGCGCGTCCGGGGGAGCCGGCGGATGACGGTGGTTCCTTCCTGGTCGCGATCGAGGTCCATTGTCTGCAGCCAACTCGACAGGTTGCACCACGATTGCCGCTTGAGCAGCCGCAGCAGCAACTGGTATTCCCACGTCGGCCCGCCGGAGACGAGCAGCACGCGGGCTCGCCGGTTGAGCACCTTCACTTCCACCGGGGCGTCGGGCTCGTTGTCTTGCTTGTTCGATTCATTGGGCAGCACTGCGGCCCGCACGGTGTACGTATATCGGCCCGCCGCCGGAGCCGTGTGGGTGAAGTCGACGCGGAGGCGATTCGTGCCGGCCGGGATGCGGACCGTGCGATGATCGACCGACCGCTCCGGCCCCTCCGGCGCGCCGTTGTCGCCGAGTTGCCGCTCGATGAGCGACACTTCGACCGATTCGTCGGAGATGCCTTCCGCCCGCAGCGTGGACTGGATTTCAAACGGGTCTTGCAGCCAGACTTGCGGATTGGCGTAAATGTCAGTGACCTGCAGATTGCGCGGATGCGTCGGGTCACCGACCCCCACGATCAGCAGCGGCACGCCGCGCTGCCGGGCCGACTCCGCCACGCGATGCAGATCGTCGGACTCCGCTTCGTGGACCGTATGTTGTCCGTCCGTAAACGCCACCACCGCGGCGACAAACCGATCCGTGATTCCTTCCTGCAGGGCCCGCCGCAGATCGGTGGCCTGCCCTTCGGCCTTGAGCGGCGGCAGCACAAACATCGGCTGCGGGGTGGTCGTCGCAGCGGGGCTTTTAGTGCCCGCCTTCGCAGAAGCCGCCGCCGGAGTTTCCAAGATCAGCGGCACCTTTTCCACGTTGGCGGCAAAATCCATCACCTGCGGCCGCCCGCGCTGCGCCAGCGCGCGGAGCAGGCGTTGGTTATCGCGGGCCAGCACGTCGTTGACCAGCGTAGCCCGCGTGGGATGTTCGGAGCGGACCACTTCAACGCTGCGCCCTGTGGCCGCCGCTACGACATTTGCGTCCCGATCGTCGAGGTAGAGATCGCTGGGGGACGCCATCGATTGCGATGCGTCGCGCAGCACCCAAATGGTCGGTTCCAGCACGCGCCGCTGATTGAAGTACACCGCCGGGTCCAGATACACGCCCACCAGCAGCAATAGCACCAGCATCCGCAGGCCGGCCAGCAGCACCCGGGCGGGCAGCGGGCAGACGTCGTTCTCGCGGCGATAGCAATAGTAGATCATGCCCGCCAGGATCACGACCACGCCCAATAGCACAAACACGGCCCAACTGCTGGGTGCGTTGCGGAATACAAATTGCGCGGTCGCATCCGGCGGCACGCTGGCCGGATCGACTCCTAAGAGCCACTGCAACCACTTGGCATCTGCCAATCGCACTCGACACGCTCCTTCAATCGCTCGGCAGCCTGAAATCTAAAAGGCGAGCGCTAAAACGCACTCAGGCGAAACACGTTCGGGAAATTCCAGGTATGGACCGGTTGCCCGGCCGGGTTGAACTCTTGCACGCCGCGGGCGTGGCTGACCACCGTATTGCCGTTAGGCAACCGCTCGGCATCCCAGGGGCCCATCACCTGATCTAGGGTCCACACGGTTTTGCCGCCGGGTGCGACTTCAATCACGCGCCCGCGTCCCTGCTCGACAATCAGCGTGTTGCCATTTTCGAGCCGCCGCGCCGTGGAGGCTCCGGCTGCTTCAAACGTCGCCACCGCGGTGCCTTTGGAGTCCAACTCGGCCACGCGGCTGAGCGATGGCTGGCAGACCAGCGTGTTGCCGTTGTCCAGCCGCAGCGCGAAGGGAGTGCCCGAGCCGTAGTTCTGCGTCGAGAGCACTTTCTTCTCGGGACTGATCTCAACCGCCTGGCCCGTGTTGTTGAGCACGACCAGCGTGTTGCCGTTTTCCAGCCGCTGCACGCTGCTAGGATGGCCCGGCAAATCGGCGTAGGACCACACCTCGTTCCCTTTCTCGTCGTATTCGTGAATCGATCGGGTGGAGTACGCGGCCACAAGACGATGCCCCTCGGGCGTTCCCCATACTCCGTACGGATTGGTCACGCGGATGCTCCACGTTTCTTTCCCGTCGGCGTCGATTTCCGTCACCTGGTTGTTGCCCATTCCCGCCATGAGCAGCCGGCCCAAGCGGGCGGAACTGTCTTGCAAAGGAAACTTAAGCACCGCGGTGTCGGCCGATTTGGCCAGCCACTGCTTCCAGGCTTCAAGCCCCTTGGCACGCTCCGTCGCCTCCGCGAACGCTCGATAGTCAAGCGTCTGCCCGGTCAAGGTGCGCAACGCTGCGAACGAGCGAGAACGAATCGTCGGGTCGTTGGAATCCAGCAATCGAACCAGCGCGGGCAAGCTGGACTTCTGGCCCCGATCCGCCAGTTCCCACGCGGCGGCCAGGCGGACGCGCTCCTGGCTGTCGTCCAGGAGGTTCGTCAGCGTGGCGGCCGACTCGGCGTTGCGCAGCGTTCCTAGCCCCGCCGCCGCCGCACGCCGGACCCAAGGATCACTATCCGTGGCGGCGGTTTGCAACTCCACCATATTCACCGGCCGCACCGGCGTGCGAATGAGCCGCCGCAAGCGATCGAATAGATACTCCTCGTGGCAAAGAATCGCCGCGGAGACCAACGTCGGCACGTCCACCGCCGAGCGGATCCGTTCGGCCGTGGTCAGCACACCGCTGATGATCGCCGACCGCTGCCTCGCGAGATCTGGAGACAGCGAACCCGCGGCGGAGTTCTGCCGAGCATCGCGCTCCGCCATGACCAGCATTCCCAAGGCCAGCGCCGGCCGCTCCGTGGGCAAATTGAGTTCGGTGATCCCGCCGATGAGCAACTCGGTGGCGACGATCGGCCCCGCTTGCTTATTTTTCCTGGCCGAGGCATAGGCGGCCTTCAGGTCGGCCAGGGCCTCATCCTTCTTGCCGAGTCGTTGATAAAGCCGCGACCGCTCGCGCAGCGACTCGAAGTCGTCGTTGTCAATCCGCCGGGCCAGGCGCGCCAAGCGTTCTTCCAGGCTGTCGAGCGTGTAAACTCGCGACAAACCCTGGACGATCAGCCGCTGGCCGTCTGTGTAGAGGTTGCCGACCGGTTCGGCGGTGGTGGTGACGACCTTGGTTCGGCCCAGTTCGCGCTTGTCCGCCTTGACGCCCGCGGGGCGCGGGTCGAGCCGCACGATGCAGTCTTGATCCGGGATGTACACGGCGTCCGGTGTCAGTAGCCCGCGGCCGGACGAATGCGCCAGCCGGTGCTCCCATTTCAGGTTGCCGCCATCCACTCGATAGCAACGGACTATCTCAGGGCCGGCGACGTACAGGCAATCATTGAGAATCCCCAGGCAATATGCCGCCGGAATCGCGTCGATCGGTGGCGTCCCCTCCTTGTAGCGCGAGTCTGTTTCGCGATTGGGCGAGATGCCCGTTTTCCAAATCAACTCGCCGGTGCGGCGATCGAAGGAAAGAATCTCATCGCCGTCGGACGGCATTACAATCAGGTTCCGTCCCTTGGCGATCACCGTATCTTCGCTCCAGCAAGTTGGGCGCGAGATCGTCAAGCGACCGTTGAATCGGTAAGGATCGGCGCCCATCGCCTTGCGAGGGTATTGAGCGATCCAATGCACCGTCCCCGTCAGAGCGTCGAGGGCGGCGACCGTGCCCGCGCCGGCGACGACGTACACGTCTCCGCCATCAATCGCAATGCCGGCCGGCGACCAGACGTCGCAGCCACCGTCGGGCTCTTCGCAGATTACCGACCGCCACAGGATTTTTCCGGTCCGATAGTCGAGTGCGGCCAGCCACACCGTGCCGTTTTCGAGAATCGGCACCAGCAGTTGTTGCGCAAAGGGGACCGGCGCGGCCAGGAAGCCGACCCGAGTCGGCTGGCTATTGTCTTTCTTGGGTCCTCCGTCCTCCCGCTGCCATTTGAGGACTCCGGTTGTCACGTCGTATGCCGCCAGACGATTTTCGCGGCGGCGCGAGGCGCCGGAAGAACGGGGATCGGCAAAGTTCATCCCCTGCTGCGGGTCGTTCTGTTGACTTGCTCCCTGTGGCAGCGCTTCGATGGCCACCAGCAGATTGCCCACGATGCTCATGGCTGGATGGACACGGTCCCCCAGCAGTTGTACTTCCAACGGGGTGGACTGCATCGGCGGGGCCTGGCCCCCTTGCTGCGCCATTTGCATCGCCCGCAATTGCATCATCCCCTGCCAGCCCGCATTCTGGAAGAGCTGCGGCAGCACGGGTTGATAGTTGTTCTCAGCGGTGGTCGGCGAAAACCAGGCCAGCTTGCCGGTGGCGAGATCACGACTCGTCTCGCGGTCCAGCGCCTTGTAGAACACGCGCCCTTGATAGACGAGCATCTGGCCGGTGGGAGTCCAGGTGGATTTTTGCCAGTGATCGATCATTTGCTCGCGGCTAAGCGACGGCGCTGCGCATGCGACGCCGCCGATGACCACCGCCCGGCGTCCACGGCGGATCATCTCTTGCGGAGGAGCCGCTGCGGGTGGCTCCGCCGCGTCGAAGATGATGTCGTTCCAGTTATCTGACAATTCCGCGGCCGTGGCGGTGGCCGGCAGCCGCGGCATGTGGCCGTCGCCGGCTGGATTGCCCAGACGCGTGAGCCAGTGGTCGCGCCCCGCGTTGGCCGCGACGACCGGCGCGCGGTGGCTTTCCGCGCGCAGCACGGCCAGCAGCTCGGCCCTGGGACGCGCGCCGGGGAGCGTTTCCAATTGACCGAGCGCCGCCTGGCTGGCCGCCAAATCGCCGACGCGGGCGTTGGCCACCACCAGGCGCTCTAGCACTTCGGCGCGGTTGACGCTGGGTTGCGGATAGAGCGTTTCAACTTGATTGAGCAACCGCACCGCTCCGACAAAATCGTGCCGGTCGAGCGATCGGCTGGCCAGTTCCAAGGCCGCGTCGTCGCCCAGTGAACTGAGGAAATAGCGGCGAACGACTTCGTGCAGCGCGGCTTCGCGCGTCTCGGCGGTTGCCGCGGCGAGCAGGGCTTGTGCTTCCGCGTCGGCCGAGGCGCGATACATTCGCAGCCCTTCGGCCGGCAGACGGGCAATGACCCCTTGCAGCTCGACCGCCACGGCTCGATAGCGGCGGAACTTCTCGCCGTCGAGCGTTTCGTGCTGCCACTCGTCGCGCGTCATCAGCGCGCCGCCGGCGTCGTCCAACACCCGCTGCCAGAGGACGGCGGCCAGATCGAAGCGGCCATCGCGCGCCAACTGCTCGGCGCGGCGGATGAGTTGCTCTTGCTCCGGGTCGGCCCCCAGGCGCAGACCGGTGGCGCTAGGCGGTTCGGCGTTGGTTTCAGCAGTGTATCGCCCGCGGAACGCCCGGACCTGTGCCCAGCAAGTTGCGGGCACGACTCCGCACCATGGCGCCAGCGTCATCGCGCAGAGTGCGACGGCAATAAGGCGCAAACGTGAGCCGGCTCGTCCCACACGCGTTCGATTGGTCATAACGGTCCTCCTTACGGCGGCGAGTACCCTTTCTGGGCGCTCAAAAATGTCTACCTCTTGCGGCCAAAAAACAGTGCCAGCCCTTGTTCGCTTCCCAGCACCACTCCCAACGCACAGAGCATCACCAGCCACAACTCCGACTTCGCTCCGTCCGTTCCCAATGCCATCAGCGACTGGCCGTTGACAATATGCACTTTGGAATCGCCAAAACCCTGGCTCAACTGGCCGCTATCCGCTGGCGTGAGATCCCCTTCGTTGGGGTCGATGTTGGCCGCGAACAGGAGCGTGTCGGAGCCTCCGTCGTTGCGAGCCAACTCGAGCCGATAGAACCCGGCGGTTTCCGTCTCTGGAGACGATACGAACCAGGGGGACTCGCTCGATTTCGGCGGCGATTTTCCGTCGGCAGCGGGTTCAGGTTTTTTCTGCGCGGGCGCAGTGTTCGCTCCTGCGGTGGTGTCAGTCGTGGCTGTCGATTGCACCGGTTGCAGGCCAGAACGATCGCCGGCGGGATCAGTCAGCGTCACGTCCAGCTTGTATTGAACCAGGTCCAGCGGCGTGGTGATCGCCTGCCCAACTTCGACCATGCCCGCTGAGGCGTTGGAGCGGGCCAGGTAGCGCGTCAGGTATTGCACGAACAGCAAGTAGCTGGGATCCTGCGGCCAATTGCTCCAATCGGCGTCCAGAGGCGTGGTCAGTAAGATGACTCGCCCGTCGCGGTCGCCGACTTTCTGCTCCAGGATTGCCGGCGAACCGTCCGGGTCGGTCAGCTTGGCCAGAATCCGCACACGGCCGGCGCGGATCGCTTCTTCCGGCACGTTGGTCCGCCACCAGCGAAAGACCTTGACCCCTTCGAGAAACATAGTGTTCTCCCCCTCGAAGATGCCGACCACCGCGTGTCCTTTTTCGACGATATTGATCGACGCCCACTTTCGCTCCCGCTCGTCGCCGCGCATCTCGTTGATCTCCGCGGAGAGCAAACCTTGCCCCTGGCGGCCGAACTGGGAATTGAACGCGCCGACGTCCGCCAACTGATCTCCGAGCGCGATCACCAACCCGCCGCCGGCCTTGACCCAGCGGTCGAGCGACTCGCGGCGGCTGTCGCTGAGCCGGTCGATATTCAGCAGGTAAATCACCTGAAAGGGATCGAGATCGAGCGTTTCGAACTCCGCTGGCGTGGCCACGCGGGGGACGATGCCCGATGGCGTATCACCGCTTGGGGCCAGTCCGCGGCGCAGGAAAAACGACTCGGCCCGGCGAGGATCCGACGTCGGATCCCCATCGACAATCAACGTGCGGATGCCATGCACGACGCGGGCCGGGAAGTAGCGAACATTGTCGCCGGCGAGCCGATCGAACGTGGCGCCGGCCGGCGTAACCAGTTCCGCCCGGATGGCGACCGCCTCAGGCAGCACCTCGCTTGAGCCGCCACGGCTGCGGGCAAACGTGAAATTGAACGGCAACGAGGCAGACTGTCCGGCCGGGATCCGATCCAACCGGCCGTCGAGCGGCAACGATCCTTCGGCCGTGAGCCGCACGTCTACATTGGTTGCGTCGGATTTGCCGAAATTACGAACGGTCACTTCAAACCGGCAATTCATCCCCGCCGCCAACACCTTGTCTTGGGGAGTGACTGCCGTGATGGCCAGGTTGTCGCTTTGGGGACTTCCCACGTCAACCAGATAGCAGCCGGCCGATTTGTCGGCGATGCGCCGCAGCAGCGCCGCGGGGCCGGGCGTATCGGCGGCTTTGGCGGCAGTGGGCCAGTCGCGCTGTCGCAGGTCGGTGACGATGTACAGCAGGCGGTTCAGATTGGACGAGCGCGAAGTCAGCAGCCGCTCCGCTTCGGCCAGCGAAGCTTCCATGCGCGCGGGGCGGCTGGAGACTTTCAGGCCCGCGATTTCCGCAACTAATCGATCGACCGTTTGGGGCGAGACGGCCGCTTCGTTGACGATCGGCTTGCGAGGGTGCGAAGTGACCAGCAGCGTGAGCGTGTCGGTTGAGCCGCGATTGCCCATGTCGCGCACGAGTTCGGCCAGCACGCGGCGGGCTTCGTCAAACGGCGTTTCGTTGCCGGCCTTGGCCCCCATGCTGGGGGAATCGTCCAGCAGCACGATCCGTTCGTGACTTATTGTGCCGCGCCACCCTGCGGCTGCCGCGCCGGGCAAGAACGGCCGCGCGAGCAACAGGACGATCAGCAGCACGGCCAATGTGCGCAGCAGCAGGATGATCAAATCTTCCAGCCGCACGCGGCGGCGGTTCCGCTTGTCGGCGTCGAACAGAAAGTCCATCGCCGCCCAATCGACGATCTTGAACTTCCGCTTGTTGAGCAGGTGGATGATGATCGGCACGGAAACGAGCAGGCCGCCGCCAGCGAGCAGCAGTGGATGCATCACGATCCTGGACAGCCAGCTCAACATGAATCGTTGGCCCTAAGTCACACTCCGAGTTCGACTTCACGAATAACAAACTACGAATGCCGCGCGATGTTTCGCTTCGTCTTCTGTCGAAACGCCAGATAACCCGCTAGCGACGCCGACAGCGGATCGTTCGTGCTCAGCAGCAAGTGATCGACGCCGGCCGTTGCACAAACGCCGCGGACGCGGGTGAGAAAACGGTCGACCGCTTCGAGGTACGACCGCCGCAGTGCCCGCGGTTCGGTAAACAACTCGGCGTTCACTTCCAACCCGCGAAACAGCGTGTTTTCCTGAAACGGAAATGTCAGTTCGTCCTCGTGCAGCACCTGCATCACCACGACTTCGTGCTTGCGGAGCCGGAACTCCTGCAGGGCCCTGCCCAGCACTTCCGGATCGACGAACAGGTCGGAGATCAGCACGATCATCCCGCGGCGGCGAACCTTGTTGGCCAATTGCAGGAACACGGCCGCCACGTCGGTCTTGTCGTCCGGGCGGCACTGCTCCAATTCGTGCAGCAGGCGTTTGAAATGGCTGGGATGCGCGCTGGCGGGCATGGTGCGCTGGATGGTCGTGTTGAACGTGATCAAGCCCACGGCGTCCTGCTGTCGCTGCATCAGCCAGGTGAGCGAGGCGGCACAGGTGGCAGCGTAGTCGAACTTGCTCCACCGGCCGGTTGAGTCGCTGCCGTAATGCATCGACTTGCTGGTGTCCAGCACGATGGTGCATTGCAGGTTCGTCTCTTCCTCGTACTCCTTGATGTACAGCCGGTCCGTGCGCGACCACACCTTCCAATCAATGTGCTTCGTGTCGTCGCCGGGGGTATATTCGCGATGAGTGGCGAACTCGACGGCAAAGCCGTTGTACGGGCTGCGATGTTCGCCGGTGACAAATCCCTCGACCACCAGCCGGGCGCGGACGTCCAATCGCTTGATCCGCTCCAGCGTTTTGGGATCCAGGTAGCGATGAGTGGATCGGGTGGTCATTGAGGGGCGGGGTGATGAAAGGAAATGTATCTATTAGTGCAGGGTGCCCGGGGCAACGCCCCAGTTTTCTGTTTTCAAATCTCTAACCGATA
Source organism: Planctomycetia bacterium (assembly GCA_021413585.1). Classification (GTDB taxonomy): domain Bacteria; phylum Planctomycetota; class Planctomycetia; order Pirellulales; family UBA7805; genus JAIOPX01. Next base: position 21,181 of record JAIOQB010000057.1, read on the forward strand.
GCCGAACGCTGACAGCCGATAGCCCCTAATTAAATGCCCTCGCGAGTTGCGGCGCCACGTCGTCTCCGTTGCGTCGGTCGGGTACCTCGGACAGCAGCCGGTCGATCACGCGATCGGGGGTGATGCCGCTCGATTCGGCGCTGAAGTTGGTGATGATCCGATGCCGCAGCACCGGATGGGCCACCGCGCGGATGTCCTCCGTGTTGACGAAGAACCGGCCATCCAGCACTGCCCGCGCCTTGGCTCCCAACAGCAAGTACTGCACGGCCCGCGGCCCGGCGCCCCAACTGATCCACTCGCTGACAAACTCCGGCACGTCCGCCTCCTCCACGCGCGTGCTGCGGACCAGCCGCAAGGCGTAGTGGATGGCATGCGGCGCCACGGGGACGCGGCGCACCAGCTTTTGCAGCCGCACGATTTCTTCGGCGGAGAGGATCGCGTTGACCTGCGGCTGATACTCGGCCGTGGTCAGGGCGCCGATCTGAAACTCTTCGTCGTACGTCGGATAGCGGACAAAGACTTTGAACATGAACCGGTCTTGCTGCGCCTCGGGGAGCGTGTACGTCCCTTCCTGCTCGATCGGGTTCTGCGTGGCCAGCACGAAGAACGGGGCGGGCAGAGGATGCCGCTCGCCGCCGATGGTCACCTGCTTCTCTTGCATCGATTCCAGCAGGGCGGCCTGCGTCTTCGGCGGCGTGCGGTTGATCTCGTCCGCCAGAATGATGTTGGCGAAGATCGGTCCCCGCAGGAACTTGAACTGCCGCGTCCCCGTGGCCCGGTCTTCTTGAATCACTTCGGTGCCGGTGATGTCGGTGGGCATCAGGTCGGGGGTGAACTGAATGCGATTGAAGTCGAGTTGCAGGCAGCGGGCCAGTGTGCTGACCATCAGCGTCTTCGCCAGCCCCGGAACCCCTTCCAGCAGGCAATGTCCTTGGGAGAAAATCGCCAGCAGCAACTCGTCGATCACCGCCTGCTGGCCGATGATCACCTTGCCGAGTTCCGCCCGGATTTTGAGGTGGGCCTCTTTGAGGGCAGGCAGGGCGTCGAGTTCCGAGCGGCTTAGTTCATCGGGTGCCGCAGCCATGCGATTTCCAGTCATTGATGTTTCCTCGGACTCTGGGGCTGGTTCAAGGCGTGCTGTTTCGTGGGGAGGCGAGTCAACAGATCGTTGCGCGAGTACAGGTCATTGCGCTGGCACGGGCCAAAGCGCGGCGGGCTGCGTGGGCAGGTCCTACACTTGTTGCCGTCCGTAAACAAATCCTGCTGGATAAATCTTGTGCGGAGCAAAGCGGCTGCGACGGGGGGGAGCGAGCGGCCGGGGGGCAGGGATTTCTCCCGTAGCCAGGCCGCGCGTTCGCTGGGCAAATCCAATGCGTGGCCACTTCCGGTCCGCTGGAGACCTTCCAACGGCCGCAAACGACAGCAAGATAACGACTTGGCCCCACGGGTTGGCCCAAATTGCGGGTAATACGGCTGGCCGCCGTTGAATTGGTACGGGCTGTTTGGCGGCGCGACCCCCGGGCGAAGCCCGGGGCTATGAAGGGAATCGCGGCAAACCGAGAAATGCTGATAAACTGATTAAGGCCAGCAACGCGATCTACTTATGCTTCGGCTTCTTCGCCTTCATCGGCGGCGCCGGCTCCATTTCCGGCTCGGCCGCTGGCTTGGTTTCCACCGGAGGAAGGTGAATCGCGGTCGATAGATCATCGATCCGCGCCGCCAGCCGTGCAACCAGTTCCTGGCGCTGCCCTGCGGCTTCCCCGGCGGCGGGCTTGGCATCCGCTACGCGCGCGGCCAAATCCTTGGCCTGCGAGCGAGCTTCCGCCAGCGTCTTGTCGGCCGCCGTCAGATCGATCTTCTTGTCGCGCAGCGCTTGCCGCATGTCGCGCACGCGATCGACGATGGCCATATAGGTGTCGGCGGAGTCGCCGAGCAATTGCTTCATGTCCGGCGGATCGACTCCCAGAATCGCCGCGCCGGCCGCCTTTAATTCCAGCGGCACGCTCCACGCGGGATCAATATGCCGGATATGCCCCGCCGGCAACGTGACCGGTCCAAGCAGTTCCACGAACTTGATTTGCGGACCGAACTCGACGTGCGCCGTGCGAGGCTTCGGCTCATCCTCGTTCTTCTCGGTCGTTCGCTTGTCGACCACCATGATGTATGTCGGCTTGTGCGGGCCCCCTTCGACGTAGAAGTCCTTCTCCTGGACCAGCGGGCTGGCCAGAAGTTCGGTTTCGAGGCGTTCGATGATCTCTCCGGGGGCGGGTTTGGACTCGGTCACCGGCGTGTCGGCGTTCGGCGCGTGATAGACACCCGGGGACCGCATCCCCCAGACGCGCGGGCCAAACGTGTCGGCCACCGTGCGATGGATATCCCGGGCGTCGTTGTAGTTGTCGACGTTGGGTTTCCAGTTGGGGCGATTGGGAGTGTACGCGAAGCAGACGACTCCCTGCGCGCCGTACGCCATGGCGGCGTAAATCTGGTAACGCATCTCACAGGTGCTGCACGGCGTGACCCACAGCGGCCAGAACGTCATGTGGTATTTGTTGGCGGCCACGCGGTCGCGCCCCATGCCGCTGCAATACGCGCGGCGGGCGTAGTCCTTGTGGCCAAAGTTTTTGATGCTGTAATTCTGCGTGCTGAGAATCGGCATCTGCGTTTT
>JAIOQB010000058.1 GCA_021413585.1 Planctomycetia bacterium
AATTCACGCGACAGGTTACTTTTCGTCGGTGCATAGAATGCAGCCAAATTAATGTTGTCAAGGATGGTTGGTTTGTTTGCGAACTTTGCGGGGAAAACCTACCTCACCAATGGAACCTCGCATCGTGACCGTGATTGCGGATTCGGTTTTACTTATGGCTTGGTCAGATCCTGCAAAAAGCTCGCATACCCTGACACGATGTTGATGATAATCAAGGCGATGACTAGCGCCACCAAACCCCAGACCAGAAAGCCGCCGATTACGGCCAGCATTTTCATGTTGTCTCGGGCGCGGTCTTGATATTGACCGCTGAGTCGCAGCAGCGTCTCCGGCAGGCGGCCACTTTGCTCGCCTACATCGACCGTGTCGAGCACTTCGCGAGGAAACACACCGCTCTCCGTGAGCGTTTCGTGGATCGTGCGCCCCTGCCGGATTCGCTGCACGATCCCTTCGATCTGCTCGGTGTAGATCACGCTGCGAGCGCTCCGCAGGCCGGCGCGTAAGGCGCGGCGCACTTCCATCCCTCCCTGCATGGCAAGACCCAAGGCCCAGGTCAGGCGGGCCAGGGCGACGTTTTCCAATGTCGTCCCTACGACCGGGACACGGCGCACGATTTTTTGCAGCGGGCCGCTCCATACCGATTCGCTCGTCATCGCGCGGATCAGGCCGACGACCAGCATCCCGATGCCGGAGACGAAGGCAATGTAGATCGCCAGGCCCCGGTTGCCGGTCAGGCCTAGGCCCAGGATGTCGTAGGGTTGATTGCCGATGACGCCGAGAATCCAGATCATGCCGCCGACAATGAAGATGGCGGCCACAAGCTGGATCATGGGCCAGGTGATAGCGGCCAGGAACTGTCGCCGCAGTTGCACTTGGTGCTGATAGTGGTCGGACAGCCGCTCGAAGACCTCCGGCAAGTGGGCCGTCTCGTCACCAAGCAGTACGATCTCGCGAAACAGCAGCGGAAAAAAATCGCCGGTGGTGGCGATGGCTTCACCCAGGCTGGCGCCGCTGGCCACGGCGTCGGAGATTGCTCGTAGCGGCGGCTGCAAACGACCGGAAGCCCGCTGGGCTTCACCGAGCAAAACGGTTCGGGTATCGACACCGGCCGACAGCGCCACGGAGAGTCGATGGCAGAGGGCCGATAAAGCTTGATTGCTGATGTGAGCCAAGAGTGACCTCAAAGTAGTAGGCACACTCCGTGTGCCGTAACAGGTTAACCAACCGACATTAAATCGCTTTCGTGGCACATGCAAAGATTGCCTTTTGCGACCACTTTGCTTGCTGCGGCACACGGAGTGTGCCTGCTACATTGTAACCGCGAAATGTGCTATGCTGCTGACTCACTTTTTTGCCACCACTCCCCCCGACCTGCCATGAAGCCTTACGATACGGTCGCCATTGTCGGTGTCGGGCTGATTGGCGGCTCGATCGGGTTGGCCATCCGCAAGCGGAAGCTGGCCAAGAAGGTCGTCGGCATCGGCCACCGCGCAGCTAGCTTGCTGGCCGCCAGCCGGTGCGGGGCCGTCACCAGCACCACGCGCGATCTGGCCCAGGGTGTGGCCGAGGCGCAGCTCGTCATCGTCTGCACGCCGGTCGATAGCGTCGCACCGGCCATTCTTGCTGCTGCCCAGGCTATGCCGCACGGCGCACTGATTACCGATGCGGGGAGCACGAAACAAACGATCGTCGATGCAGTCGCCGGCCGGTTGCCGGCACACGTCCGCTTCATCGGCAGCCATCCACTGGCGGGGGGCGAACAGAGCGGCCCGACTGCCGCCAGGGCGGATTTGTTCGATGGACGCCAGGTGGTCGTCACACCTACTTCCGACAACAAGCCGGCCGACCTGCGCGAGATTTCCGCATTCTGGAAGGCTCTGGGGGCCAGAGTGGTGAAGATGACGCCCGAGGAGCACGACCGAGTGGTGGCCGTCACCAGCCATCTGCCCCATCTGGTCGCTGCAGCAATGGCCGCCGCCACGCCGCGGGCGCTGTTGAAGATGACGGCCGCTGGATGGCACGATACCACCAGGGTGGCGGCAGGGGATGTCGCACTCTGGATCGAGATTTTGCGCAACAACCGGGGCCACGTCTTGAAGGGGTTGGCCGAGTTTGGGAAAGTGGTGGATTCGCTGACCGACGCCTTGGAGCGTGGCGACGATCGGCAACTTGCGCAAGTATTAAGCGAAGCCAAACGGAACTGTGACGCTGTGAGAACGTGATGCTGTGGGAAATTGACATCGCCTGCCGACCCGGGCTTCCCAACCGGGCGGCCGAAGGAGTGGCCACCGCGGCGGCCGACCTCGGGCTGACGCCGCCTAAGCTCACCGCGCTGCAAGGGTATCTTGTGCAAGGCCCAACGTCGCGGGCCGATGTGGAACGGATTGCGCGCGGTCTGCTGGCCGATGGAGTGGTGGAAACGGCGCTCGTCGCTCGCGTGGGTGATGGCGCGCTGACCGAGCCGCCGCCAGGGCTGTCGCAGTTGATCCATGTTTTGCCCAAGCCGGGGGTGATGGACCCTGTGGCTCAAAGCGCCAGCGACGCCATCGCCGATCTGGGGATTGAGGTCGAGGCGGTTCGCACGCTCAAGAAATACTGGTTTGAGAAGCTCGACGCGAAATCGCTCGACGTGCTGGCCCGCAAAGTGCTGGCCAACGACGCTATTGAGCAAGTCGTGGTCGGGCCACTTACGTTTGACCGGTTGGAGATAGGCCAGCCCTATCGCTATGAATTGAAGCATGTGGCGATCCGCGAAATGGATGATGCGGCCCTGATGCGACTGAGCCGCGAGGGGCAGTTGTATTTGCAACTTGCCGAAATGCAGGCGATCCGGGCGTATTACCGCGACGCCAAGCGCGATCCCACCGACGCGGAACTGGAAACGCTGGCTCAGACCTGGAGCGAGCATTGCAGCCATAAGACGCTCGGCGGGCGGATCGCTTATCGCGGACCGCTGACTGCCGATGGCGGCGTCGGCGAGCGACGTTTCGACAGCATGCTCAAGGAGACTATTTTTGCCGCCACGCAGCAGATCCGCAAAGACCTGGGCGCGAAGGACTGGTGTGTCAGCGTGTTTAAGGACAACGCCGGCATTGTGCGATTTGACGACGCCTGGAATGTCTGCTTCAAGGTCGAGACGCATAACCATCCTTCGGCCCTGGAACCCTATGGCGGCGCCAACACGGGTGTTGGCGGCGTGATCCGCGACACACTGGGGACCGGCCTGGGTGCCAAGCCGATCTGCAACACGGACGTGTTTTGTTTTGCCGAGCCCGACACCCTGGCCGATGATCTGCCTCCAGGGACGCTCCATCCCAAACGTGTAATGAAGGGAGTGGTCAGCGGTGTGCGCGACTACGGCAACCGGATGGGCATACCCACTGTCAACGGCGCGATCTGCTTCGACCGCCGCTACCTGGGCAATCCGCTCGTCTTCTGCGGCAATGTGGGATTGATCCCGCGCGACAAATCGTTCAAAGAAGTGCAGGCCGGAGATCATGTGGTGGCCATCGGCGGCCGGACGGGGCGAGACGGCATACACGGGGCCACGTTCAGTTCGGCTGAACTGACGCACGAAAGTGAATCGCTCAGCGGCGGCGCCGTGCAAATCGGCAACGCGGTGACGGAGAAGATGGTGGCCGATGTGGTGCTCCAAGCCCGGGACCGAGGATTGTTCACGGCGCTGACCGACTGCGGCGCTGGTGGTTTCTCCAGTGCCGTCGGCGAAATGGGGCAAGAGCTGGGAGCCGAAGTCTGGCTGGAGCGCGCTCCACTGAAATACGAAGGGCTCAGCTACACGGAGATCTGGATTTCGGAAGCTCAGGAGCGGATGGTGCTGAGCGTGCCGCCGGCCAAGTGGGGCGAGTTCCAGGCGTTGTGCGCCGGCGAGGGTGTGGAAGCCACGATCATTGGCCGCTTCGGCCATGCGAACGCCGCCGGCCAGCCGCGGTTGGAATTGAAATATGCTGGGAAGTCGGTGGCGGACCTCGATATGCACTTCCTACACGACGGCCGCCCACCTGTGGTCCGTGAGGCAACCTACACGCCGCAACCGGAACAGCCGTTGGCTGTCGCACGGGTGCCTGGGGCAAGCGAGGCGCCGCCCCAGCACGTCTGGGGCGCCGCTCCACTCGCCCCAGGCACCCCGCCAGCATCACAACAAGACCACAATGCAACCCTGCTGAAGATTCTCGGCTCGCTCAATGTAGCCAGCAAGGAATGGGTGATCCGGCAGTACGACCATGAAGTGCAAGGTGGGAGTGTCGTCAAGCCGCTAACCGGGGTCCACAACGACGGCCCGAGCGACGCGGCGGTCATCCGGCCCGTACTGTCATCGCGCCGCGGGATCGTGGTTGGCTGCGGCATCAATCCGCGCTACGGCGAGTTGGACACCTGGCACATGGCGGCCAGCGCAATCGACGAGGCGGTGCGAAACTGCGTGGCCGTCGGCGCCGATCCGGCGCGGATTGCCATTCTCGACAATTTCTGCTGGGGCGACTGTGAGAAACCCGAAACGCTCGGCTCGCTGGTCCGCGCGGCGCTGGCCTGTCACGACGTGGCGTTGGCGCTGGGCACGCCATTTGTCAGCGGCAAGGACAGTCTCAACAACGAGTTTAGTTTCGTCGATTCGGCCGGGCAGCGGCAGTCGATTGCCATCCCGCCGACACTGCTCATTAGTGCCTTAGGCCAGATCGACGATGTCAGCCGGGCGGTTACGATGGATCTCAAGCGGCCGGGCAATCTCATTTATCTGGTCGGCGCAACTCACAACGAACTCGGCGGTTCCCATTATGCGTTGATTCATGATTTGACCGGCGGCCGTGTGCCCCGAGTCGATCCTCAACAAGCTCGACGCACGTTCGTCACGTTGCATCGAGCGATCAACGGCGGGTTGGTCCGCGCCTGTCATGATTTGAGCGAAGGCGGATTGGCCGTGGCCGCGGCCGAGATGGCATTCGCGGGCGGATTGGGCCTGCAACTGAATCTGGATCGCATGACTGCCGCGGGCCGGTCGGCAAGCGACGTAGTGCTGCTGTTCTCGGAATCGAACACCCGATTCTTATGTGAAGTCGCTGCCGAAAAGGCAGCTGAGTTTGAATCGACGCTGGCCGGAGTTTCCTGCGCCCGCATTGGCGAGGTGGTGCAAGGCTCGCGGCTAGCGGTTGCCGGCCTCGGCACCGCCGCACCTGTAATTGACGTCTCACTTGTGGATTTGAAGGAAGCCTGGCAAGCGCCGCTACGTTGGTAGAGAGAAACAGATGCCCCGACCACGAGTCTTAATCCTGCGAGCCCCTGGCACGAATTGCGACGTCGAGACGGCGTTTGCATTCGAGACGGCCGGCGCTGCGCCCGATGTGTGGCACCTCAATCGACTATTGGAAACGCCCCGCGGCGCGGGTGATTTTCAAATCCTCTGTATACCCGGCGGCTTCAGCTACGGCGACGACATCGCCGCGGGCCGCATTTTCGGCAATCAGATTCGGCATCATCTGGCTGGTGCCTTGGGTGACTTCAAGGCCGCCGGCAAACTGATTCTCGGCATTTGTAATGGGTTTCAGGTACTCATCAAATCGGGCATCTTGCTGGACGATGTACCCGCTAAAAATCCCCCTGTCCCAAATGGAGAGGGAGCAACGGAACCCCCTGCCACGCTCACCTGGAACGACACGGGCCGTTTTGAAGACCGCTGGGTACGGCTGGTCACCATCGGCGACCGCTGCGTCTTCCTCCGGGGGATCGAGCGGATGTACCTGCCGATGGCCCATGCGGAAGGAAAGTTCGTCGCCCGGGATGCGGACATCCTCGGCGCCTTGGATCGCAACGGCCAAATCGCATTGCGCTATGCGACCTCCACCGGCGATTGCCGTACGGTGCCCTATCCTGACAATCCCAACGGCGCGCAACTCAACGCGGCCGGCATCTGCGATGAAACGGGGCATGTCCTCGGCCTGATGCCCCATCCTGAGCGGCACCTCGACCCGACCAATCACCCCCACTGGACCCGCGGCGAAGCGGGAACGGTGGGCGATGGACTGAAGGTGTTTCAGAACGCGGTGGAGTATTTTGCATAACACTTCTTCCCTGAGCAGACCATGATCGTTCCGCAGTTCTGGGCTGAAGGTCGTTTCCGGCATCGCGACGAGCAGCGACAGGTCACCTTCCGCCGCTTCGGCTGGTCAGACATCAGCCAGGAAGACGCGCAGTTGCAGGCCGATGCCCGGGCGCGGGAAGCCTTCGATCGGTTCGTGGCCGGCGTCAAGGTGAACCGACGCGAGCGCAAGGTACCCTACAACGGAGCCGAAGGGCTGCCGATCCGTGAGGAGATTATCGAGCGATATGGCGACACGGTCATAACCCGCAATTCATACGGCGCCCGCTGCCTTAACACTCCCGATGTACTGTTTGCCGACGTCGATCTGGATAGCGGCCCCACTTGGCCAGTGCTGCTCTTTGTTTACGGAGGATCGCTGGCCGCCGCCGGAGCGGTCTGGTGGTGGTTGCACTCAATGGTGCTGGCCATCGTGGCCGGTTTGTTGGCTCTGGTGGTAACGTGGATTGTGGCCGCAATCCGGGCGGTGGAAATTCCCGGAGATCCTGAGAAACTGGAAGCGGAGACACAGCGGCGGATTGTCGCGTTTGTAGACCGGCATCGTGAGTGGCACGTACGGGTGTATCGCACTCCCGCCGGAATGCGCGCGCTGGTGATGCACCGCACGTTCGATCCGAACGAGTCCGCGGTCGCTGAGTTTTTTGCCGCGCTGAAGTCTGATCCGATATACGTTCTCATGTGCCAACGGCAACACTGCTTTCGCGCCCGTGTGAGTCCCAAGCCGTGGCGCATTGGAATCGCTGCGCACATCAAGCCTCGCCCCGGCACCTGGCCTGTCAAACCCGAGCGGCTGCCGGCTCGCAGTGCTTGGATCGAAGCCTACGAAAAGGCCGCTCGTGATTTTGCGGCGTGCGAGTTCATCGAAGCGGTCGGCGGGGCGACGATCCACCCTAAAGCAGAAGCAGTCCGACGGGTTCACGACGATCTCTGCAAAGCGGAAAGCAACTTTCCGATTGCATAGAAGGAATAGAAAGGCGGCAGAAGGAGACGGGTTATCGAAGAGTGTTTCCTCTTCTTGTTGTCGCTTATAACTTGTTTCTCAAATCAGGCGAATACGCATGAATGCCGACGAACTAAATCCCTACGCATCACCCAAGAGCCTTGACGAGCCCGCACAGAATGCAATCCCTTGGGAGCCGGAGGACAAGATTCCGCCCAATCTTGACGATCCTGTTACCATCGCGACCTATGCCTACCCTGGCGAGGCGGATCTGAAAAGAATGTTGTTAGATCAACATGGCATTCAGTCCCTGATCATGGATGGCGAGGTGATGAACCTCTCCTGGTTTCTCTCGAATGCCATGGGTGGAGTAAAACTGGTCGTCGCCCGAAGAGATGCCCAGCGGGCCTTGCAGTTGTTTGAGGAGCACGATAATGTCACCGACGCTCGCGCCAGGGTCGCTCAAACATTGCCGCCGATCACATTTCGCTGTGAAGAATGTAATGCTGAGATTTCGTTTCCGGGCCATCGCCGGGGTAAAGTGGAAACCTGCCCGGCTTGTCGAGAGTATGTCGATGTTCCCGAGTAGCGTTACCCTCGGTCGTTGCAAGTTGCGTGTTAAAAAATCCCCTCCCCAAAACCGCGGCCTTCTTTGCGCTGCGGGGCCGAGCGGCCGGGGGCGGCCTGTGGCGGATGATGCGGTGCAGGAGGCTCATGGGTGCGGGGCTCAATTCGGCTGCGCTCGGGAGCGGCTGCGGGCGGTGTAATGTGGGGAGCCGGAGCAGAGGTGCGTGAGGGGGCGGCCTGTTGCACCGCCGCGGTGCGAATGTGCGGCTCGGGGGCGTCGATATCGACGTCGTCGTAGCGCGAGGTGTAACCCGGCTGTTTGGCCAGTTCTTGCTCCAATGTGAACTCGGCGATCACCCGCTGCTGGATCATTTCGCGGCAGGCGGAATTGATCGGGTGGGCGATGTCGGCATAGAGCTTCGCCCGGCCGTCTTCGTCCTTGATCGCCCGATCATCCTTCAGCCGCAGTCCGCATTGGTTGCAGTGAGCGGCGCGCAAGTGGTTCTTGCAACCGCATTGCGGGCAATGGGCCGTCAGCTTGCGGCTGGGCATGGCCACGAACGGGCCGTTGGTCCCTTCGATGATTTTCAAATCGCGAATGACAAAACAGTCGTCAAACGTAATCGAGCAAAACGCTTTCAATCGCTCGCTGGTGTCTTCGGTCAACTTGATGCGGACTTCGGTGATCTCCACGGCCGACCTCCTCGTCAGGGTGATAGCGACATGCGTGCTTCAGTCGGTTGAACCTCAATGGTGTGATGCAACCTGCCGAACGACAAACACCTTGCCCAAACTTCTGCCCGCCAATTGCGCGGCCCCTCGACGGGCAGCAGCGGCGGAGCGAAACAATCCGAAATAACTACTTCCACTACCAGTCAATTGATGCGCCAGACAACCAATGCGCCGCAGATCGCTTGCCAGGCGATCGACCCAGGGCGAAAGTTCCGCCGCCGCACTCTGCAAACCATTGTGCATCTGCCCGGCAACTGCCGTGAGCGATCCCCTTCGGAGAGCATCGCACAGTGCGACAGCGCCCCCCCGTTGGGCTCCTGTACGGCAGCGGCCATACACCTCCGCCGTGGAGAGTCCCACAGGCGGCCTCACAATCACCGCGTGCAAACTGGCAGGACACGCAACCGGCTCCACACGTTCGCCCCGTCCGCGACAAATGGCTGCCCCTCCGTAGAGGAAGAATGGCACGTCGCTCCCCAACTCGGCCGCTACAGCCGCCAAGCGGGGCCGATCCCAATTCAGGCCCCAGCCCAGATTGGCTGC
>JAIOQB010000478.1 GCA_021413585.1 Planctomycetia bacterium
ACCCCTCCAGCCCGTATTCTTTCAGCTTTTTGTGCAGCGTGTTGCGGTTGATGCCCAGCCGGGTGGCGGCTTTGGTTTGAACATTGTCGCAGGCGGCCATCACTTGGGCGATCAGTTCACGCTCGACTCTGTTGACGATCTTGTTGTAGAGATTGTCCTCGTTGGGGCCGGATAGCGAGAGGCCGGCTTGGATCACTTCGCCAGTGAGCGTTTCGAGATCGACCGGTTGGCCACGTTTCGCCCGGGGCTGGGCGGTTGGGGTGGCGACCGAGGGGGGAAGGAGTTGGACTGTCAGTTCGTCGGAGTCGGCGAGGACGACTGCCCGTTCGATGTAGTTTTGCAACTCGCGGACGTTGCCGGGCCAGTGGTAGTCGGTGAGCGCCTCGGCCGCTTGCGGATCGACGTGGACTACGAACCGTTCGTTGAGATCGCTGTAGATCCGCAGAAAATGCGTTACCAGCGACATGATGTCTTCGCGCCGCTCGCGCAGGGGGGGCAGCCGGATCGGTACCACGTTCAGCCGATAGTACAAGTCCTCACGGAACCGTTCGGCCTCCACTTCGTCCAGCAGGTCGCGATTGCTAGCGGCGATCACGCGCGTATCGACGCGCACGGTCTGCGTGTCGCCGACCCGCTCGAACTCCCGTTCCTGCAACACGCGCAGCAGTTTCACCTGCAACTTGGGTGTGGTGGAATTGATCTCGTCCAGGAAGATCGTGCCGGTATGGGCGGCCTCAAAACGGCCGGTGCGGTTGCCAACCGCGCCGGTGAACGACCCACGAACGTGGCCGAACAGCTCGCTCTCCAGCAGGCTCTCGCTCAGCGCCCCGCAGTTGACGCGCACAAACGGCCCGCCGCTGCGGGGACTGAGATCATGCACCGCCTTGGCAATGAGTTCCTTGCCGGTGCCCGTTTCACCCAGGAGCAAGACAGAGGCATTGCTGCGGGCCACCTGCCGCGTGAGCCGATAGACCTCGCGCATGGCCGGTCCATTGCCGATCAATCCGGCAATCGGCGGCGTGGCATCGTTGGAGTCAGGTCGGGGCATGGGAGGTCGGAGGTCGGAATGCGGAGGTCGGAATAATCGCGTCAGAGCGGTTGGGGAAGTTTTGATCGCTTTTGATCCGACTTCCGACTTCCGACCTCCGACTTCGCTTTCTGCATCGCTTCCAGCAACGACCAGAGCACATCCTGCGATTGCTGGTCGAGCGCGGCGGCTTGGTCGTAGAGGCGGGCCTGGTGCTGGATCTCAACAATCGAAAGCTGGATGCCGTGGCGCTTGATACTTTCTGCAAAAGCGGCGGCGGCGGCTTGGCGGGTGGCGATCGGCTGCGTGTCCGAACTGGCCAGGTCGGCCAGAGCCTTTTGTGCATTTGACGTGCGGCAATGGGTGAGAACCTGAATTGCTGCCGGCGTTAGTTCGGGGACGTAGAGCGCTGCCTCGGCGGCTTCGTCCATACCCTGGAAGTCAAACAGCCGCTGCGGGCGCTCGTTCATGGCCGCAATGATCTTCAGTGCCGTAGCCGCCTGTTGCCGCCGTTCCGCATGGGTAACATGGTTCGGTCCGCTCATCGCTTCCAGGGCCGCCACGCGCTCTTGCATGGTCGGCAGGTCGCGTGGACGGACAAACGCCTTGGTCAGCGGATCGGCCAGAGCGATCCCTTCCGCCCGATAGAGCCGGTCAGGATCGGCGATCAGTCCCACGGGGAGCCGCGCGGTACGTGGATCGCGGCGGAGTTGTCGAAGCAATTCTTCCGCGTCCGGCCGCTCGACCGTCATCACGATCAAAACCAATTCGACTTCCGTCGAACCGGCGGCTTCATGAAACGCCTCTCGCCCTGTGGTGGCCACGGAAGTGGTGAAGCTACACTGATCCAGCAGCGATCCGAGTGCATGGGCACGATCCGAGCGCGGATCGGCCACCACCGCTCGGCGGACTCCGCTGAAGTTGGCGAAATCCAGTAGTGCCCTGGCGATGGTGCTGGAACCGGCCATCGCCTGAGTTGGCTTGAGTGCGGCGATGGCCTCCAGCGCGGCCAGTCGAATGCGACGGTCGCCGTGGGAAGCGGCCTTGAGCAACACATTGGGAGCCGCTCCGGTAGAAGCGAGTAGCGACGGATCATTCGTTTTACCCAACACCTCTAGTGCCGCCAGCGCGGCCGGAACGTGGTTCTTCTCCAGCGCCTGCCGCAGCACCGGTTCGATGACGGCGGGTCCGCGAGCGACGGCCCGATCGAGCGCCGCGCGGCCGGGTCCCTGCTGCAGCGGCTGGTGGAGACCGCCGAGCAGTTTCGCGGCGTGCAGATTCGCCATCAGGTGCCACTGTTCGGCAATCGGACTGTTGGGAGCTACCGTGCGCAGCCGCCGGGCGAGCCAGGCGGCGTGAACGGCTGCGGCAGCCTCGGCCGGCAAACGGTGGGATATGATTTGGCCGCTCGCTGCGTCATAGCGCCATAGTTCCGAAGTGTTCTTCTCGTCGCTCGGCAGACGCCGCTCGGCTTTCATATAGTCGTCGATCAGCCGCATCAACCGGGCGGCCACTTCCACCTGGCTCGGCGGACTTTCGAACGAACGGCGCACCGCCGCCTCGGCCAGTTGCTTGATCGCTGGGGGCGTGCCTGGGGCGACGCTTTCGACCAGCAGCGCCTCCTCCGCACGGGGATCGTTCGTTTGTGCCAGCACGGCCACGATTTGCGGCTTGAGTTCCGCGCCGGCTCCATCGAGCCCAGCCAGCAGCGGTTCCACGGCTTCTCTCCCCATGGCGACCAGCACCGCGCGAGCTTCCGCCTGGATGGCTTTTCGCTTGGGATCGGCCAGCACGGCCACGAGCGGCCCGATCGCCGCGCGGCCGGTTTGCATCAGGTCTGCCCTGGCGGCGGCCCGAGTTGCTTCCTGCGGACTGGCCAGCGCGGCCATGAGTTGCGAAATTTGGTCTGGATTCTCCTGCGCTTTCCGCAGAGCCGCGAACACAGAGCCAACGAAACGATTGGCTTCGGGGCCGAAGGACTTGGTTTGCGAGATGCGAAACCACACGCCGGCGTCGAACTCGCGCCCCAAGGCGCCGAGCTGCGCTTCGGTCAGCGGCATGGCAGCGAGCTTCTTGAAGTACTCTTCAGCCAACGGCAAGGCATCGAGACTCAACAGAGCGTCGATGGATCGCACCAGATCGCTGGGTGTGGACGGATTGGAATCGCGAATGGCGATCACGGCCGGATCAACCGGCTTGGCGGGAGCTGCCTTCTTGGCGGCATCCTTCTTCGGAGCGGGCTTCTTGTCACCCTCTGCTTTGTCAGCGGCCTTCTTCGCAGCCGGCATTTCCTCTGCCGCCCCGTCGGCAGGATCCTGGGCGAGCAGGGGGGTCGCAGTCAGGAGAAGCGCGAACAGCATGGCAAGGCACGATGGCAGCAAGAAGCGAAAAGAAGTACTCAGTACAAAGTACGCAGTACTCAGTACTCGGTACGCGGCATTCAGAGTCAAGTACTCAGGTCTCAGGACCAAGCACTCTGAACTCTGTACTCTGTACTTTGTACTGCGTACTCGGTACCCCGTACTCTGTCCTTCGCGCGTCTTTGCGCCTTCGCGTCTTTGCGTCGAACATTCTTGAACATATTGCGAAATCATGATGTAGCTACCTTGAACGGTCGGATGTTTCCTGGCATCCTTGCCGCGTCAGGCGTTGTTTCCAATCAGCAATCTGTCGGTCTACTTCGGTCGGAGCCGTTGAGCCGTGGCTGGCAAAGGCGTCGATCGCCCCTTGGGCTCCGAGAATGTCATACAGCGTCGCGTCAGCCGTCGGGCAGGCGGCCTGATATTCGTCCAGCGACAAATCCGCCAGCCGCACGCCGCGCTCGATGGCGGTGCGCACGAGCGTGCCGACGGCGTGGTGCGCCGTCCGCTGCGGCAGGCCAAGGCCGATGAAGTATTCCATCAACGTCGTGGCGTCGAGATGCCCTTCATCAAGTTGGGCCGCGATCGCTTCGCGCCGTAGCTTGGCTCCGGCCACGATGGCGGCGGCCAATTCCAGCGAAGCCTCCACCGTGTCGAAGGCATCCAGCAGCGGCAGTTTGTCTTCTTGCAAGTCGCGGTTGTAGGCCAGTGGCAGACCTTTCACCAGCGTCAACAGCGTCATCAGGCTGCCGATGACGCGGCCGGTCTTGCCGCGGATCACTTCCAACACGTCAGGGTTGACCTTCTGCGGCATCATCGACGAGCAGGTGCAGAACTCCTGCGGCAGTTCCAGAAAACCAAATTCGCTGGTGGACCAGAGGATCCATTCTTCCGCCCAGCCGCTGAGATGCGTGGCCACCAGCGACAACGCGAACACGCTTTCGATCACAAAATCGCGATCGCTCGTGGCATCGAGACTGTTGGCCGCGACGGAGTCGAAACCCAGCCGCTGGGCGACTTCCTGGCGGTCGATGGCCAGCGACGTGCCAGCCACCGCGCCGGCGCCAAGCGGCAGAATGTTGACGCGGCGGCGTGCGTCGGCAAGTCGCCCTCGGTCACGTTCGATCTTTTCGCACCAGGCAAGCCAGTAGTGCGGTGCCAGTACGGGTTGGGCGCGGCGCAAATGCGTATAGGCCGGCAGCACGACATCTCGGTCAGTATCGCAGCGGGCGACGAATGCCGATTGCATCTCCAGCAGCAGGGCATCCACGCGGTCGATGGCGTCTCTTACCCAGAGACGCAGATCGGTGGCTACCTGGTCATTTCGGCTGCGGGCGGTGTGCAGTTTGCGGCCTATGTCGCCGATCCGCTCGATCAGAGCCGACTCGACGTGCATGTGAATGTCTTCCAGGGCATTGCTGAAGGGAAACGAGCCCTGCTCAATTTCCTGGCGGATGTCACCCAGCGTCTGCACAATCTGCTGGCATTCGTCGTGAGATATGAGTCCTACCTTGGCCAACATTTGAGCATGAGCGATCGAGGCGACGATGTCGTGCGCGTACAATCGGCGGTCCACGCTGATACTTTGGAGGAACCGCTCGACACGCGGATCGGCCGCGACCTGAAACACACCGCTACGCGACGGGCTG
>JAIOQB010000479.1 GCA_021413585.1 Planctomycetia bacterium
GGTGGGAGGCGCGATCGGGATTCTCGTCGGCCGCGGATCGTCGATGCTGGTCCGCGAAGTGGTGCATTGGCCGACCCAAATCTCCTGGCCGGCGATCGCCGTCTCCGTGCTGATCGCCGCGGGCGTGGGGATCGTGTTCGGATTCTATCCCGCGTGGAAGGCTTCGCGGCTGGACCCGATTGAAGCGCTGCGGCACGAGTAAGGTGTTGGGTGCCTGGGGCTGAACGTAGCGCAGCGAAGTGAAGCCCCAGAAGCGTTATCTATCCGCCGAAGCGAATCTTCGCAGCAAGGCAACGCATTACCCTCCCCCAGCCCCTCCCTGAAAGGGAGGGGGGTTCCGCACTGGAGCATCGCTGCGATCTGCCCCAGGCACCAAGCCGGGGCGCAGCGCCGAGCCGCTCACGTTTTCCTACGGCCGGGTCACCGTCAGCCTCGCATCGCGAATCTTGCCGATCCGGGCGGCGGTTTCTTCCAGGTGGGCTTGGGTGTAGCTGTCGAGCTTCGTCTTGCTCTTGAGCACTTTGCGAATCTGGGCTTCCAGCTTCGTCAGTTCCGCGTAAGCCACGGTCTGGCAATCGTCCGGGGCTTCGCTGTTGCCGAGCGCCACGTTGCCAAGCTGCTTGAGATACTCGCGCTGCAGGCTGCGCCGTAGGCTGCTCACCGCCGGCTTGCGGACGGTGTAATCGCCCGCTTTGAGGTTCGTCACGTCGCCATAGATGGCCGCCGTCAGCCGTTGCAGCAGTTCGGCCGTGGTGAAGGCGTCTTTGTCCGCCGGCACTTTGAGTTCCGAATCGTGCAACCGGGTAAGCGTCAGCGGAGAGAGCAATTCGCTGAGGATCAACTGCTGCCAGACGCCGATCACTTCGTGCACCGGATAATCGGGCCGCATCGAAACGTGGCTTCCCCAGTGCGACCATTGGGGCGTGGCCAGGTGGTTGTACAGGTCGGGTGAGAACTGGAACGGCTGGTCGTTGAACACTTGCTGCTCGATCAGCTTTAGCGCCTCGCGCTGCCGGGTGGCGTCAACCACCTCAAACGGCGGCTTGGCACCCGGATCGCCTTTATGATGGCGATGCACCACCACGCCGCCGATGGTCCGCGCGGCGATGAACATCGCACTGCCGTGCGTGGCCAGCAAAATGCTGAACGAGCGGCGGGCCTGATCGTACCCTTCCCCTTGCTTCGTTACCCGTTCCACCAAACCGGGCATCTGCTCGGTGACGAGTTTTGCCCGCTGGCGGGCAAACTCCAGCGGATCGCTTCCCAAGTCAAAGCGGTTCGACAGCGGATCGGGATCGATCGAGCGTGTGTCCTCGTCGGTGCTGAACTCCAGCGCCGGCTCGGCCGAACGAGCGGCCACTTTGGCCAGCGCCGGCAGTTCCGCGTCGGGTCCGCCGCCGCCGAGCGACTTGTAGCCGTATTCGATCGCCCAGATGTCGTAGGGTCCGATCGTCGTCGGGTGGTAATCTCCCTGCTTCTGATCCTTGGTGACGATGTTCACCGCGGTGTAATCCATCACCGAGGCCACGCTCCCTTCGGTCCGCGTCTTCTGCGGGTCGTTGATTTCCGCGAGCGTGTGCCAGGTGCTCCCCTTGAAATTGTGCCGCAGGCCGAGCGTGTGCCCCACTTCATGCATTGCCACGTTCTTGAGCGTTTGCGCGATAATGCGATCAACTTCGGCCGGATCGGTGCTGCGGGCGGCCAGGATGCTGGTCCCCAGGGCCAGTTCGCGTGCGGCGCCTTGCTGCAATTGGCAGGTGCAATTCTCCGCGTGCTGCATCCAGGCCGGCAGCAATGACTGGCGGCGCTCGTACTCCTTCAAGTCGGGCAGGCCGCCCACAAGCGCCGCCACGCCGTCGCGGCGAAATGTCTCGAGCAGCTCTTGCGGATATTGGGTGAAGTCCGCGTCGATCAAAATATCGGCGTCGAGGATTTCGCCCGTGAGCGGATTGACGCGCGACGGGCCGATGGCCATCCCGGCCCCGGCGGTGATCCAGCGGATCGTGTTGTAGTTGATATCTTCGGGATCCCATTCGGCGTTGTCGGGTTGCTGGCGGACTTCGATGGCGTCGGTGAAGCCGGCTTTTTC
>JAIOQB010000480.1 GCA_021413585.1 Planctomycetia bacterium
CAGGATGAACAGCGGCGACTCGTCTTCCTTGCTGGTCGACACGGCAAACATCCCCAGCGGCATCCACTGCTCTTCGGTTCCGGCCGCGGGAGTTTGCTCCAGTTGCGCCGCTCCACTGGCCGCCAATTGCTGCGCCTGGGCCGCGTAGTCGGCGGCGGTGGCAGTTTGTTGGCCGTTTACGTAGACGTTGTCATCCTGGTAGTAGACGTTGCCGCCCGTGCCGTAGTCGTAGTACGCCGGTTCGCCCCAGCCGCTGCCGGCCCACCAGCCGGTCAAAGCCACCGGTGTGGCCCAGGTCCACCAGCCATAGGCATAGTGGTTGTGGCAGTTCCAATATCCCGACCCGAGGTGCGGATAGTCGTTGCACCAGCCGGGGTGATTGAAGTCGTTGTGAAAGTTGTTGTAGAAGTTGTTGTCGTGATCGTGCCAGTTGTTGCGGATGTTGCCTGCCCAATCTTGGCGGTTTTCAAACCGATCGCGGGGATTGTCGCCGGTCGAGGGCCGGAAGTTGGGCCGCTGGCCGCCACTGCCGTCGGGGCGGAAGCCGGGACGTTGCTCACCACCCCCTCCGGCGCCAGGTCGATTGCCACCGCCATCGGGACGGAAGCCAGGTCTTTGTTCGCCACCACCTCCAGCGCCGGGACGTGTGGCGGGGAGCGTGCTGGGACGCCCTTCACCCATACCCGGACGCCCGCCGCCGGCTCATTCGCCGGGGATATTCAAAAAGCCCGCCAGATCGCCCGGATTGGGGCGAGCCGAAGGACGCATGTCGGAGATGCCGGGGCGTGCGCCGCCCCCTCCCGCGCCTGGTCGTGCTCCGCCGCCGGCGATATTGCCCGGACGATTGACTCCGCTGCCACTGGGCCGGTTGCTGCCGCCACCGTTCGGCCGAGATGGTTGCGAGGGGCGAGCCACCGAAGGCAGTGACGGTTGTGGACGCGGGGCGGGACGCGACACATTCGCCGGGCGCGAAGGCTGCGGCCGGCTCATCGTCGGGCCGCGATTTACCTGCGGTCGTGGAGCTGGCCGCGGCGCGGGGCGCGACACAGAGGGTCGCCCGCCGCCGCCACCCCCCCCAGGCCGTCCCCCACCGCCACCACCGCCACGCAATCCAACAGAAAGTGCCGTGCCGGCCAACCCGCCGACAAACAGCAGCACGATCAACAAGACCAGGGGGGATTTAAGACGCATGGCAGGCTACTCCGGTTGCTCGGCTTGGATGTTGGGCGTGATGTTGGTTGACGCAGTTTCAGGGTCGCTGTGGGTGACTGGGGCAACGCCCCAGCCGCCATGCCGATTCATTTTGAACTGTCCGCATCACTGCTTTCGGTTTCACTGTCCGCTGGCTTGTCACTGTCGGCTGCTTTGTCGCTGCTCGCTTCGTCGGAAAGTTCCTCGCGAACCACTGGCACTTCGTCAATATTGGGTTGCATTTCGCCGTCAATCTGCCGGGCGGACGACTTCCAGGTGTAGTGGTCGTCGTCAACTTTCTTTAGCACGTTAACCGCCGAGCCTTTCTTGCCGTCGGCCAGCGTGCTGTCGGACTGAATGATCCAGCGGTCGCCATCCTGCCGCCACTTTCCTTCCGCGAAGCCCCCCGTGGAGTCGAATGCCCAGGAGCGAATCCGCTTGGCCGCCGGGTCCCAGGCGATGATCTGCATGCCGCGGAGATTGATCTGGTCGCCGATGCGGACCGTGAAGGCGTGCGTGATGAACGCCTTGTTGGCAGTCCAGGCGTAGGTGGAATGAATGTCGGCGTCGTCATCCTGGTCGACCCATTTGCCGATCAGCCATGCGAGCGGTTCGAGATGCTCGGTGGCGCCCGGCGGCGGGGGCAGCTCCGTTTCGCGGACGCTGTCGATCAACCACTTGCCATCCTGCTTGATATAGACGGCGGTGTAGCTGCTTTCGCTGGGCTCTTCGTCGGCGCGGATCACCGTCGCCACGCCGTCCTCGATTCCCACAGTGGGCGCGACCAGCCGCACCTGCTGGACGCTGACCTTGATTTTGGCGGAGCCGGACTTTTTGAACATGTCGCGGAACGCCCCTTCGATCGCTGAGCGGCCTTCAAACTTCTGGCCGGTCTCGCTGTTGATGTAGACCGCCTTGGGTGCCCACAGTGCGGCCAGGGCCTTGGCATCTCCTTTTTCAAACGCCTTGACGTAATCGTGCGCGGCGCGGCGGATGGCCAGTTCGTCGGTCGATGATTCGGCCGGCGCCGCGGGGGCGGCCTGGGCAGTTCTGCCGCACAACGCTAATAGCGCGAGACAGAGCAGGGGAGACGCAAACGCGAGTAGTCGAAGACGCATGTTAACCTCCACAAAACGGCGTGATGAATCGCGCGTGGAGGTCCGTCTCCTGCGAGCTTGAATAGTTTATTTGTCCCGGCGGGCGGGCCGGTCCGGCTGCGGCCGAATGGCAAGCAGGGCCTATTATGTACGGGAAATGTCGGGAGTCCAGCGGTAGGGGGAAAATCGCCGGGCTGGCCCCGCATCCGAACGGGTGATAATGACTTGATTAGCAAAACGGGTCAAATTCGCCGTTCAAATCCGCAATCGCACGTCAACCCGCGCCCCTCCCTGAAAGGGAGGCGAGCTTCGCTTCTCATATCCACCATCCGCCAGCGCTCCGCCTCACTTCCCGACCGGCGGCACCATAACCCCCTGCGGGCTCTTTGCTTTAAGATTCGGTCGCGGAATCCCTTCGGCGTCGATCTCGGCAACCACAGTGTCCCACTTCACCAGCCCCTGGCGGTTGAGCGTTAGCCGGAGCAGCCAGCCGGTTCGGCCAATGCCCGGGTCGAACCCGTCGAACACGAAGTTGCCCAGGCTGTAGACAATCAGCTTGCCGCGATATATATCCGTCCCTTCCGTGCAGTGCGGATGTCCGCCGACGACCACGTCCGCCCCGGCGTCGATCATCATTCGGGCAAACTGCTTCTGGCGGTCCGAGGGCGCCGTTTCCATTTCGCGCCCCCAGTGCATGAATGGAATCACGAGGTCGGCATGATGCACCTTCCGCGCGGCGGCGATGTCGGCCACCACATGTTGATCGACGCTCCACGCCACGCCCGGCGTTTTGTCGGTGGCCTCGAACGCCCGCGGCTTGAACTCGTTGTAGCCTAACAGCGCGATGCGAATCCCCTTGAGTTCGACCACCAGCGGCTGGTGGGCCTCGTCGCGATTGCGCCCGCCGCCGAACGCGGGAACCTTGGCCCCCTTGAGGTATTCAAGCTGCTCGACGAACGCCTCCGGACCGTAGTCGCCGGTGTGA
The DNA here is from genome assembly GCA_021413585.1 of Planctomycetia bacterium. GTDB lineage: Bacteria > Planctomycetota > Planctomycetia > Pirellulales > UBA7805 > JAIOPX01. The sequence continues at coordinate 3,274 of JAIOQB010000480.1, forward strand.
TTGTTGGCGATTGAGACTGCATTGAAGTATTTGGCCAGGAGCGGGGCGCAGCGCGGATCGGCCCGGAAGTTCCAAGGCTTTTCAACCTTCGCGCCGCGGGTGGAGATCACGCACTCCAGGTTGCCCACCGTGAAGTCGGCGTCGTGCAGCAGCGTGGCAAAGTGCGCAAACGGGTCGTCGCCCCGCTCGATCACCTTGCCCGGCAAGTCGGCGAGCATCACGTCGCCAACAAACGCCAGCCGGACGGTGGGTTCGTCAGCATTGGCCGAGACGGCCAACCCGACGATGGCCAATAGTAGTGCCGCGAATCGCAATGAAATGCTCATACCGCAAGTGTATCCTATTTTCGCGGGGCGAATTCGCAGGAATCGATCACCTTGCCGTCGCTATCGAGCGCCTGCATCGCCAGCTTGTCTTTCTTCACCTCGAAGAGGACAACGTGGTCGCCGCCGTAGCTACCTTTGCTGAACTTGTTCTCCGCGGCGTAGCCCGCGTGCAGCGGGCGGCCCATGCTGGCGGTGCGGCAGGCGACAATCGTCGGCACTCCTTCGCTCGCCGGCGGCTCGATCCGCTCATACGACGGGTGGTAGCCGCCGATCGTGGCGGTGGCTTTATACTTCACCAAGAGCGGGTCGATGTTCTTGGTGGTGTACGCGATTCCGCCGCGGTACATCCGGCTGGCGTTGCGGCCCGAGCCGTGCGTGGTGTGGCAATTCAGCACGATCACGTACGGCTCCTTGGCGTTTTTGAGCGTCTCTTCCAGCCATTTGAGCGCCTCGCCGCTCTTTTCCTCCGACATGGAAAACGCCTCGATTGCCACGAACCGCACCGGACCGATGACCTGAGTCCAGCGGCCAAAATCCTTGTCGTCGGGTGGGAAATAAAACTGCTGGCTGAACGCGGCGGGAGACATCATCTCCGTGCAGCCGGTCATCGGCATCAGCGGCGTCGTGGCGAGCATTTCGCCCATGTCGCGATAGAACACCTCGTTCCACGACCAATCCCAGGCAGGGCAATTCTGGTAATTGCCGGTATGGATGAGGAGTTGCGGCTGGGCCTTTTTCAGTTGCGCGAGCGACTTGAGCATCGGCTCGGTTTGCGGCTTATAAGCACCACTGCCACCGGCCACCGCGAAGCGGAACCCTTCGCCGAACGTCGGCATGGTCACGTCGAAAGGACCCACGGTTTTCGACGCGCCCCCGGCACTGGTGGTGATTGAGTAGCGAAACTTGTGCGTTCCTTTGGGGATTGCCACCCGGGCCTTGAGTTGCTTGGCTCTCTCGAACGACGTTTTCTGCTCCGGGCCGGCGGGCTCCAGCGGCGTCGCCGTGACTGTGAACGTGGCGGGAATCACGGACCGCGCGGCGACCGTGAAGAAGTCTTCGCCGATCGCGCCGAGCACCGGCGGACGGTCCAGTTCGACCACGTCGACCGGCAACGTTTCCAATCGCAGCCCGCCGGGCAACGGCGAGGTGAGTTGAAACCAGAACGTGCCGCTGACCTGCAGCGTGTTTTCGCCTTTTTTGAGCAGCTTGGGGTCGATACCCAGGTAGCGGTAGAGTGTGTACGGGGCGTGGCCGGCGTCGGTGGCCGCGCCGTTTAGCACCAGTTGGGTCTTGGTCAAGTTGGGCTTGCTGCCGACGTTGTAGCGGTCGATCGATTCGGCGTCGGTCAGGGCCAATGCACCATCGTTCCCCTCGGTCATCAATTTTAACAGCCCGATCTTGGCCGGGTCTTCAATAACAAATGTAGTGCGAGCGACGATTTTGTTTTTCTCGTCCGGCGTCCGCGTGGCGGGGATCGTGGGTGGCATGGGGCCAAACGTCTTGCCGCCGTCGACGCTGTATTCCCACTTGGCGGCCAGCGGTTGGCCTTTGGTGATATCGGCCCCCAGGGCAACAGCGGCCGGCAGTAGGATCATCGAGGCGACAGCAGCGGTGCAACGCAGCAGATGTTTCACGTAGTCGATCCTTCTTTTGGTTGACAATCAAAATCCGAAATTAGCCCGAAGCGCAAGCGAGGGGGCATCGCTCTGCGTCCCTCGCTTGCGCGTCGGGCTAATGATCCCACAAATCGCAAATCAACATTCGCAAATCGCAAATCGAGTCTCCTCACTGTGCCGCCTTAAGGAACGCCACCAGGTCCGCCAATTCCTGCGGCGTGAGGACTTTGTCCAAACCCTCGGGCATGATCGATTTCTTGGCGTCCGCTCGCTCGGCGATTTCGTCCTTGGGGATGCGGACCACCGTTTGGGCGTCGACCAC
>JAIOQB010000481.1 GCA_021413585.1 Planctomycetia bacterium
GATCTCCCACCGCAGGACCAGCGAATCGACGTCGTTGTCTTGCGTGGAGAACGTCGCCTTGCGGCTCGAGGTGGCGCTGTCGGGGACGTATTCCAGCCGGGTGGTCAGGTTATCGACGATTGTCACGTTGCCGATCGGCTCGCTGCCGGTGTTGTCGTAGCGGAGCGTGAACTCGACCACTTCGCCTGGCGAGGCGGCGTCGGTCGAGGCCACCTTCACGATTCGCAGCCGGGGCTTTTTGTTCGAGCCGATGGTGTACGTCGCCTGGGCACGCCGGTCGCCCGTCTCCACGCTGGCCATCTTCGAATCCAAGATGACCTGGGCCCCCTGGTCCTTCGTCCAGGCAATTGCCGCCTGTACGCGTTGGGCAAGCACCGCCTTTTGAGCTTCTTCGAACTGGCCGATCCGGATGATCGAGAGATCCTCGTACGCTTTCAGCCGAGCGGTGGCGTCGACCGCCTTGAGCGCACTGTTCACCGCCAGCGGCGGGTTGTTTTGCTGCTGAACGATCAGGCGTTTCTCGCCGATCGCCCCTTCGGCCCCCAACGGTTGCAACACCGTGTTGGCCGGCTGGTTTTCGCGATCAACCAACGCACCCAGCGGCTTGTGCATGCTGCCGAGCCGCAAATCCTGGTGATACGAGTTCACCATCGTAACGCGCCGCACCGCCGCAAACTTGGGTGCGTAGATTTCAACGTGATTGCTCGGCTCGACAATCGTTCGGCCGTCCACCGTGTCGTAATGGGCGATGGTGTCTTCCGCTTCCAGGCCGGTGATCTGCCAGTTCTTCTTCACGATCGCCACCGAGCCGTTGTCGCCGCCGTCGCCAATATATTCGTCGCGCGGCCAAGGGCGGGCGATGCCCGGCGGTGCCCAGGGAAGCCGCTGGCCGCCGAGCGCCGTGCCGTTGATCTCCGCCATGCTCTGCGGCTCGCCCGTCCAGGCGGAAGGGGGCAGGGCAGGGGGTTCCAGGCCGCTGCGATAGCCGCGCGACGGTGGCGGGCATGACGCAGCGTCGTTGCCTGAAACAATCTCTTCACCATCGTCGTACGATACCATTTTGCCAACGGCGGACGATGTGCCAGCCGGAGTAGATCGCGCGGGCCCCATCTGAGCCACGGCCGACGTGCGACGAGAACGAACTTCGCCACCGTTAAGCGACGTGGCGGAGAGCGCCTTGGCCGCCGGATCGACACCCGGCATGATCGCCTGCTGCGGCGGAACCGCCGGCCGGCTCGACACACCGCGGCACGAGCAGAGCACCAGCACGCACACGGCGATGATCAGCATCCGCCACCAGCGCGGCCAGCCCGCGCCGTCGGAACGTGACATGCCCGCGGGCGGCAGCGACAAGGCGCGCGAACGTTGCATCACGACCGCCTCACGGCGTACGGGCAACGCAACATTCGCAGGAGCTGCCGTCGTTTCGATCACGTTGAGAATCTCCGTCGGTCCTTCACGAACTAAGCGTCAGATTCTGGAAACACGCCGGTCTGTTGCTTGGGTGGGATCGGTGGCGGCGGCGGTGCCATCAGATCCGGCCCTTCCGGCGGTGGCGGAGGGGCCATCGGCGCCGGTGGTGGCGCTATCATCGGCTTCGGTTCCGGCGGCACGACTTCTTTTGGCGCCGGAGGCACAATGGCCTTTGGCGCCGGAGGCACGATGTTCATCGGTGCCGGCGGCACGACAGCCTTCGGCGGTTGAACCGGCTTGCCCGCCGGCAGCGGTGACGGCGCGGGCATCATTTCAGGATCCACATGCGGCCCGCGGCGCCTCCCCGCGGGGGCCGGCATCGAAGTCGGAAACAACAAGGGCGGCGAGCCGTTGAGGAACTCGGGATCGTCGTCCCCCTTGAGCGGCACGATGCCGCCCATCCGAAGGATTGCCATCGGGCGGCCCAATCGATCGGCCACTTTCAGCGGATCGTCCCCCGGCGCGGCCTCGAACCAGCTTTGCCGGCCGCCAACTTGTTGAGCCGGCATCGCCTGTTTTGGGTCTTCGAGGTAGATCACCCGCGTGACCATGTTCCCTTGCGCGGCCAGCAGCAGTTCTTCCGTGGTCAGGTCGATCTGCACGGGGAACTTGCCTTCGAGCCCCGGCGGCGGGTAGATCCGATTGATCAGTTCGATGGTCGGATAGACTTCGACGTCGGGATGACGATCGATGCCGGTGACCTTGATTCGATAGACCGATCCGATGAGCATCGCGGCGGCGCGGGGCGCCGGCTGCGGATCGTCGAGATGTCCTTCCACCGCCAGCGAGATCAAGGCCCCCACAGGGGCCGAGATCTCGACCGGCTGGAAGTATCCAGGCAGGGGTCCGCCCCGCGTCAATTGCCAGCGCCCAATCGCTCCCGGCGGCATATCGCCCGACTGCAGGTAATGAATGCCGGGGGTCTGAGCGGTTGCAGAACCGACTAGACCAACCAGAAACATCACCGCCGTCGTCAGCGCCTTGCCGGCTTGAAAAAGCCGGCCGGCCGTCTGGCCAACAAGACTGATGCGAAGGTTACGGACCAATGCCATGGATGACGTCACACTCGCTTGCGCCGTGCGGTGGCGGAGTGGCTCCGCTGGACCGTGCCGGCTGGTTCACTTGCTTGTCGGTCGATCGGCCACCCAGCGATCTTGCGACGCTTTTCAAAAAACTCCGCTTGCAGATGCCGCGCTCCCCTGCGGGTCGCGGCTAAACGACGATTAGCAATTTCGCACTTGTGAATCCGCCTGGTAGAATCCGCAGATCAGAATCCGCAGAACGAGCGGACCTTGTCGCACCACGGTTGGTCGAACGCGCCGGCGCCGCCCCCTTCGTTGTGTTCGTCGATCCGCACATGGCGGACCGGATCGGGGTAGCTGTAGCCCGGGTGCTGCTGCACGTCGATTCGCAGCTTCTTCACCGGCTTCGGCATGTTCACGGCCGTGTGGTTGACGATTACGTGCTTCTGCAATCCGGCGGGCACACCCAGCGGGATATGCGGCGGGCCGGGCAGACCGATCGGCGTGCCGCAGTACGGCATGCCATATTGCGGAGCCGTTACACCGGCGACGTAGCCGGGAGCCATGCCCCCCATGCCGCTGGCCATCGGCATGCCATTCGGGCCGGGCATTCCGCCGCCCATCATGCCGGGGCCCATTCCACCGCCGCCGGCACAGCCCGGGCAGTAGCTGGCCATCTCGACGCCGCCACCTTGGTAGGCCATGTCGGGGCCGTTGGCGCCGCCGGGGAGTTCTTCGTCCTTGTTGCCGATCCGCAGGATGCAGAGGATCGAGCCGCGGCGGTCTGCTTCGGCGATCGGATCAACGCCCGGATCGAGCCGCGTGCTGACCAGCGTCTCGATGCCTGCCTGCGCCATCTCCTGGAACTCGTTGTCGGGCAGGTAGATCACCTTGGTCACAAAGTTGCCGCTGAGGACCTGGTCGAGGTCTTCGTCGGTCAACTGAATGGGAATGTAGTTGTGCGCCAGGTACGCCTCGGTGCGCGGAGTGGTCGGGCCGACTTCAATCGTCGGGTAGAGTTCCACGCCGTTGCGGCCCGGGATGTTCGTGAGCTTCAGGCGATAGATCCCACCTTGCGGGAAGTTCTGGCGACCGGGAGCCACCAGCGGTTCGGAATCAAACCGACCCTGGCCGCTGGCATCCCAGGTAACCCACATGCCGGCGGGGCTGAGGAACGCCAGTTGCGAAACGCCCAACTGGGCCGGCACTGGCAGGCTGTTCATCATGACGCCGGGGCCAGGGCCGCCGACGCCCGGGCCTGGCTCCATGAGCTGCTGCGCCGGGGGCAAGTGTTGGACACCGTGGCTCGAACAGCCGACGGTCCCAATGACCATCGCCGTCAACAGAGCACAAACTAGTGCGGTCCGCTGGCTCATACACTGGTTTCCCGAAAATGAGTGGGTGAAGGGTCGACATGCAACGTACGGTGGTAGACTTCAGTGCATGCCAGCAGTGGCCGGCAGCGACTTGCTCGCCAAGTTCCGCCGGCAACTTGCCGTGGACCGTGACGGGCGGCGATCCTAGAATGCCCCCGCCGATCGCCTTGCAAAGGCGGTCGGCCGTGGCAACTTCAGATTGCGCATTAGTCTCCGAGGTCAAAAGTCGGCTCGTTACAACCGGTTTCTTTGATAAAAGCTGCGAAACCAGCAAATGAGGAACAAATTCACCATCTTCTCCCGTCTGATGCCGGCGGTGCTGGCTGGCTGGGGGCTGCTCGAATTGGGCGTTTTGCGCGCCCCTGCGCAAGAGATGGGGCCGCGATCGGCGGCCGACGTGGCGATTGCAGACGAAGCGCCAGCGGGGGCAGTGCCAACACGAGAAGCGCCAGCACGGGTTGAACCGGCGGGCGCGGGCAGTGGAGATGTCGTGCTGGCATCTTCCGTCGATGCGCTGGTCCGCTATCAATCGATCTCCGCCAGCGTCCGGCAGCAGGTCAATCTGTTTGGGCAGCGGCTGTTCGGCACGGGCGTGTACGTCCAATCGGGGACCGGGCCGCGGCGACGTGTCCGCCTGGAGATGACAATTCAAGGCAAGCGAGAGAAGTATTCGACCACCCGGGTGAGCGATGGCAATATCCTGTGGTTGCTCGACTCGCAAGGAGCCCAGCAGTCGTTGCGCGTCGTCGACCTGCGGCGCGTGGAAGACACCGTGGCGGTGGCCGACCCGCCACCGCCGAATGTCTGGCGGCAAGCCGAGGTGGGGTGGGGCGGCTTGCCCCGCCTGATGGCCGCCTGGCAGGAGAACTTTCAATTCGCCACGGCGCAACCGACCAATCTCGGCGACGTGCCGGTGTGGGTATTGCGCGGCCGCTGGCAGCCGGCCCGATTGAAGGCGCTGCTAGCCGACTCCGCGGAGAGCACCAAGCAAGCGCGCGACAGCGGCAAGCTGCCGCAGCAGGTGCCGGACGAAGTGGTGGTGTACCTCGGCCAGGAAGATAAATTTCCCTATCGCTTCGAATACCGCAGCAGCCGCACCGCCAACGGCCAGCAAACCGTCGACAGCCAGATCATCGTGGCGATGGACCTGTTCAGAGTGCAGTTGAATCTGCCGATTGACCCCGCCCAATTCGCCCGCCCTGCCGACTTGCAGCAAATCGACGACACGGAGGCGTTTTTGAAACGGCTGGGCATTGCTTCGCGACGAAAGTAGGTCTCGCCTGCCGGGCGTGACCTTGCAGCACGCGCCGCTCGAAATCGCGCGCACACTTTGCGCGAAAAGACGCGCCGCCATCGGCAATCGCAAACGGTTGTACAACCAACACGCTCGTCCCTGGTTTTCGCCTTTGTCCGTGTGCCACTGGCTTTGCCAGTGCATGCAGTACCAACCAGTTCAACACTCGGCCAGCCTGGCGGGCGCTGCCTTGCGGTGTGGCCTGGCGAGCGGTTCAGGTACCGCCCGGCAGGCGGAACCTACTGAGCGCTGCCGCGCAAATGCTCCACATAATTCTGCGCCATCACCGACATCGCCTGATCCGCGCCAACGCGAATCAAATTCACCGCGCAATTCTCCTGCGCAATCGCCCGCGCTTTCGCCAACGGACTCCCCAACACGTTCGCCAATACGCACCGATTGACATTATTATGCGCCACCACGGCAATCGATTGTCCCGCGTGCCGCGTCAATAATTGCAAGATCGCCGGCAGCACTCGCTGCTGCACGGCACCGAGGCTCTCGCCTCCCGCGTAACCGTGCTGGGCAGGATCTTCCATGAACCGGCGAAACGCCTCGGGTTCGCTCCGCTCAATCTCGGCCCAGTCGCGCCCTTCCCACGACCCCACGTCGACCTCGACCAGCGCGTCGATCAAGCCGACGCTCAGCCCATGTGGCGCCGCCAAAAACTCCGCCGTCTGCCGGGCGCGGAGCAGGGGACTGCTATAAACTGCGACCAGCGGCCGATCGGCCAGCAGCCGCGCAGCCGCTTGCGATTGGGCGATCCCCACTGCCGACAACGGCCCGTCATGCCCACGCCCTTGCAGCCGCGGAGGATGAGCCACGTTGTTGTCCGTCGCACCATGGCGCAAGAGATAAAGATACGTCGCACCATCAGCAGGGGAGGGGAGGGGAGAGGACATCGGGGGCCCTAGTAGGTTCCGCCTGCCGGGCGGTACCTAAGCGTTGCGAACAAGATTGATTAACCGGACTTTGGCGGTGTCAGTACATATGTACCAGTGCTAAACAAAACAGCAATGCCAGTGCGACGACGATACCCACGATAAGCCATTGAACTGTTTTACCACGAATTGCACCGTACGTCGCAAACGGGCCGGCAATCGAAAGTATCCGCACAAATAGCTCGATTTCCGATATTGTTGGCGATGAAACGTCACGGAGCATTTCGCTGCACCATGCTGACTCAACGTGCAGCCAATACTTTACCCCCCAAGCTGATACAGTCACCCACGCCCAGAACGCGACCGACAGCATCCTGCGGGTCGGAAACTGGATACGCGGGGGGTGAGATTCCGCAGGTAACTCCCGTAGCGTTGCCAGAGTATCGTCGACCGCCGCCTCGGTTTCAAACTTCAGGGCCAATCGCTCGTCATCTGCCCAAGCACGGCCCGTCCAATACGATTCACATTCCCGTACGACAGGGTTTCCACCAGCCGGTGGTTGCAATTGCACCCTGCGGATGATCCAGGCATCGCCGCGTTTTAGCGATTCGACGTTCATTTCAAGGTCAGGGATTCTCCCCATACCCGGCCAAGAGCGAAACCGGCACCCAACCCGCGCGTCGCGCCCGCGACAACGTCGCCGCGGCGCGAACCGCCGCGATCATCCCGGCCGATTCGGCGGTGCCCAGCCACGCGCGATCGAGCGCCGTGCCATGGGCCACGCTGGTGCGCACGATCGGCAGTCCTAGTGTGATGTTCACGGCCCGATGCATCCCCAGCAGTTTTAGGGCGATATGCCCTTGATCGTGATACATCGCCACCACGGCGTCGAACTCGCCGTCGCGTGCCCGCACCATCAGCGTATCCGCCGGCAGCGGCCCCTCGATGAACAGTCCACTCGCGCGGGCCCGGGCGACGGCGGGGGCAATCAACGTCTGCTCCTCGTCGCCGAAGAGCCCCGCTTCGCCCGCGTGGGGATTGAGCGCACAGACTCCGATGCGAGTCTGATGAGTTCGCGGCGTTCCAAAGCCTGTGCCGTCGCCCAACACCTGCATCACGTCGCTAATCAACCAGGCGCAATCGACAATGGCACCCTCGCTCAGCAGATCGGGAACCGAGCGGAGCGACGTATGCAGCGTGACGTGAACTACGCCGAGCCCCGCCGGTCCACCGCGTCCCGGCTCCGGCGGCAGATAGAGCATCATCGCCGAGCGCTCGACGCCGCAGAGTGTAGCGAGCAATTCCGTGTGCCCCGGATAGTCGTACCCGGCGGCGTGCAGCGCTTCCTTGTGCAGCGGCGCCGTGACCAGGCCGTCGATCTTTCCATCCAGCGCCAAGCGTGCCGCGGCGACCAGCGCGTCGTAAGCGGCCCGGCCGCCGCGGGCGTCGATCGAACGAGGCGCCACGTCCAGAGCCGATGGGTCCCCTGCGCTCAGACACGGAATCGATTTCTCGCTGGGCCGCGCTTCATCGGGGCTGCTGATCTCAACCACCGTGGCCGAACTGCCGAGCAAAGCAACCGCGCGGCGGACGATTTCCGGCTGACCCACGACCAGCGGCCGGCACAGCTCATGTACCACCGGGTCGGCCCAAGCGGCGACAATGATCTCCGGCCCAATGCCGGCCGGATCGCCCAGCGTAATGGCCAGTTGTGGTTTGTCGGGCATGGAGGGGACTCGTTCTGGAGACTATTGAATACGCCGATTGTACCCCGGCGTGGGTAGTGGGGTCAGTCTAATCATTGAGGCAGGAATCAACTTCTCCTAGGAAGCCTATAGCGGCCAAGAAAGTAGCCCACTATGGCCCCGAATGGTCCTCCATAGATTGCTCCGCCCTGCAATTGAACCATTGGATTTCGGCTCATGACCAGGAGACCAATGAAAGCTGTGCCGATCAGAAACCCTGCTCCAGAATAAAGTAATGTCAGGTAGGCATTTCTTGTTGGTCCAGACGACGGCTCTGGGTCGTTCCTCTTGGTTGTCTCAGGCGACCTATATGGGTTCACTTCCATGTCCCTGATTGTAACCACGCTGCTCAATGGAGTTGACTCTCACGCCGCACATGCTCGCCGGAAAGTGTGGCTCTTACCGGAAACGCGATCCGACGAACCCGCTACCCCGACGTCGGTAGCGTCTTAAAGTCGCCCGTCGCCCATGTGGAATAGCCACTCATAGAAACGGAATCAGGCCTACAAGGATCGGTATTACAACGAAGATTATCGCGAACAGGAGAAGGTACAACTGAGCATGGGCAAGCCTGCGCCCCGCTATTGTGAAAAACGCCAAGAATGGGCCAAGAGTACCGATAACGCCTAACGCCACAATTGCATATCTGACGCGATCGCTGTAATTGATTAGGTTGTGGATGTGGTTGAAGTAGACCACCCACGCTCCCATGCTCATTGCTGCCAAGGACGTGGCCAACAGCATTCTGCGCAGCGTGAATTGGAAGGGCGGCTGTTCCATGACCTGCATTCTAGCCCGGCTTACCGGTGGTGGACAAATGGAACCGAGGCCGGGTCTAATGTGGGATTCACAACTCCACCGGCAAGGGCAGCAAGCTGCCCATGGCACCCGAAAAGTAGTTCCGTAGCTCGCTTGCGAGTCGGGCTAGGCTTGTTTGAAAACTGGCTGGACGGTCGTATTCAATCAGCCGCAGGGCGCTAGCCCCCGGTTTTTTGTACGGTAAACCGGACGCTAGCGCGTTCCGGCTGATGTTTTCAAACAGAGCCTAGTGAAAGGTCAACAAGCAACCATGTCCCGCATTTTTTTCAGCCTCTCGATTCTGGCCCTCGCCATGATGTCGGCCACGATCATCGTCGGCCTGCGGCTGGGGGACTTGAAGGCCAGCCTCGTCGAGCGGGCTCACTTGATGGACCAGGTGGCCAA
>JAIOQB010000482.1 GCA_021413585.1 Planctomycetia bacterium
CGGTTGAGATGATGACGGGTGGACGCGATGGCTCGGATTGCTTCTTGTCGGACGTTGCCCATGAGAGTCTCCTCGGATGAATGCGGCGGACGGGATCTCCAGACCCCGGCCGGCCGTTTGCTTGGGACGGTTCTACTCCAAAGCAAGGGACGTGCAAGGCCTCAAAATCGGCAAATCCGGCAAGGTCTGTGCCTAACTAGCTAGCAGGAAGGCTAGCCGGGGGGATTTCGTGCATGTTTCTTGGGCACATCCGATTCTCTGCATCCGTCCATCCCCAAGGGCCGATAATACGAAAAGCCCTATGCCAGGCCCACTCTTCGCCAGGCTCCGCCGGATCTTTGCGCCCAAGCGGGTGTCACCCGACATCCGCTACGCCGATCTTCTGCGCCGGCCGGCCGTCAACCTGGATACGCCGGAGGTGCAGCGGTTCCTGGCCGGGAAGGTCATCCTCGTCACCGGGGCGGGCGGGTCGATCGGCTCGGAAATCTGCCGGCAGATCATGCGGTTCTGCCCGGCCCGGCTGGTGCTGCTGGAGCAGGCGGAAAACGCGCTGTTTGAGATTGATTCGGAACTGCGCCAACGCTGGGTGGGGGCGAACCTGGTCCCCTGCGTGGCCGATGTCTGCGACACCGTCCGCATCCGCCAGATCTTCGCCCGCGAGCGGCCGGCGGTTGTGTTCCACTGCGCCGCCCACAAGCACGTGCCGATGATGGAGGCCAATCCCGGGGAGGCCGTCAAGAACAACGTCTTCGGCACCAAGTGCGTGGCCGATGCCGCCGCCGACTGCGAGGCAGCCGCGTTTGTCATGGTCAGCACGGACAAGGCGGTCAATCCCACGAGCGTCATGGGGGCGGCCAAGCGCTGCGCGGAGATGTATGTGCAGTCGATGAATGATTGCCAAGACAACGAGCCGCGCGCGTCAGCAAGCGGGTTGCGGCCCGCTCCCTCACGGTCGCGGCTCGTTGAATCGCAACCCTCCACCCGCTTCGTCGCCGTCCGCTTCGGCAATGTCCTCGGCTCCAGCGGGTCGGTGGTGCCGATCTTCCAGAAGCAGATCGCGGCCGGCGGGCCGGTGACGGTCACGCATCCGGAAATGCGGCGGTATTTCATGACCATCCCGGAGGCCTCCCAGCTCGTGCTCCAGGCCGGGGCGATCGCGCAGGGCGGCGAGATCTTCATCCTCGATATGGGCGAACCGATCCGCATCCTCGATCTGGCCACGGACCTAATCCGACTCAGCGGCCTGCGGCCGGGTGAGGATATCGCCGTCGAGTTCACGGGCATCCGGCCAGGGGAAAAGCTGTACGAGGAACTATCCGCCGACAACGAGCAGACCCGCCCCACCGGCCACAAGAAGATCCGCGTCTGGCAGCTTCCGCCCGTCACGCGCCAGGAGGCCGAGACGATGCTCCGCACGCTCGCGCCTGTGGTGAACGGTTCGCGCGAGCAGGTCATCAGCGCCCTGTGCCAGTGCGTGCCGGAGTATCAAACCCCGGCCGCGCAATCCGCGCCCATGCGCCTCGTGAAGGCGGCGTGAACTGATAGTCTCTTCGCTTTTCGCTCGTTAGCACTATCTCCTCGTGGAATCTCTCTTCCGGTTTCCGGATTTGCCGGAAGCGCTTCGCTAATCATTGGTTGTGTAGCCGGCGTCGCCGGACCGGACGCGCCCAAGTCAACACCATCGCCGCGCTCATCCCGAGCAGTGCCAGCGACGCCGGCTCGGGGACGACCGCAGTGGCGATGCCGCTGCGCCCGTTAGCCAGAAAGTAGTTAAACGCGATCGTGTTGTTGTCGTACCCGAAGCTGCCCAAGGAAAGGCTCGTGACGGTGCTGCCGAACAGGGCGTCGCCTGTGTTCGCTACTGGCGTGAGGATACCCCCCGCGCCGCCGATCTCAAGGTAGATGCCGCTGCCGCTGCTGTAGTTTCCCAAAAAGGCGACGTTGCTCCCGCTGACCGAAAAAAGATTGAAGCTGGTGAAAGCCCCGTGCCCGGGCGCGGCGTCGGTGGTATCCACGATCTTGGCCGCCCCCGTCGAGCCCACGGTGCCGGTGAAGATGCCGGTGCCATCGCCGTAGTTGCCCAAAAAGGCGACGTTGCTCCCGCTGACCGAAGGAGTGCCAAAGCCAATGAAGGCCCCGTGTCCCGGCGCGGTGTCGGTGGTATCCACAATCTTGGCCGCCCCGGTTGAGCCCACGGTGCCGATGTAGATGCCGTTGCCGCCGCTGTAGTTACCAATAAACGCGGCGTTGCTCCCACTGAGCGAAGGAGCGATAGAGCCAAAGCCGCCAAAGACGCCGTGTCCCGGCGCGGTGTCGGTGGTATCCACGATCTTGGTCGCCCCGGTCGCGCCCACGGTGCCGATATAGACGCCGCTGCCGCCGCTGTGGTTTCCCAAAAAGGCGACGTGGCTGCCGCTGACCGAAGGCGTGCCAAAGCCAAACCCGGTGAAAACCCCCTGTCCCGGCACGGAGTCGGTGGTATCCACCATTTTGATCGCCCCGGTCGAGCCCACCGTGCCAGTGTAGACGCCGTTTCCGCCACTGTAGCTTCCACGAAACGCGACACTGCCACCGCTGACCGAAAGAGCGACCGGGCCAAAGCCGGGAAAGCCGCCGAACGCCCCATGGCCCGGCGCGGTGTCGGTGGTATCCACGATCTTAGCCGCCCCAGTCGCACCCACGGTGCCGCTGTAGATGCCGCTGCCCCCGCTGTATTGTGCAATAAACGCAACATTGGACCCGCTGACCGAGGGGGGTATGCTAAAGCCGTTGAAGGTGCCATGTCCCGGCGCGGTGGTGGTGGTGTCGGCGATGTTTGTGAAGACCACCGCCGCGCCGGCGTGCGTGGCGAGCATCGTCGAAGCCACCGCCGCCGTCATCAGCACGATTGACTGTTTTTTCGAATTTCGTTGCATGTTGAACTCTCCTTGACTGCCTGTGAAAAAGCGAAGGATTGGGCGGTGGCGCCCTACGTCTATGCCGCACTGGACACCCCGATGCCCATGCCGCTCGCACGGTCGCGTGCCTTATGATGCCGATGGCCTTGCGAGCGTCCTCTTTCAGTTCCACGACGCCGGCGGCGCGCCGCCAGTCCAAGCGCCGCCAGTCCGAACGGTACGGCACCGCTCGGCTCGGGGACGACGGTGAGATTCATGTATTGCGTATCAACACCGCCGTCACCGTCATCGACGCGGACGCCGAGAGTATACGTTCCATTCGTGAGATAATCAGCAGTGGCAAATGCCGTCGCTCCGCTCAAGCCGGTGGCATTGCCGTCGTCGAACTGACCATCGCCATCCAAATCCCATGTATACGTGAGCACGTCGTTGCTTCCCGGATCGGTGGCGCTGGCTGAGAAAGTGGCGGTGGGATTGATCGTCCGGTCCACCGTACGATCGGACATCGTCGCCAAAGTCGGGGCGACATTGACCACCGTGACCGTGCGGGTCACTTGCGTAAACGTGTCGTCATCGGCCACCTTGAAAGTTGGGGTGTAAACGCCATTCTGTACGTACCTCCGCTCGACGATGCTGCTCCAGCGGGTGCCGCTGGTGCCGCCAGTGCCCGCCGCCAAGCCATCGATAGTAAAGGTGTGCGCGTCGGTGCCGGGATCAGTGCTGCTCATCTGCATTGTCACGATCTCGCCTTCGTTGACCGTGATATCGCCGTTCACGCCGTTCAGCGTCCGCGAGGCTATCGACGGCGCGACATTGAGTACGGCGACAGAAATGGAACCGGAAATTGCATTGGTCTGATACTGATAGACGGGATAAGAATAGCCGTATTGGTAGTCCCACTGATAGTAAACATAGTAATCGGTGCCGCTTCCGGAGAACGTGATAGATCGGTTGCCATCATTGGCGTAGATATGTGTGCCGGATCCATAGCTGTAACCCGACATTTCGGTTGCGTTCGAATCACCCCAGGATAGGGTCCCGGAGTAACCCCACATATTTTGGGTCGTACCGACATAAATCGTAGCCCCAAAGGTATCTCCTTCATTTACGCTGGAACCAGAGGTTCCCCATCCCGTCAGATAAACATAGGCGCCTGCCTGACTCGACAGCGTCACTACTGTAGTTGCCGACAGCAGTGCGAGTGGGCTTAACGTGTTCCTCACCCTACTGGCTCGACTATCGGCCGCGTTGGCCAGTGCGCAGATTCCTGATCGCGGTCTCTTGATCGACGCGACGCCACTTAGTTGATCACTCACAGCGTTCCTCCGTTCCCGGGTCTTTTCATGCTTTCTGAACCGCCTCGAACACGTGATCGAGATTTCGCATATGCTTGGTGCGATTTTTATCGCCGTTGCCGCGGATCGTCAATGGCCAAAATCTGCTGGCAACCTAGGGCTATGGACACTCTCTTTGACCCCGTATTCGCCAATTACTAGCCCGACTAATAGGAAAGTTGATTTTTTCGCGCACGCGCGTCAATTGCGTCTGAATCGACCCGAGGACCGTCTCCGCGCTCGCCTTCCGGCAAGCAAAGAAAAACGAATCGAATCGGCAGGCAGCCTGGCAGCGCTCGCCCCATCCAAGACAGGCGGCCGCCTTTCCCGCCGATCAGTATCTCCCCTCCCGCTCCACAATCTCCATCGCCTCCGTGAAGTTCGCCAATGAGACCTGATCCGGCAACGAGTGGTCGGAGTGGTAGACGTAGCGATACCGGTTCTTGGCCATGAAGCGGACCTTTTCGGTCAGCTCTTCCCGCATCTTCTCTCCACCGGCCGCCAGGTTCTCGACGCTGATATTGCCCATGAATGCGATCTTGTCGCCATATTGGGGGGCGAGTTCGCGCACATCCAGGCCGGCCCGGACCTCCATCGGCTGGAGGCAGTCGATGCCGGCCTCGATCAGGAGCGGGATGGCCGCCCGACAGTCGCCATCGGTGTGGTAGATCACAGGCAGGCCATGCTCGTGGGCGTGCCGGATCATGGTCTTGTGGTGCGGCATCAGCAGCTCGCGGTACATCGCGGGACTGAACAGCAGACCGTTCTTGTAGGCGATATCCCCGCCGATCCAGAGGAAGTCCGGCCGCAGATCGAACGAGATCGCCAGATCCAGAAGCCGACAGACGTAGGCTGCGTGCGTGGCGAACATATCGGTCAGCAACTCCGGCTCGGTCGCCATCCAGATCAGCAGCGTCTCATCCCCCACCTTGCCGAGGAAGCCCTCGATCGGTTCGGGGACCTGGAACGGGATGGACGTCGTCCGCCGATTCGGGCAGTCGCGCCAGGCCGACTGCACCCGGCCGATGTCGTCGGCCGTGTATTCGTAGCCGTAGTCGCCGTAAAAGCCGTAGGCGAAGCGATTGGGATCAAGCGTCAAATGCCCGCGCAGGCGGTTCCAGTCCTCGGCGCTGGCGATGCCGAACGAGAGCGGATGGGGGATGCCCGTGTGCTTCCAGCACTTGGTGGTCCCGCCGTCGCTGGTCTGGACAACCTGATAATCCGGCCCATCCTCCAGCACGGCCGAGGGAAGCTGGAAAGATGTGTCCACCTTGAGCAGGTGTCGGATGTCCATCACGAAATGATCGTTGGCGTGAACGCCGGCCGGCAGACCTTCGCGATACCACCGGTTGCGCGTCTCCGGCCAGGGGGCCTCGACCCGGCCAACGCGATCGGGGATGTCACCGCGCAACAAATAGGCGATTCGCTCTTTGCTGGTCATTGGAATTGCATTATGCGCCGGCGACGAAATCCGGCAAACCCCCCGCCGCACGAGCGCAGAAAAAA
>JAIOQB010000221.1 GCA_021413585.1 Planctomycetia bacterium
CGCCGAGACCGGCTCCTACGTGATCACGCTATTCATCTCCTTCGTGTTCATCACGGTGCTGGCCCTGGCGGCGTATCGAGTCGCCTCCGCCGGCAGCCGCGGCTGGTACTTCCTGGGGCGCGAATCCCTCTCCACCCTGGCCAAAGCGTGGAACACGCTCGTGGCCGCCGCGGTGGTGACGACGGGGATCGTCGTGCTGGCCAACATCTATTTCGACTCCGCCGATTATCGCGCCGGAAGAACGCTGGCCCGCGCGGAGGCGGCCCAGGCGGAGGGACATGTGGCCGAGGCCGGCAACCTGTATCGAGAAGTGGCCAGCGGCAGTACCAGCCACGCCCCGATTGCCGAGGCCAAGTTCAAAGCGCTCGTCGAGTTGGTTACGAAACAGAGAACCCTCACGGACGCCACGGCCATCTACGAGCAGGGGGTGCAATGGAACCGGCAGCAGCGCGGTAAATCGACGCCGGCCGAACTGACTGCGGGTGCGTTGTCCATTGTGAATCGATCGGGGAAGCAGGATCCCGAGAACGCCTTGAAGCTGCTGGATATCGTTTCCCCCATTGCGCCCTCGCGCCGCGGCAGCAGTTGCTGGAGCAGCTTGTGGCCAAGCAGCCGGGCAATGTCGATTACGTCGTGCGCCTGTCGGTGATCTACGAAGCGCAAAACAAACCGGCCCAGTGCCGGAAAATGCTCGAACCTCTGGCGGCCCGCTTGGGGACGACCGAGGGGGCCCGCGTGCTGGGACAGATCTATGCCCGCGAAAACGAGCCGGACAAGTCGCACGAGTTGCTGATGCCGTATGCGCAGAAGCGGCTCAAGCAATTGCACGACGCCGAGCAGAACTTCACCGCGGTGTATAAGCGGGTGGCCACGCGGGTGATCGACATGCTGAAGCAGGAGCGGGCCCCCGGTTTCTCGTACGACCGCTACAAATCGCTCCCCGAGCCGCAGCGGGAAGCCATGGTCGACGAGTACATCCAGTCGCAGATCAAGGACGATCCTGAGTTGATGCGCGCTCGCGATGAGTTGGCCGCCCAAGGGCAGGTGGTGCCGGTGGCGCTCGACCTAGGGGTGGTGCTGCTGGAGCGAGCTCAGCGCAAGCAGGATCCCCAGGCACGGCAAGCCGATCTGCACGAAGCGGAGCAGATGTTTCTGGCGGTGCGCGGGCAAGCCGGCGAGCAGGACATGTATCGGCTGTACCTGGGGCAGGTGGACTACTGGCTGGGGAAGCACGACGAGGGGCGCAAGCTGTTTGACGAGTTGATGGCCGCGCATCAGGACAAGGGGGAAGTGGTGCTGGCCGTGGCTCGCACGCTGCGCGAGGTGGGGGCGGCCAGCGAAGCCCGCCAATTGGCCGAAAAGTTGTATCAGAAAGAGTCTGAACCGAAGTTGAAATACGCCGCCGCGACGATGATTTCGCTGACGACGGACGAGCCGGACGAAAAAATTCTCTGGCTCCGCCGCGGCGACCCGAACGACAAAGGCGACAAGGCGACGCTCGAATGGCTGGTGGGACTCCAATGCCGGCGGCGCGGCGCGGATGACGAAGCGCTGCAGCACCTGCACGCTTCGATCGACCTCTATCAAGGGTTGGTGGAGAACTCCGATACGCTGAACAACTCGGCCCTCGTGTGGTTCTCGCTGGCCGACGCGACCGGCGACCCGGATGACTTCAAACAGGCCGCGATCCGGCTGGAAAAAGCCTCCGCGCTGGGCAGGTCGGATAGCATTCTGCTGCTGAACACCTCCGTGGCGCTGATGACCAGCGCGCTGAGCGATGCCGTGGCGAAGGCGATCGACCTGAAGATGCTCCACACGACCGGCAACTTTGAACTGCTGAGCTACCTATATCACGACGCGGCCCAGCGCAAGCAGTTGGTGGCCAACATGCAGCGCAATCCAGACCTCCGCCGGTCGCTGGAATATCTCGACAAGGTGATGTTGCTGGCGCCGCGCAGCGTCAGCGGCTATGGCCAGGCGTATCGGTTCTACGGCTTCTCGCGCGACCTCACTGCGCTCAAAGCCCTGGCGAACCGGCTGAAGCCGTTGGAGCTGGATCTGGCGACGCAGCATGCCCGGACGCTGAAGTTTTACTCCGGCCAGCTCGATGCCGAGCAGTTGGAGGATTTCCAGAAGTCGCTTCCCCGCCTGCGGCGCACGTTGGCCGCGGCCCGCGCCAAAGGGGGCCCGACGCTGGCCGCCGCCGCCGGCTCGCTGTGCGACGGCCTGGCGCAGGCCAGCAAGGTGGGCTATGCCACAGACGCCGATGAGCTGGTGCGTCTGGCCGAAGAGGCGCAGCACGCGGCCCCCAGCGCGGGGAGCGATTCAGACCTGTTCACGGCGCTGACGTTTCGCGCCGCGCGCGATCTGGCCAAAGCCGACCCGGAATTCGCGGCCATGCAGCAGCGGGCACGGCGCTCGCTCGACAGCCGGATGCTGATCGCGGCGGCCATCGGCCGGCCCGGCCCCCTGCGGGAGCGGATTTTGGCCAATGCCGACGTGAAGCGCGTGGAGCAAATGCTGCTGAACAACATGCGGCTGTATCCAGAATCCGCCAACGGCTGGCAGTGGGCCGTGCTGTCCGCTTCGCACCCCGCCGAGGCGAATCAACTCGCCGCGATCATGCGCCGCGACGAGATCTCGCGCCTGGAAATAGAATTGGCCAGGCGATTGAGCCCGCTGAGCGTGGACGCGGCCTGGGAGGAATATTGGATGAAGCAAGCTGCCGACGAGCCAAACCCTACTGCTGCGCTCAAGCAGTGCCAGCAGGCGGGGGCGCCGCTGCCGTGGGAGATCAAATAGAAGCTAAATGACCAATGACCAATCGGGTGCGTGCGTCTCATCTTCTATTGGTGATTGGAATTTGGTCATTGGGATTTTCTACGGTGCGCTCCACCTTCGCGTGACTGCACCGCATTGCTGGCACGAAAAACGGGCCTTCAATGCATGACGCCGCCCGTCTTTCCCTCGTTCCAAAACGCTCTGGACTTTGGCGGGGTGTTGCAGTAACCTCCCCCCCTCTTCTGAAGCCGCGATTCGCGGTGAAGTAGTTCCCTGCTGTCATTACTGTTTCGGAGTGCCGGATGGCTTCCGCCGCTACACCCGCGGTCGCGGGTAGACTGCCGCTATCGCGCTTAGCCGACCTGGTGTTGCCGTTGGGCATCATGGCCAGCGTGCTGGTCATTTTGGTGCCGCTGCCGCCGCACCTGTTGGACGTGCTGCTGTCGGCCAATATCACCGTGGCGGTGGTCGTGCTGTTGACAACTATTTACGTGCGGACTCCGCTGGAGTTCAGCATTTTTCCCACGGTCCTGCTGGCCACCACGCTGGCGCGGCTCGTGCTCAACGTGGCCACCACGCGGCTGATTCTGACGCAGGCCCAAACGCAGGGCCTGTGGGCCGCCGGCGGCGTGGTCAAAGGCTTTGGCGAGTTTGTCGCCGGCGACAAGGTGATCGTGGGTCTGGTAATTTTCGCGATTCTGGTGGTGATCCAGTTTGTAGTCATCACGAAGGGGGCCACGCGAATCAGCGAAGTGGCCGCCCGTTTTGCTTTGGACGGAATGCCGGGACGTCAGATGGCGATCGATGCCGATCTCAACGCCGGCTTGATCGATCAGCAAGAGGCCCAGCGCCGCCGCCAGGAAGTGGCCCAGCAGGCTGATTTTTTCGGGGCGATGGATGGTGCCAGCAAGTTCGTGCGCGGAGACGCGGTGGCCGGCATCTTGATCACGCTGGTCAATATCGTCGGCGGGCTGGCCATCGGCGTCTTGCAGGCCGGGCTGAGCGTGACCGACGCCGGCTCGTTGTACACGAAGCTTACGATCGGCGATGGGTTGGTCACGCAGATCCCCGCGCTGTTGATTTCGCTCTCGGCCGGTTTGCTGGTCACCCGCAGCTCGCGGTCGACCGATTTGCCGCGCGAGTTCATGAGCCAGTTGTTCTCGCGCCCGCAGGTGCTGGTGGTGGCCGCCGGGTTTCTTTCGACGCTGATCTTCACCAGCCTGCCGCGCGTGCCGCTTACGCTGCTGGGCCTAAGCTGTGTGGGGCTGGCGTGGTTCTTGTCGAAGCGTCAAAAGGCGGAAATCGCCGCCACAGCCGCGCAACAAAAGGCGGTGCCTAAAGCGAAAGACGACGAGCGAATCGAGAACTTCCTGGCCGTCGACCCGATGGAAATCGAAGTCGGCCTGGGTCTGGTGCGCCTGGCCGATCCGCCGCGCGGCGGCGATCTGCTCGCCCGCATCCAACGGCTGCGGCAGACGATTGCGGCCGAGGTCGGCATCCTGGTTCCCAAGGTCCGCATCCGCGACAACATGGCGCTGGACAAAAACCGCTACCGCATCAAGATCGCCAACGCCGTGGTCGCCGAAGGGACCATTTATCCCGGCCAGTGGCTGGCGACCGATGCCGGCGGAGTCGCCGAGCGCATCGCAGGACGTGCCGGCCGCGATCCGATCACGCAGGCTCCCGCCGTATGGATTGACGCAACCGAACGTCGCCGGGCCGAATCGCTGGGCTACGCGACGGCCGAAGCCGCAGCCGTATTGGCCGCACACCTGACCGATACCATTCGCCTTTGCGCCGATGAAATCCTGACGCGTGACGCCACGCGGCACCTGCTCGAAGAGTTGAAGCGCAGCCAGCCGGCGGTAATCGACGAGTTAATTCCTGGGCTTTTGAAATTGTCCGACGTGCAGCAGGTGCTGCAGATTCTGCTCCGCGAGCAGGTTTCTATCCGTCAGTTAGGCGTGATCCTCGAAGCGTTAGGGGACCACGCGGCGCAGACGAAGGATCCTGCGCAGTTGGCGGAGTTTGCCCGGCAGCGGCTGGCCCGCGCGTTGACCAACCAGCATCGCGGCCCCGATGGCGTGTTGCGCGTGGCGATCCTTCATCCGTCGCTGGAAGATCGGATTGCGGCGGTCGCTTCGCGTGAAGTCGGCACGGAACCGCGTGAAGGTGAGGCTATCGTCGACATGGTGATCCGCAGTGTAGCGCCGCAGGTTCACGCCGGCACGGCGCCCGTCGTGCTGGTTAA
The DNA here is from genome assembly GCA_021413585.1 of Planctomycetia bacterium. Classification (GTDB taxonomy): domain Bacteria; phylum Planctomycetota; class Planctomycetia; order Pirellulales; family UBA7805; genus JAIOPX01. The sequence continues at coordinate 5,033 of JAIOQB010000221.1, forward strand.
CCCGCGGATTCGAGCGGCCCTGAAGAAGCTGCTGCAGCGCAGCGCGCCGCGGCTGGCGGTGCTCAGCTACGACGACGTGACGCGCGACACGCCAGTGGAATCGACCGTGCTGATTGGCGAGTCGTCCGCCGGCTCGGAGTCAGAGCCTAATGTCACTCTGGAGCGATTTCGCGGCGGTGCCCTGCAAGTCGGAGGGCAATCATGGAACTAAGAACCTATTCCGCCCGTTCGATCCAGGAAGCGCTGCAACTGGTGCGCCGCGACTTGGGGCCCGACGCGGCCGTGCTGCATACCCGCGAGGTCCGCGACCGCCGGATGTTCGGCCTGTTGCCGGGCACGCGGCGGATCGAGATCACCGCTTCGCGCGACGTGAATGTTCCCAGCCGGTTCGATGGCGGCAACCGTCGCCGGACCGAGATCGAGGATGCTCGCGACTTGGCGGCGGCCGAGGAGTCGACGACGCAAAGCGATACATTCTCGCCAAGCGAGATCGATCCAGCGCCGCAGAGCAGCGTCAACGACTGGTCCGATTTGAACCACGATGAAATCGCCAGCGAACCGATGGCCGACGGAACGGAATCCTTTTACTCGCCCTTGTTGGCCGATCTGCCGCTCGACGAAGAATCTGAATCTTCCGTCATCGGCGATTCGTTCACCGCGCCCTCCATGCCGGCCGGCATTGATCTCGATGGGCATCTGGCGGAAGAGTTGGCTGGGCTGAGGTCGCTCGTTGACGAGTTGCGGCGCAACAGCCACCGCGGCATGCAGCACGATCTGCCCGACGCGTTGTTCGGACTGTTTACGGACCTGATTGAGGCCGATTTTAGCGAAGACTTTGCGCAGCAGTTACTGGCCGAGGTGCGTCGCGAAATGACCGACTCAGAGTTGGCCGACCCTCGCAACTCGCGCCGCTGCGTGCTGGCCCTGATCGAAGCGCGGATCGGCACCAGCGGCCCGATCGAAGTCGCCGCGGGCAAGCGGCGGCTGGTGGCGCTGGTCGGCCCGACCGGCGTCGGCAAGACGACCACAATTGCCAAGCTAGCGGCCAATTTCCGGCTGCGGGAAAAGCGCAAGGTGGGCCTGATTACCGTCGACACCTATCGGATCGCAGCGGTCGATCAACTGCGGACGTACGCCGACATTATCGACTTGCCGATGGAAGTGATCAGCACGCCGCGCGAAGTGGGCCCGGCACTGGAGCGGCTGCGCGATCAGGAGTTGATCCTGATGGACACCGCCGGCCGCAGCCCGCAGGACGCCGTGCGGATTCAGGAACTCAAGGCGGTGCTGGCCGCGGCGGCCGTGGACGAGGTTCACCTCGTCCTGGGCAGCGTCACGTCGGCCACGCAGTTGCGCCGCACGGCAGAACAGTTTGCCGAAGTCGGCACGACCTCCGTGATATTGACGAAGCTGGACGAGGCCGTGGCGCTGGGCAACCTGCTGCCGCTGCTAACCCACAGCAAGCTGCCGGTGAGCTACCTGACCGATGGGCAGAACGTGCCCGACGACATCGAAGCCGCCTCGGCCGCCACCCTGGCCCGCCGCATTTTACGCTGGCAAGAGGCAACTGATTGAACATTGAAGTTGTTTGAACCACAGAGACACAGAGGCACAGAGAAGAAACTCAATGACCAATCTCCAAATTCCAATCTCCAATAAAGACATATCGCACGACCTATTGGAGATTGGAATTTGGTCATTAGAACGTAGTGATTCCTTCGCCATTCGAGCTTAGACATTCGACATTCTTCTGCGATAGACACTTCCGCTTAACCGAAAAGTTGTTGGAACCCCCGATGAGAGATCAGGCCGACGCACTTCGCGACTTGGTTCGCGCCGCTCACGACGCCGAGCGCGCTGCGGCGCCGCGCCGATTGATTGTCGTTTGCGGCGGCAAAGGGGGCGTCGGCACCACGACCCTTTCCGTACACCTGGCCGCAGCGCTGGCCAGGTTGGGCCGATCGTGCGTGCTGGTCGATGCCGATCTCAATCGGGCCGATGCCACGGCACTGTGCGGGCTAACGCCACGCCGCGGGGTGGAGGCAATCCTGGCCGGTGAGGTGAACGCCGAAGAACTGCTCATGCCCCACGCTGCGGGCATGCGTGTGCTGGGGGCCGCCTGGGCGCCGCACGAACCGACTCAAATCACAAATAACACGGCCCGCCGTTTGGTCGCTGCCCTAAGTCAACTTGCCTCGACCCAATGGGTGTTGGTCGATGCCGGCAGCAGCCGCAGCGCACTGCACTCCACGTTATGGCAAGAAGCGTCGCAGGTGATCGTGGTCACCACGCCCGACGATCTGGCGGTGATGGACACGTATGCCCGGATCAAGTCGCAAACCGCGGCGACCGAGTCCACGCCCGTGGGTGTGGTCGTCAATCGAGTCCGCCGTCCGTCCACCGCGGGCGACGTGCAAGCAAGGCTGGAACAGGTGTGCTGGCGCTTCCTCGGCCGGACCATCGAAGGTTTCGGCCAGGCGCCGGAATCGGCCGGCTTGTCGGGGATGGCAGCAACGCTGCTGCCGGCTGGCGAGTCAGATTTAGCGCGAGCCATGCGGGCCGTCGCTCAGCGGATCGTTCGTAGTGGCGAGCCGCGCGAAAGTATTTCGTCGTCGGCCCGTTCGTCGGATGCAGCAATGATGGCGCGTGCCGACGGAGCGTCGTGCGACAGGGAAGATTTTGCGAAATCAAGTGCGGCTGGATTGTGGACTGCGGAATGCCGATAGAGTTGAAAGGTTTCACCGCGCTTGGACTTGTCAAGCTATAGCGACTGGGCGAACTCTGCGGAGCAGGGCTCCCAAAATCAAAGCGACCAAAGAGATACTTCGCTCGCGCAAACTTCGGCGGCCTGGAGAGCAGCATCCGGGCAGCCGCGCGAGCGAACTGCGAATGACACCAGGGATGGATCTCGAAACTAACGCGTGTCCTGCTGATGGGCCGCGAACTGATCATGGAGGATCGTATGGCGACTGCTTCTTTGGCGGCGGAAGACGTGCAGACACTGTGGCAGGCCTACAAGGCCGACCAGTCGAGCAAAGAACTTCGCAATCGGCTGGTGGAGCAATATCTGCCGCTGGTTAAGTACAACGGGGAGCGGATCTGGGCCCGCCTGCCCGAAGGGGTCGAATTGGACGACCTGATCTCGGCCGGCGTGTTCGGCCTGATGGACGCCATCGACGCCTTCGATCTCTCGCGCGGCGTCAAGTTTGAAACCTATTGCGTTCCGCGAATTCGCGGCGCCATGCTCGACGAGCTGCGCACCATGGACTGGGTTCCGCGACTGGTCCGCTCCAAGGCCAGCAAGTTGGGCGAGGCGATGAAGACCTGCGAAGCCCGCATGGGCCGCCCGCCGAGCGAGGCCGAACTGGCCCAGCACATGGAGATCAGCATCCCCGATCTCGAAAAGCTGATGCTGGAGGCCAACGCCGTCAACCTGGTAAGCCTAAATAAGAAGTGGTACGAAACGGACAGCTACAAAGACGTCCGCGAGATCGACATTCTCGAAGACAAAAAGGGTGAAGACCCCACCCGCCGCATCCAGAAGAACGACTTGATGCGCCTGGTCACCAAGGGTTTGAACCGCAACGAGCGGCTGATCATCATCCTCTACTACTATGAAGAGCTGACGATGAAAGAGATCGGCGCCACGCTCGATCTCTCCGAAAGCCGCGTCAGCCAGATGCACAGCTCGATCGTGCAACGCCTACAAGGCCAACTAGGCCGCCGCCGCCCGGAGTTCGGGACGGCGTAGGGGCCGCGTCATAGCCCCGGGCTCCGCCCGGGGGTTGCCAGTGAGAACGACCTGCGCCATTTTTCACTAATCGCGGCGGGTTGAGGTGGCCGGTGCCGCAATCATCTTGATCGTGGCCGATAGAGCGTCGCTGACGCCCGGGCGGAGCCCGGGGCTATTTTTGCGTAGACGCAATTACGACGATGCTTCCGGCTTCGCGGGTGACTTCCAGCTCGCTCGGTCGGTTCCCTGTCGCAAGGCGCGCGGGGTACCCCAGGAATACCAGCGAGCGGAGAGTTGCGCCAGCGAGGCCTCGATGTACGCCTCGAACTGCGCGAAGGCCGGGGACTCGAAGATCGATTCTTCGGCCAGCTTTACATCTTCATGGGAGCGCTCACCCCCAGGGTTGTTTGTCGTCATGGCTTGGTCCGCCTGTGTCAGAGAACTCGGTTGTCGCTCGGCAGGGCGCTCCCCGCCAGCTTCGGGACAATCAATCGCTCCCTGCGCCCCTCAGACGGCCATCTCTGCCGTTGACGTCCTTTAATACGTAAGACGCGCCAGGTCGGTTCGTGGTTCACTTTCCGGGGCCGATAATTGGCGGAAAAGCCACGTTTAGCCGCGCCCCGAAGGGAATGGTGCGTTGTTTCGGAGCGAAAACCGGACGCGCCGCTCGGGGAGCGGCGGCTAACTAGGTGGGAAACGCTCTGCGGGGCTGGCTCAAAACTCACCGCTCAAAGCTCACCGCCAAAACCACTCACTTCTTCTCATTCCCCGCCTGCTGGCGAATGCGCTGGATAACCTGCGCCGCCCGCTCCAGCTCGGCCCCGTCGAGTACGCCATCGCCGTTGGCGTCAAACTGCGAGAAGTGGTTCTTCAGCGGTCCGCGAGCTTCGGCGGCGCTGATTTTGCCGTCGCCATTGGCGTCGAGCAGCATGAACCGCCTCAGCAAGTTCTCCACTGACGGCTTTTCACCCGGCGGTTTTTCTCCCTGAGGCGGCGGGGCAGGGGGCATGGCGGCGGGTTTTACCGGCAGCGGTTTGGGACCGGTCGGCGAGTCGGCGAGGAACTGCTCGTAGACCGCCTCGAACTCCTGCCGCGTCAGCGAGCCGTCGCTCTTGGCGCCGGCCGCTCTGCGAACCGACTTGAACACCTCGCGGCGGCGTTCCGGGACTTCTTTCAGTTCGAGCTTGCCGTCGCGGTTGGTGTCCAACTTGCGGAACGCGGCGTCCGCCAGTTCCTTCGGCGTGGGCGGGCCAGGCAACTGCTCGAGCGGCCGTTCAGGACGACGCTCCTTCAGCCCCGCGATAAACTCCGCCCGATCCAAAGCGCCGTCGTGGTTCGCATCGGCACTGGAGAGCAGCCGGCGAAACAGCCGGGCATGTTCCGGCTTCACCTCCGACGCCTCGATCCGCCCATCGCCGTTGCGATCGAGCCGATCGAACACCGCGCTAGAATCGCCGGAGTCGCTTGAAGGAGTTGTTGGCTGTGCGCCGAGCCCGACCTCCACGCTTCCCAACAAGCCCGCGGCTATGGCTAACCCACAGGCCACAGCCAGCGGCGGCCAAACACGATTTGATTCACCTTGCCGTGCCATCATGCGTACAATCCAGATGCGTACAATCCAATGATCTGCCACTTCTACTCTATCCCTATTGAACCATTTTCCACCCGCCCCGGTATCGGGCAAATCGGAGAATCTGCTGGCGTCGGCCTGCTAGCTACTGAAATATGCGGTCAAACGGCCCAACAAAGAAGGAAAACGGTGAGAATCGCCACCCAGGGCCATGCGGTGGCTCGCCCTGCCAATCAAAAACTTGGCCACCGGTACCGCCACTCCGGTGTTGTTCCCCGGCCGCGCAATTCCTATAATCCGCCCCCCTGGAGGAGAGCAACCCGTAGGCCGAAGCCGCAAGATCGCGCGGTCCGGTTGGGGCGAGGTTGCCGGGGGCCGACGCTTGTGGCGGCGATGCCACATGGCGGAGGAGCGATGAGGCGGACGGTCCACCCGACCCGATCGGCAATGGCACCGCAGTGTCTCACAGTCGTTACAGTCCCAAATCGTAGTACGAGCAATGCAAGGAGCCCTGTCGAGAAATCGTTGGACTGGCAGCGAATCCCTGGACGATGATCGCGATGTTCCCTTCCGGAACGCGACGTTAGCGAGCCGATCCGAAAGGACCCCGGCTTGCGGACAAGGATAGCGGCACCGGTCAACGAGAGTAGACACCCAGGATACCTGTTTCGTGGAAGCCACTTGACTCCGGGAAGTTTTTTCGACCACCCCTCTCCCCACATGGCCGTCCAGGCCCGGTCGAACGAACAAGCGAGTCAAATCCGCGGACGCCGGTTCCAATATATCCAGCGGTCGTTGCGCTTTTGCCCCACGCAGGGCAAGGCGTCGACCCACACACACTTGCGGCAGCCCGCCCGATGCGGTCGCCGCGCCGGCAACTCGCCCACGCGAGACCCCGGCGCAGCACTCACGGCCACGGCTGCCCACGGGGAGAAAAACCGATGCAGATCAACGGACCGAGTCAGATTCACACAGCCCAGCCCATCAGCGCGCCGCACGCCAATCAGGTGGAACGGGCCGAGACGCACAGCTTTGTCGCCGGCGGCGACGAGGTGAGCATCTCGCGCGAAGCGGACCTCGTGGCCCGCACGCACGAATTGCCGGAGATTCGCCAGGACCGCGTCGACCAGATTCGCAGCCAACTGGCCGCTGGCGTCTACGAGACGGCGGAGAAGCTGGATATCGCGCTCGGGCACTTGCTCGACGAGATCGCCTGAGCGCAAATCCCCGTTAGCCGCCGGTGCCCCACCGGCGCGCCTTTCGGTTGATTGCGCTGCACGAGCGGCCGCGCCCCTCGGGGAGGGGCGGCTAACAGAGCCACGCTGCGCAGTTTACTTGCGCGATTTGCCAATAGGCTTAGGTCCGCAGGGGGACAGTCCCTTTACTTTTGCTTCGCAAAAGTAGGGACAGTCCCCGGCGCAGGGAGCTGTCCCCGTGCGTTTAGCCCAGCCGCCCAACCGGCAACACGTTTTCCGCCAATCCAGCGTGTCTTGTCGCCCCGCCCCGGTCCACCTAAAATACGGGGATGAAACAGGATTTTTCCCTCGGACAAGTCGAAGTCGCGATGTCGCCGCGAGAGCGGTTCGAGGAGTATCTCCAGAGCCGGCAGAAGCGGGTTACCAGCCAGCGGCGGATCATTCTCGATCAGGTCTTCAGCCACCACGATCATTTTGACGCCGATCAATTGCTGGCGGAACTCACCGCCGAAGTGCGCGCCCGCAAGGTCAGCCGGCCGACCGTCTATCGCACGCTCTCCGAACTGGTCGACGCCGGTTTGCTGCGCTCGATGACCCTCGGCGGCCGTGCCGTCTACGAGCACGACTACGGCTATCCCCAGCACGATCACCTGCACTGCCAACAGTGCGACCGGCTGATCGAATTCCAAAGCCAGGAGTTGGCCCAGATCCGCGACGCCGTCGCCCGCGAACACCGCTTCCGCCCCACCGGCCACCGGATGATCGTCACTGGGTTGTGCGAAGAATGCCAGAAGGCGCGCAGAAGGCCGACGCGGCCGACGGACCTGATTTAGGCGGAAGTTTTTTTACCACAGAGGCACAGAGACGAACAGAGTGAGAATGACCAAATTCCAATAACCAATATGGGAGCTGCGCCAGTATTATTGGAGATTGGAATCTTGGTCATTGGTCATTAAATCTTCTCTGTGTCTCTGTGGTTCAAATCCTTGTCTTTTTGCGAAGGCTAAACCCGTACCTCCGCTGCCAGTTCCTTCTCCGCCGCATAGCGCTTTCTAATCGGCTCAATCACTTCTTCGATGAACTCGTCCACTTGCTGCGGTGCTCGGCCGACGAAGGATTGAGGATCGAGAGGGGTAGTTAGATCGACCTTGGCAAACGCCGGGTCGGCGGCGAGCCGCTCCATCAGGTCGTTCGCGGCGCCGTCTTCCTTTACCCGGCGGGCGGCGGCCTGGCTGTGAATTCGGATCTGCTCGTGCAACTCTTGCCGGTCGCCGCCGGCCCGGACCGCGTCCATCAGCACATTTTCCGTGGCCATAAAGGGGAGCATGTCGTGCAAATGCCGGGCGATGACCTTAGGGTACACCACTATTCCGTCGACCACGTTCTGGTACAGCACCAGGATGGCATCGATCGCCAAAAACGCTTGCGGCAGCGTGAGCCGGCGGGCGGCGCTGTCGTCGAGCGTCCGCTCCATCCACTGCGTGGCCAGCGTCTGCGCCGCCACCTGCGGCAAAGCCATGGCAAACCGGGCGAGCGAGCAGATCCGCTCGCTGCGCATCGGGTTGCGTTTGTAGGCCATCGCGGAACTGCCAATCTGCTTCTCGCCAAACGGCTCTTCGATTTCCATCCGGCTTTGCAGCAGCCGCAGGTCGGTCGCCGCTTTGTGCGCGCTGCCGGCGATGCCGGAGAGCGCATCGAGCACCTGGACGTCCACCTTGCGACTGTACGTCTGCCCGGTCACCGCGTACGTGGCGGCAAAACCTATCTTCTCCGCCACGCGATCTTCCAGGCGGCGGACTTTTTTGTGGTCGCCATCGAACAACGCCAGGAAGCTGGCCTGAGTGCCGGTGGTCCCTTTCACGCCGCGGGCTTTTAGTTCCGTCAACCGGTGCTCAATTTCGTTGAGATCCAAAACCAGGTCGTACGCCCAGAGCGTAGCCCGCTTGCCGACCGTGGTCGGTTGCGCCGGCTGCAAGTGGGTCCAGCCGAGACAAGCCAGATCGCGCTGCGCCACGGCGAACCGGGCCAACCGGTCGATCACCGCCAGCAACCGCTGACGAACGAGCGTCAGGCCGTCGCGCATCAACAGCAGGTCGGTGTTGTCCGTCACATAGCAACTGGTGGCCCCCAGGTGGATGATTCCGGCCGCCGACGGGCAGGCATCGCCATAGGTATGCACGTGGGCCATCACGTCGTGCCGCAGCCGCCGTTCGTGCGCCGCGGCGGCCTCAAAGTCGATGTCTTCGGCGTGGGCTTTCAACTCCGCAATCTGTGCGGGCTTGATCGGCAAACCCAGCTCGGCCTCCGCCTCGGCCAAGGCGATCCACAGCCGCCGCCAGGTGCGGAATTTCGTCTCGTCGCTCCACAACCGGGCCATCTCGGCCGAGGCATAGCGGGTAGTCAGCGGGTTTTCGTACGTAGAATGTGACATGGATTGGGGCACACCGGCGGAAAGGGTGCGGCAGAGTCAACTGATCTTCCATTTTAGTCGGCAGACATTCCTCCCGGCAGGGGACGACGGCCTTTGGCGGGGAACTCGTGCTTTGTCAACGCTACCAACTGGGGATTGCTCATATCAGCCGCAGGGCGCTAGCCCCCGGTTCGTACTGCAAAACCGGGGGCTAGCGCCCTGCGGCTGATGTCCAGGAAACGAAAAAAAATGGTAGACGAACCCCTATCGACCATCCTATAATCACCCCCATCTTTTGAGGGAGGGCGGTTCGTCCAATACGGCCGTATTGCGGCGGAAAACGCCCTCTCGCTCCTCCAAAATCGCAAATCAACATTCAACAATCGCAAATCCTTCCCCCGAGGACAAATCTCATGTCAGGCGACTTTACCGAAGTCAGCAACGAATCGTGGTTCAGCCGTTTGGGCAAATCGATCGCCGGCGTCCTGGTCGGTGGAGTGTTGTTCATACTCGCCTTTCCGCTGCTCTTCTTGAACGAGGGATATTCCGTCAAGACGTTTCTGACGCTCGAGGAAGGGAAGAACAAGGTGGTCTCCGTGGGGGCCGACAAGGTCGAAGCGGCCAACTCGGGCAAGCTGATTCACGTCACGGGCAAAGCCACCACGGCCGAGAAGCTCAGCGATCCCGAGTTCGGCGTCTCCGCCTCGGCCCTGAAGCTCAATCGCCAGGTGGAGATGTATCAATGGAAAGAGAAGTCGGAAACCAAGACGGAAAAGCAGCTCGGCGGCGGTGAGAAGAAAACGACCAAATACAGTTACGACGAAGTGTGGTCCGACCGTCTCATCGATTCCTCAACTTTCAATAAGAAGTCCGAGGGGCATGTTAATCCAGACGCGATGCCCTTTGAGTCGACCTCGCAAGTGGCCGATCCCATTACCTTGGGCGGGTTCACGCTGCCGAAGTTCCTGGTCGAGATGATCGACAACTTTGAAACACTGCCGGTCGCCGCCGACGCGGCGGTTCCCAAGGCGATCAAGGAGAAGGGGAAGGTCCACAACGGCCGGTTTTACGTCGGGGCCGATCCGGCTTCTCCGGCGATCGGCGACGTGCGGATCTCGTTCAAGACGGTTAGTCCTGAAGTGGTGAGCGTTATCGCGCAGCAGGTGAGCAACACGTTTGAGCCGTACCACAGCCAGGCCGGCGGCGAGTTGAAGCTGCTGGAGGTGGGAGAACACTCGCCGCAGGCGATGATTCAAACCGCCCAGGACGCCAATGTGATGCGAACCTGGATCCTGCGCGGAGTGGGAACGTTCATCATGTTCCTGGGCCTGATGATGATGATGAAACCCTTGAGCGTGCTGGCGGACGTGGTGCCCTTCATCGGCAGTATCGTGGGAGCCGGCACCGGCATCATCGCCTTCCTGATCGCCGTGCCGCTGTCGCTGTTGACGATCGCCATCGCCTGGCTGTTCTACCGCCCGGTGCTGGGGGTGTCGCTGATCGCCGTGGCGTTGGTCCTGGTGGTGCTGGCGTTCAAGCTGCTGAGGAAGAAGAAACCGGTGGCGGCGGCGACGGCGTGAGACACTCCCCATAGCCCCGGGCTCCGCCCGGGGGTGGCGGCACTCACTCGCCTGGCCTGCGAAACAGCTCACTAGCCCGAAGCGCAAGCTTGCGCGTCGGGATAGTGAGCAGTTGGTTCGGCGAAGCTGTAGAGCAGTGCGACCCCCGGGCGGAGCCCGGGGCTATTTACGGGCTCGCGGCGCACTACCTCCTGCGGCGAAGCCAGCGGCGGCCGCAGTTGCACGACTCGGACGCGGCTATTTTTTCGCGTGCTACCGCCGGCGGCGGGGTAGAGTCCGGCGGCGAAGCAGGAAATACTTTCAGACGGTGCCAACCGTACCGTGGATTTCGCATGTCGAAATCGAGGTCGGTGAGCTTGGCATCGGGGTTGATGTCCAGGAAGGTGTACTCTTCCAGCAATTCCGGCTTATGCTCCTTTCCATCGAGGAGATGCAGCTCGAATCGCACGGGCAACTGCAACACATCATCGGCGAAGATACGGAGCATGAACGGCTCTTTGCCACCATCTTGGGTCACTTGGATGACTGTACAGAGCCGGTCGTTGATCTTGGCGCCGGCGAACTGGCGGACGGTGCAGGGGCCGTTGCCCTCATGTTCTTTGAGAAACGAGATTTCCCGTTCGGTCAGGTCGCGCAGGTTGAGTTTATGCATCGGACAACGGAGACCGTGCGTGGCGAGAAAGCTGTCGGGCCGAAGTGCCCTCAAGCCAAAGCAGGCGCGCGAATCGCTAATAAAGGTAAAATTTACGAGACCATCACGGAGATTCTCGACATAAACCGCTTCGCGTCCCAGAGCCCACGGCGGGCCGAGAAAGTAGAAGTAGAAACTCGTCGGCTGGGGCCGGAATTTCATGTAGATGTGCCGATAATCCCCCAGCGTGCCGTCGATCAGTTCGCGGCTGCAGATGGTCGTAGTATACGAGTCAATCGCGGCGAGTCGCTTGAGCCATTCGTCGGCCCGGGCGTACACGTCAGTCACTTGCCAATGCTTCTCAGCGTTCTCTGCCGATGGGATAGCGCTGATTGGCGGCTTGGGATCGCCCGCGAATGCGGGTGAGAACAGCACCGCAATCGCGGCGACGGCGAAAATCAGCAGGCATGAAATCCGTTTCATGGGTTACCTTCATTCGCGCGGCCGAACGCTTGCTTCCTACCTCTAGCCTCACGTCTCCAGTCTGCCGCCGTTACCCTCCCCCGGCCCCTCCCTTAAAGGGAGGGGGGTTCCTTACGGTACTTCAATTCTGTAGGCGCTCCAACCCCGACCTCCGACTTCCCACCTCATCCCTCAAGCCTACAGCCTCAAGCCTCCCGCCCTACCCGCTACATATTCGTCACGTCATCTCCCACTCCGCCCCCCAACAACTGATCCAGCGCCGCCGCCACGGCCGACTGGTGCGTCAGGTCCGTCGCGTACACGCGGCAGATTCGGTGACTGGCGGGCATGCGGCGGAACAAGGCATCGTCGGTCAACGGGCGCATGGTGTCGCGCGAGGCATCGTACAGAAAGTTCTGACCCGTGGCGGGACCGGCGGTGTGGGGACGATAGATGTGACGGGCGATGTCGACGCGCAGCGCGGCGCCGCGCGCGGCCGCTGGCAGCAGGTCGCGCAGTTTCTTTTCAACCATCGCCGGTTCGCTGAACACGCTGCTGTGCTCCGCTTCGCCGGCGGCGAACACCAGGCTCCGCTGGCAGAGCATTTTCCACGGCACCTGCCGGTGGAGGATCGCCTCCCAACGCGGCGCCAGTTCGCGCCGCCGCGCGTCGTTCGACTCTCCCCAGCCGGCCACGTCCACCAGCAGCGACCATTCGGTCAGCCGGCGATATTGGTCGAGATGTTCTTGCGGATCACCGAGGAAGATCAAGTCGCGGCAATCGACGAACAGATCGGCCAGCGCCAGATCGATCCCCCGCACGGTGCGGTGGAAGTAGACGCTGCGGAACAACTCTGCCCGCACGGTCATGAACCGCAGCAGGGCGTCAAGCCCCCGGTCGTGGATCGTCAGCCCTGCGGAACTGAAGAACGTGTAGTGCAGCAAGCGGTCGAGGTCGAACGCTTTGGCGCTGTAGCCCGACATGAAGGCGTCGCGGAGGACGAAGTCCATGTTGTCGACGGTGTAGATGCCGCAGAAGAGGCTGCGGAGGAGGACTAGCCAGTGGGGCGGGCCCGAGGCAGGAACAGAGTCTGATGCAGGGGGACAGTCCCTTTGCTTTTGCGGGGCAAAAGCAGGGACAGTCCCCGGCGGTGCGGCGCCCGGTCTTGTGATCAGGAACTCGACTTGGGCCGGGTCGAGTTCTTCGCCGGGGTGCAGCGCCGTGTGAGGGTTGCGGCGGATGCCGCGGATCAGCGGCGCCAAGTCTCGACGAATGATCTGGCAGCCCAGTGTCTCGTGCGTCAGGCCATAGCGCCGCAGAAAATGCTCGTCGAAGAAATGCCCAAACGGGCCGTGCCCTACGTCGTGCAGCAGGCCGGCGATGCGCAGCAGCGACTCGACGTATCCTCGGCTGGGGACATCAGGGCATTGCTCGGCCAGACTTTCGTACAGCACGGCGGCCGCCCGGCTGGCCAAGTGCATGACGCCCAGTACATGCTGAAACCGCGTATGCTCTGCCGTGGGGTACACCCACCATGCGGTCTGTAACTGGTGGATCTGGCGGAGCCGCTGCAGCCAGGCGTGGTCGATCAGGTCGCGCTCCGCCACTTCGCCCCCGCCGTCCGTCCCTGGCGAGGTGAACGGGATATAGCCATGCACCGGGTCGTGGCTGAGACTCTCTTTGAAATAATTTTTCACCGTTTATCGCTCCTGCTGCTTTTCGCTACGGCCTCAATTGCCCAGCCACCCCTGCCCAACTAGCTGGCGCGTGAATTATGCGCATAGCCGGGCCATGATAGCGAGCCTGAGCCCGCTCGCCCGCACCAATTGTCTATCTTGCCGCATCGGCACAAGTTGGGATAATAGGGGAGTCCATTAACCCGTTTTATCCCACAAGGAAGCGCCGGATTGCGGAACCAGATCGTTCTCCGCTGGCGTCTTAGCCGATAGATACATAGCTTGCCCAGGCAATCTAACTCCCTGCTGGTTCGTCGACTTATGACAAACCTTGCGGGATATTCACTCCGAAGGAGCTGTGACGTGCGATCCATTTTCAGGACGGCTGGCTGGTCGGGGCTGCTGGCGGCGGGAGCTTTGTGCGTGGGCATGGGCGCGGGGCGTGCCGTGGCGGCGGTGCCCAGCGATCAATTGTTGCCCAGCAATACGAAGGGTTACCTGTCGGTCCCCAATCTCGACACGCTCGAAGCGGAGTTCAACAAAACGCAGTGGGGCCAACTCGTCAACGACCCGGTGATGAAGCCGTTTGCCGACGACCTGAAGCGCCAGCTCCGCGAAAAATGGACCAAGAATCACGACAAGCTGGGGCTGAGCTGGGACGATATGCGAGGCGTTCCCTCGGGCGAAGTCGGCATGGCCAAAATCCTGGCCTCGCGGACGCAGGCGGTCTCTGCCATCGTCGCCGACGTGACGGGCAAGATGCCGCAAGCCCGCGACTTGCTGAAGAAGGTCGACGCCAACCTGACGGCCAAGAACTGCACCCGCGCCACGCGGCAGGAAGGGGACGTGAAGCTCACGATCTACACGCACCCCAAGAAGCCCGACCAGAAAGTGGCCGAAATTGCCGTGCTGTTTCTGCACGAAAAAGAGCAGCAACTGGTGGCCTGCGACGATCTGGCCACCGCGCTCGCCATGCTGAAGCGGTTTAGCGGATCGCGCGACGACAGCCTCAGCCATTTGCCGGCGTACGAAGTGTCGCAAGCCAAATGCCGCCAGGAGGCGGGCGCCCTGGAGCCGCACCTGCGGTGGTTTGTCGAGCCCTTCGGCTATTCCGACGCGCAGCGCATCAGCCATCCCGAGCGCCGCAAGCCCAAGGGACAGGACATGGTCAAGGTGCTCCGCGACCAGGGCTTCACCTGCGTGCAGGGAGCCAGCGGATTCGTCAACTTCAACGACGGCACGCACGACGTGCTGCACCGCACGATGGTCTACGCCCCGGCGGTGAAGCGGGCCGCCACGGACAAGAGCCAGGACAAATACCGGCTGGCCGCGCGGACGCTCAATTTCCCCAACGGGGGGGATCACCTGCCCGCCGCGTGGATTCCGCGCGACCTGGCCACGTACGTCAGCTTCAACAACGACCTGCGCAACAGCTTTGAATACTCGAAGACCCTGGTCGACCAGATGGCGGACGACGAGATCTTTGAGACCGTGCTCGACAGTCTGAAGAAAGATCCCAGCGGCCCGCAGGTCGACATCCGCCAGGAGATCGTGGCCCACCTGGGGCAGCGGGTGATGGTCTTCTCGGACTACGAACTGCCGATCACCACCTCCAGCGAGCGGCTGCTGGTGGCCATCGAATGCAAAGATCCGGTCCCGGTGGCCAACGCCATCCGCAAGCTGATGTCCAACGACCCGAACCACGTCAAGCGGATGATGGGAGACACGGTGGTGTGGGAAGTGGTGGAGCAAAAGGTGGTGGCCCCGAAGGTCGACCTGGACATCGATTTTGGCGCCGGCGATCCGCTGAAGAACAAGAAGGCCGCCCCGAAGAAGGAAGAGAAGAAGCAGAAGATGCTTTCGAGCAAAGCGATGGCGGTGGCCAACGGCTACTTGCTGATCGCCACGCACACCGACATCCTGCGCCGCGTGCTCGAACAACCCGAGCCGCGGCTCTCGCTGGCCGGCAGCCTGGACTACAAATTGGTCCGCGACGAAATGCATTCACTGGGAGCCGGAAACAATAGCTGCCAGACCTTCTCGCGAACCGACGAGGAATACCGGCCCACGTATGAACTGCTCCGCCGCGGCGAGATGCCGCAGTCGCAAACGCTGATGGGCAAGATGCTCAACGGCCTGTTGAGCGAGAAGAGCGACGACGATGACGAGGACAACCCCAAGGCTCGCGAGCAGCAGCTCGACGGCAGCAAGCTGCCCGAATACGACGCGGTGCGCCGCTACCTCGGCCCGGCGGGCATTTTTGTCAGCAGCAAAGACGATGGCTGGTTCGCCACCGGATTCTTCCTCAGCAAGCAGGCCTCGCCGCGCGTGGCGGAGAGGCAATAGCAGGCTTGAGGCTTGAGGCTGGAGGCCTGAGGAAGGAAGCCTTGCGGGATTGCTGCACCTTCAGGAACCCCTCCCTTGTAGGGAGGGGCCGGGGGAGGGTGAAGCGTGGCCCCAACGCAGCGGCCCGCAATCAGTGGCGCGTGTGCCTGCGGCAACGCCCCAGTGGAGTGGGAAGCGTCAACAACTGGGTGTTGCCCCAGCCGCCCGTTTACTCCCCTCGCTCGCCTGCCGCAACCATTTCAGATTCATCCGCGGTTGAATCGGCAACGGCGTTTTCCTGCGTCTCTTGCTGAGCCGCGGCTTGCTCCGCCGCTTCGCGCGCCTTGCGCTCCGCCAGGATCGCCTTGTCTCTACGAGCGCGCCGCACTTCCAGGTAGAAGTATCCGCTCACCGTGGCAAACACGATGTACGGCGTGCTGAACATGAAGATGATGCTCCAGCCAAAACCCTTGGCGAGCCGGGCCCGCTCGGGATCGTTGGCGATCAGGGCGTCTTTGCAACCCGGGCAGGCCCAAGTCAGCGACCCGGCGGCCAGCACCAGCACCATCGCGATCAACAGCGGGGCCGAGCGAACCAGCAAGCGGCGAAGCATTGCGAGTGACACGATTTGATTCCGAATGCAGGGTGCCATGGGCAAGTTCAAGAGTGCCATGGGCAGCTTTCTGCCCTGGCCGTTGAAGTGTGCTCGGTTCTAACTTCAGGGCATTATAGGTACCACCGGCAGCGGCGGGTAGAGCTGATACAGCATGATATAAATCACCACCCCGGTGACGGAAACGTACAGCCAGATCGGAAACGTCCACTTCGCCCAGCGGCGGTGGAGAACCCGCCGATCGCGAAGGCCGAAGTAAATGGTCACCGTCGCCAGCACCGGCACCAACATCGCCAGCACGATGTGGGTAATCAAAATCGCGTAATACAGCCACTGGACCGGCCCCGACCCGGGAAACTTCGTCGCCTTGGCGCCGATCGGCCAGACGTGATAGGCCAGGTACGAAACCAGAAACGCCATCGACACACCAAACGCGGAGAGCATGGCCACCTTGTGGGCCTGCTCGCGGCGGTGCTTGATCAGCCAGTAACCCCACACCAGCAGCACCGTGGCTGCGAAGTTCAACGACGCGTCGAGCAATGGAAAGACTTGTGAAGCGGTCGGCACGAAATGATTCCCCACTGTAGCGTGGGTGCTTGCACCCACGATGTGTTCGCCCCGTGGGTGCAAGCACCCACGCTACGGCGGCGTTTCCTACGGCGACGCCTTCACCGTTCCCGTCTTCTTCGCCGTCGGGGTCCGTTCCTTGAGCAGCTCCGGCACCATCTCGCGTAGCTTGGCGATATCCTGGCCATCGTCAAACGTGAACATCCCGCGGACCTTCCCTTCGCGATCGAACAGCAGCAGCCGGCGGACGTGCGTCTTGTAGCCTGCGCTGATGTTCATATCGCGTCCCAGCCGGGCGACGTCGGAGAGCGAGCCGTTGAGGAACAGCCAATGCTTGGGATCGGCCCCCAGCGCCTTGCCGTAGTCGCGCAATGTTTCTGGCGTGTCGGTGGCCGGATCGACGGTGATGCTGACAAACTTCACGTCGCGAAACAGCGGGTCCTTGTGCAGCGCGGCGATGGTGCGATTGAGTTGCAGGCATTCGCTGGGGCAACTGGCGTAGAACATGCTGCCGATCCAGACTTGCCCTCGCAGTTGCTCGAGCGACATCGAGTCGCCGCTACGTTCCGTCATCGTGTACGAGGCCAGGTCCAGCGGCTTGGTGGGGCCGACGGTGACGACCGGCGCGGAACCCTCCCCCGCCGGCACTTGAGTTTCTTTATTTCGCTGCGACACGCGCCACAGCGAGTAGCCGGTATAGCCCATCAGCGCCACCAGCATCAGCGACAGCCACAATTTCACGGCTAAGTGTTTCATAGCAAGTCTCCCCGCGTGGCGCGCCGCGCCGACGCGCTGCTCAACGCAAACATCGCCCCGGCAAACAACAACGACACCAACCAGCATAACCACAGCGACGGTTCGGCGGCGGCCGTCTTGGCATCGACCAGCCCCAGCATCTGCCGGATGCCGGAGACGCCGTACGTGAGCGGATTGAGCGCCACCACCCAGCCCATCCAGCCCGCGGCCGCTGGGAAGAATGCCCCGCTCAACAGCCACATCGGCATCAGCAATACCATCATGATGGCGTGAAAGCCCTGTGTCGACTCCATCCGCCACGCCAGCAGAAATCCCAGCCCACACAGTGCGAGCGAAACCACGGCCATCAGCAGCACGACGCCGATCACGCCGAAGAAGCCGGGGGACATGCCTTTGACTGTCAGCAAACCCAGGATCAAAAACAGCAACCCTTGCAGCATCGCCAGACTGGCGCCGCCAAAAATCTTGCCCGCCACCATGCTCCACCGCGGCAGCGGTGCGACCAGCACCGACTGCAAAAACCCTTCGCGGCGATCTTCAATGATGCTGATCGTGGCGAAGATCGCCGTGAACAGCAGGATCATTACCAGCGTGCCGGGAAAAAAGTGCTGGTAGCCGAGCCCCTGCATGCCGCTGAATCCCGCGCTGAACAGCAGCCAGAAAATAATCGGCTGCCCCAGCGCGCCGAACACCCGATTTCGCTGCCGGAGAAACCGCACCAGCTCGCGCCACGCCAGCGACCCCGCCGCCAGCCACGGCCGCACCGTCAGCGGCGATTGGGCCGCCGATCCGTAGACACTCCCCAACGACGGGCCCGCCGGAGTGATCGTGGAAGCCGGATTGTCGCGCGTCGCTTCGGCCATCAGGCGTACCCCTTGCCGCGGCGCTTGCCGCCGGCCGCATCGCGCTGCTCGGCCGTCTCGTGAGCGAACCGGTGCCCCGTGCGATCGATGAACACGTCTTCGAGCGTGGGGCGGGAGAACGTCACGGCGTCGATCCGGCCGGGAAACGCCTCGACCAGCCGGGCGATCCACTGATGCCCGTCCGGCTGCTCCAGCCGCACGCTGTCGTCCACCACTTCGGCCGCGCAGCCGAAGCGGGCCCGGACCTCCACCGCCAGCGCGGCCGGCTCGCGGGCACGGATCGTGATCGCGTCGCCGCCGACCGTCGCCCGCAGCGCGTCGGGCGTGTCGAGCGCCAGCAATTTGCCGGCGTCGAGAAGCGCGATGCGATCCGCCAGCTCGGCTTCTTCCAGCAGGTGCGTGGTGAGCACCACGGTCACGCCGTCTTCGCGGCGCAATGTCGTCAGATAATCCCACAAGTCGCGCCGCGCGGCTGGATCGAGCCCGGTGCTGGGCTCATCGAGCAGCAGCAGCCGCGGGCCGTGCAGCATTCCCTTGGCCAGCTCGACGCGCCGCCGCAAGCCGCCGGAGAGGGTGGCCACGCGCTCGTCGCGGCGATCGGAGAGCCGCAACCGCGTGAGCAGATCGTCCTGGCGTTGCTTCAACCGCAGGCCCGACATGCCGTACAGGTGACCTTGATGGCGAAGGTTTTCGGCCACGGTCAACTGGCGGTCGAGGCCGGGGGCTTGAAACACGATGCCGATCAGCGCCCGGACGGCGAAGGTTTCCGTGACCACGTCGTGCCCCAGAATGCGCACTTGCCCGCTTTGCGGCGGCAAGAGCGTGGAGAGCAGGCGGAACAGCGTCGTCTTGCCGCCGCCGTTGGGGCCGACCACGGCGAAGATTTCCCCTTCGCGCACCGCCAGATCCAGGTCGCACAGCGCCTGCCGCTGACCGTAATGGTGCGAGACGCGCACGACGTCGATGGCGGGGGAGGAAGTCATCCAGCAACGATTTCCAGTATAAGTGAGTGCCTGGGGCAACGCCCCAGTAACTGCAATCCAAACGCACCTGGGGCATTGCCCCAGGCACCCCCCGGGCTGGTAAGAACGGGCATGGCAAGACTCGTTAAAGCAAGGCGTCCTGCCGTGGTCGTTGTGGCGATCACTTTCCTTCGTGTTCGCTGGGCGCTTCAGGCGCGGGGTTGGTAGCGGGCGCCGCGGTGGTTGGGGCAGGGGGGGCGGCGTGGCCGGGGGCTGCGTGCGACGTGTTCTGGGGCAACGCGCAAAACTCCAGCCGCTCGTGCGAGTAGTGCCAGAACCGCATGCCGATGTCCGGCACCAGCATCAGCGCCAGAAACACCGACATGAATCCGGCCGGAATCGTCAGCACGTATTTCCAGTTCGCTTCGTACTTCAAGTGCATGAAGAACAAGATCACCAGCATCGCCTTGCTGCACGAGATGGCCATCATGAACGCCCAACCGACGTGCGACGAAAAATGGGTCCGCCACAGTTCGGTATACGTCATGAACGACCCGCTGGTCAGCACGCACAAGGCGATAAAGACCGCGATGTAGGTGCGGATGCTGCCGCCGTGAGGGGCGTGATCTGCATGCGAGTCAGCACCGTGCGCGCCGGCGCCGGCTGAAAGAGTATCGCTGTGCGTCGTTCCGTGATCCGACATGGTTGCTTCTACAGCCTCAAAACAGGTACAGCAGCGGAAACAGGAAAATCCACACCAGGTCGACGAAGTGCCAGTACAGCCCGATGTTCTCTATCATACCCGCCCGCGACGCATTCAGCGTCAGCGTAAGCATGATCGCGAACACGATTAAGCCTACGATCACGTGCAAAGCGTGAAACCCGGTCAGCAGGAAGTACGTGCTGGCCCACATGTTGCCGCCGGAGATCTTGATCGGCAGCTTCAACCAAGGGTAGCGGTCGTTGATCCCCTCCGGCGGGTTCGGCTTCATGGCGTGCGGATCCCCCTCGGGGGTGAACTCGCTGTGGTGCGGCGGATAGATTTCCTCCGCCAGCGCGTCGAGCGTCGCCTGCCCGGGCGGCGGCAGGGCAGGATTCTTGGAAGCAAACAACGCCGGCTGCTGGGCGGACAACAGCTCCACCTTGCGAACGCGCTGCTTCAAGTCGCGGGCGATCGTTAGCGGCATCTGCGCCTTGATCTCGTCGAGCTTCTTGTTCTCCGCGGCCAGCGCGTTGGCGGCGGCGGTCTCCCCCTCTGTCTTGTCGGACGGCTGCTTGAGGTCTGCTTGGAACTTGGCGATTTTCTTTTGCACCTCGGCCGCTTGCGTGTCGAGTGCGAGCTGCTGGCGCCCTTCGGCGGTTTTCGGGCCGCCGGCGACGGTCAGGTCGGTGGAGATTTCGGTAATCACCTGGTCCAGCCGGTCGCGGACCGCGGCGACGTAGCGGATGCCCGCCTTCTCCCAGATCTGGCTGCGCGGCAGCTTGGGATAGATTCCGTGCGAGAACTTGGCGTTGTACTCGTAGCCTTTGACGCCCAGAAACACGCAGCCCAGCACGAACGTCAGCACCATCCAGCCTTTGGCCGCCGCCGCCTTGTTTGCGCGGGCACATTCCAAGGCCAGCACCACGGTGACGCTGGAACAGATCAGCACGAATGTGTTGAACGCGCCGATCGGCTCGCTGAGATGAACCGTGTGCGGCTCCGGCCACGCCACCGCTCCGAACCGCAGCACGATGTAGGTGCCGATCAGCCCGGCGAAGAACATGATCTCCGTCGACAGGAACAGCCACATGATCGTCTTGCCGTTGCTCAACGGCAGCGCGGGCTGGTACTCCAGCTTCACATGCCCATGGCCGGCGTCACTATGACCGGCGTCACTGTGGCCAGAATTGCTGTGTTGGTGAGGGTCGTGCTCAGACATGACGGTTTCCAGACAATTACAGACGCGGAGTAACTACAAACGCGGATAAACGAGCGGAACCAGCAGCAACAGGGCCAACAGCGTCGGCAGGTATACGAGCGATGCTCTGAGCAGCCAGCGGGCCGAGCGATCGTCCAACTTCAGCGCGAACACCGCCGCACAGCACAACTGCCCCAGCGACAACATCAGCGCCAGGGCAAAGTACACCACGCCCGCCTTCATCAGCACCGACGGCAGCACGCTCAGCGGCACCAACACCAGCGCCGCGGCCACGGCCTGCGCGCCGGCCCGCCGGCCGCTGGGATCAACCACCGGCAGCATCTTCATCCCGGCCGCCGCGTAGTGATCTCGATACAGCCAGGCGATGGCCATGAAGTGCGGAAACTGCCACAGGAACACCAAGAGAAACAACGTGGCAGCCAGCAGCAGATCGGCCGACGTGGCGTCCTGCGACATCACGGCCGAAAAGCCCATCAGCACGGGGATCGCACCCGCCACCGCGCCGACGAACGTGTTGGCCGAAGTGCGCGTTTTCATCGGCGTGTAAACCGCCACGTAGAGCACCCAAGTTAGGGCGCCCAGGGCGGCGGTCAACGGGCCAACGCAGACGCTCAGATATACGACGCCCGCCACGCCGCTTAGGGCGCCGAACAGGATCACCTCGCGCTCCGAGAGCCGGCCGGCGGGCAGCGGCCGGGTGGCGGTGCGCGGCATCAGGGCGTCGGTCCGCCGCTCCAGCCATTGATTCAGCGCGCTGGCGCTGGCGGCGACTAGGGCGGTGCCCAACAGCAGGTGCAAGATCCGCAGCGGCTCCGCTGGCAACCCGGCCGAAGCGACGCAGGCGGCCACCGCCACCGTCAGCAATTCCAGGGCCGCGATGCGCGGCTTGGTTAATTCCAAGTAATCGGCCGCGCGGGCCCACACGGCGGTGCGGCGGCGGGGGTACGTCAGCGTGGAAATGCTCATAGCGCCATCCCCAGGCTTTGACGATGGACCACGGCCCCGCTGACGCTCCGCCCTAGCACGCGCCACGAGCGGAGAAACAACACCACGCTGGTGGCCAAAATCAGCGACCCGACCGCCACATGCGCGGTAACGATCATCGATTGACCCAATGAGCCGGCCGTGTTCGTCCACCGCGCCACCGAGGGCCAGTTGGCCAGCATCCCCGCGGGCAAGCCGTATTTGACAAACCACGTGGCACCGCCGAGCATCAATTGCGTGCCGACCAAAATCCCCAACCACGTGGCCGGTCGAACCAGCTCGCGGCGCTGCCGATACGAACGGATCACGCGATACAACAACAAGTTGGCATGCACCGCCACGGCGCCAGCCAGCAGCAAGTGAAACACCACCGCGGTGCTGAACGAACCCGGGAGCGCGTCGACCGCGACATGCCGCAGGAAGGCCCCGACCACCAATTGCAGATAGACCAGAATCGCGGTCAGCAGGGCCAAGCGTTGTAACTTCCGCGCGGCGGCGTCAGGTTCTGTGGGGGCGAATTGGTTTTGCGAGGCGTCCTGCCACAATCGCGACGTCATCACGGCGATGGTGACCGCCGTGGCGAAGAACAACGGGCCGACGCAGCCGTGAATGCGGGCCAGCGCCAGCTCATCCAGCCGCACCCGCATGCCGCCGAGCACGCCTTGCCCGATCACCAGCGTCAGGGCAAAGAGCGTGATGCCACGCAGCCGCGGCTCGCGCCACGTGACGGCGACCACGCCGATGGTAATCAGGCCCACCGCGGCACCCAGCAAGCGATGCCCATGCTCGATCATCAAGTTCCACGGCCCCGCCAGCCAAGTGGAGATCGGATAGAGAAACAAGTTGTAGCCGTAGGTGTTCGGCCAGTCGGGAACCGACATCCCCGCCTGACGCGTGGTGACCAGCGCTCCGATCCACACCAGCGGAAACGTGGCGCACACCAACGCAACTGCCAGCCGATGCGGCCAGGCGTTGGGAGCGACGTTGTTATGGGGAGGATCAGGACTCAAAGCATTAACCCGGGTTTAGCCATTTTGTATTGCGAACTTTGCGAACAACGGCATTTCACTGAGTACTGAGTACTAGCTTCCTTACCCATCCATGTATCTTTCCGTCGCCGGCGCGGCACCTTCCGGGGGCGGCTGATGTTGAGGGTAATAATCGGTCTGCACTTCCGGGCTGCCGTATTCGTACGGGCCGCGGTAGACGATCGGTTGGAAATCAAAGTTGCCGTGCCCCGGCGGGCTGGGGCAACACCATTCCAGCGAGTTGGCGTGCCATGGATTGCGCCCCGCCACCGGGCCGAAGAAGATGCTGTAGATGAAGTTGATCGCGAAGATCGACTGGCTGCACACCATGCCGATCGCGCAGTAGGTGATGAACCTGTTCATCCCCAGCAGGTGATGGAACGTCTCGTACTGGTACGGATCGGCCAGCCGCCGCGGAAAGCCGACCACGCCCAGGATGTGCATCGGGAAGAACACGCCGTTGAGGAACATGAACGTCAGCAGGAAGTGAACCTTCCCCCAGAACTCGTTCATCGTCCGCCCGAACATCTTGGGGAACCAGAAGTAAATCGAGCCGAACACGCCCATCGCCGTGCCCGCAAACAGCACGTAGTGGAAGTGGGCCACGATGAAGTAGGTGTCGTGGATGAAGATGTCGATCGGCGTGGCCGCCATGAAGATGCCGCTCAGTCCGCCAATGATGAACATCGACACGAACGACACGGCAAACAGCATGGCCGTGGTGAATTGGATTTTTCCGCCCCACAACGTCCCCAGCCAGTTGAATACTTTGATGGCGCTGGGCAGGGCGATCATGATCGTGGCCACCATGAACGTCATCCCCAGGTAGGGATTCATTCCGGAGATGAACATGTGGTGTCCCCACACGACGAAGCCCAGGCCGGCGATCCCGGCGATGGAATACACCATCGGCTTGTAGCCGAAGATCGGCTTGCGGGCAAAGCAGGCGATGATATCGGAGACCATGCCCATCGCCGGCAGGATCATGATGTACACCGCCGGATGGGAGTAGAACCAGAACAAGTGCTGCCACAACAGCGGCTGCCCGCCACCGGTGGCGTAGGGAGCGTTGTTCGCCGTGGCGCCGTCAGGGAGGAAGAAACCGGTTCCCACGGACCGATCGAGCAATTGCATGAACCCGGCCGCGGTCAGCACCGGCAGGGCAAACGCCTGCAGTACGGCAGTGATGAACATCGCCCAGATCGTCAGCGGCAGGCGGAACATCGTCATGCCGGGGGCCCGCATCTGGATGATCGTGGTCATGTAATTGACCGAGCCGAGCATCGACGCCACGCCGGCAAACGTGACGCCCAGCAGCCACAAAGTCTGCCCCATGTGCCCGCCGGGGGACGCTTCCTGCAGCGCCGCGAGCGTGGGATACGATGTCCAGCCGGCGGCCGCGGCGCCGCCATGCACGAAGAAGCTGGCTATGATGCACAAGAATGACGGCCACATGAACCAGTAGCTGAGCATGTTGAGCGTGGGGAAGGCCATGTCGTCCGCCCCGATCATCAGCGGGATCAGGTAGTTGCCAAACGCCCCGGCCAAAATCGGGATGATCACGAAGAAGATCATCACGGTGGCGTGCATCGTGAACATCATCGTGTAGAACTCGGGCGAAATCTGTCCGCCCGTGTGCGCGAAGAACATCTTGCTGACCAACGGCATGTCGTTCGACCAGGGCCATGCCAACTGCCACCGCACCCCCAGCGCCAAGAGGCCGCCAATCAAAAACCACAGCAACGTGGAGAATAGAAATTGGATGCCGATGATCTTGTGGTCGCGGGAGAAGACGTACGTGCCGATGAATTTGCCCAGGCCCGCATGGCCGTGCGCATGAACCGCTTCTTGTGCGTGAAATCCTTCAGCCGTGATGCTCATGATGTTTCACTTTGCCGGCGGGTGGGCCGGCCTCGTCAGGTCAATCTCCGGCACGGCCGGAGGCTCGCTGGTAATAAAGGTTTTTTACTTGGCCGGTTTGGCTGCGTCGGCCGTGGCGGTTGCGTCAGCCTGAGTGGCATGTTGCTTATTGGCGATTTCGACCAGCCAGGCGTCAAAGTCGGCGCGGGACTGGACGGTGATCCGCCCGCGCATCTTGTAATGCCCCCAGCCGCACAGTTCCGCGCACACCAGATCCCAACTGCCGATCTTCGTGGGTCGAAACCAGACCGGAATCATCATGCCGGGCACGGCGTCCTGCTTGACCCGCATGTTGGGGAGGAAGAAGCTGTGCAGCACGTCTTCGCTCTTCAGGTGCACCAGCACTTCCTCGTCGACCGGCACGTGCAGGTCGGTGTCCCAGTGGATGTCGTCCGGCGTGTTGAACTTGCCGTCGGGCCCAGGGTAGCGAAACCGCCACTCGAATTGCCGCCCGCGCACTTCCACGATCACGCCGGCGTCCTTGGGTTGGCGGATCTTGGCGTCGGCCCAGGCGTTCATCTGGTAGATGGCGATGAAGAACAGCGTGGCCGCCGGCAGCACCGTCCACACCACTTCCAGCGTATGGCTGCCGTGCATGTAGCGGACCGGGTCGCGGTTGGCCTTGGCGTCGTACCGCCACAGAAAAAAGGCCAAGCAGACTTCGGTGGCCACGAACACCACGCCCGTGAGCACCAGGATGGTCATGAACAACTGATCAATCACATGCCCTGAGGCCGACACGTCTTCTGGAAACCAATGGTTCAGCAGCGGCAGGCTGTGGAAGTTCATTGCGACGACGAACAAGCCCACGCCCAACACAGGCACCAGGAAGAACACAAAGCTCCAGAACTTTCCCACGATAAACTCTCCCGAACGCTTGTCAGTTGTCAGTCGTCAGTTGCAACTGACCACTGACCACTTATTGAATTTGATGTTCGCGCAACGCTTCCAACTGTTCCGGCGGCTGACTCAGCGGCTGGTACGGCAGGCTTTTGACAAAATGGACCAGATCCCAAATTTCCTGCGTCGTGACGCCCTTTTTAGGATCGGGGGCTGCTCCGGCCGGCAGCACGCTGATTGCCGGCATCGGGGTGCCGTTGATGCCGGAGAAAATGCGGCGATAAATATCGAGCGGCCGCCGCCCGCCGCGATAGACGCCTGCCCTCAGGTCGCGCGGCTTGATGTTGCGCGGCGGCAGGGCGCCCAGCGCTTCAAACTCGGCGATCACCTTGTCCCGGTCTGCCGCGGGCTTCGTGTCGAGCGACTTGCGCCACTGGAACCAGAAGTCGTAATCGGTCGTCTGGCCGTCGCCGAGCTGCGAGTCGCCGTGGCAACTGAAGCAGTTGGCCGCCGTGCCGTAGAACATCGCCTGGCCGCGGGCCAGCGACGCCAGCCGGCGCTTCTCCGCGGGCGAGTCGGCGGAAGCGGGCGAGCCGTCTGCGTTCTTTGGCATCTCGCCGGCCAGCCACTTGGTCATTTCCTCCGACGGAGCGACCGGGGCCACGATCTTCTTGTCGGCCATCCGCCAGGTGTACACCACGCCGGCCACGATGTTGTTCTCGTCCTGAGGCTCGGTGACGTTCCCTTCCGCGTCGGGAACCAGCGGGCCGCCGCCGGCCAGCTCGGCGGGAGTGGGGATCGTCTCGCCGCGCGCGGCGCGGTCGATCAGCTTGATCTCCGTTTCGCCGCGGACGCTTAAGTATTCCACGTATTCCACCAGCGCTTCGCGCTCGTTTTCCGGCAGGATGCGGAACGAGGGCATGGCCGTGCCCGGGACTCCGTCGGTGAGAATCCGCATCAAGTCCGCGTGCGTCGGCTTCTCGGCCCCAAGGGTCGACTTGAACTTGAACTTCCCTTGGCGGTAATCGCGCGGATACGGATTGAGGAACGCGGCGGTCGGGCCGGCGCCGTCGCCGCTGATGCCGTGGCAATGGGCACAGTGCAGCCGATACAGGCCGTGCTGGCGGCCCGATTGCTCGCTATATACGCGGCCGGCGGAGACCTGCAGCTTGTCGATGTCGAAGCCGAACGACTTGAGCAGGGTCGGGTCGGGGCTGCCGTCGGCGCTGACTCGCTCAGGATGATCGGGCGTGCCGAAGACCGCCAGCAGCAAGTTGGCGATCTGCTGGCCTTGCTGGCGATCGACCTTAACTTTCATTGGCTTGCCCCAGGTGGCCTGCTCCAGCAGAGCCTTGACCGCCGCGGGGCGGTCGCTGATCGACGAGCCGTTGATCGACGTGATGACATCTCCCCACATCAGTCCGGCGCTGGCGGCCGGCTTGTCCGCCACCACCGATTCGATCACCGCTTTGCCGGCGTCGTCGGAAAGCTTCATGCCGTAGGCTTGCTCGAGCGCGGCGTTGGGATCCTTGCCGCCGGCCACGGGGGCCTTGTCGGGGGTCGGCAGATCGACCTCGGGTGTGGACGCGAGCGTGACTTTTTCCGCCCCGGCGGTCTTGGCCTGCACCAGGTTTGGCCGAAACTTGGGCGGCGGCGCGGCGCAGCCGAGGATGCCCAGGGCCAGAACGAGCCCCGCCAGGGTCAATGCCACGCGCGAGTTGAAAATGTGTGTCGTCATCGTACGGTTCAAGTTCTTTCCATCCATCCCACTCAATCGCATACCAAGCATCGCAATTCGCAAATCCGCTACGAAGCCGGAAACGCCGACGCGGGAATCTTGATCTCAAGCGTTGTAGTTTTGTCCGGCTCGATCTTGATCGGCAGCACGCCGCGGGAGAGGGGCTGCTTCTGGCCGTTGATCTCCACGCCGCCGTATTCCTTCAGTGCCTCGTGCCACAGTTGCAGCTTGAGGTTAATGCCCGCGGGAAGATTCTTGATTTCAAACTTGCCTTCGGGATTCGTCACCGCCACGTAGCCGTTGTCGCGCGGCAGCAGGTAGGCGCTCATCCAGGGGTGGATGCTGCACGCCACACCGGCCGGGGCGGTCATTGGCTTGGCCGGCTCGTACATCACCGCCTGCCCCGGGCTGAGCGTTTGATTGAATTCCGGGTTGCCCCGGATCAGCGTGTTGTGCGAGATCGGGTCGCTGTTGATGATCTTGAGCTTCTGGCCTACCTGGATCGTGGCGACGTGGGTCAGGAACAAGCAGGTCTTCTGGTCGAAGGAAACCTCGCTCCCTTTTTTCGCCACCGCCGATTCGTGGACGTTTTCTCCCTTCAGGCCCTGCGCGAAGATGGCCACGTTGGCCAGGCCGCCGCCGGAGGGATTGATGACGAGGTTGTCGTTCACCACCGGGTGGCCGCCGGGCTGGCACACTTCAAGGTCTTTGTTGATCAACACCACGCCCGGCTTGGGCGGAGCGCCGACGACGACGATCGTCCCTTGGATCGTTCCCCAGCCGGTGGCTTTCTGCGCGTCGGCCGCGCCGGCCCCTTCGGCGGGGGCCGCCTTGGCGACGATCTTCGCGCGGAACTCGCCGGCCGCCTCCGCATTGGGCTGGAACTGGTCGACCATGGACTGATGACAGCCGGTCTGACTGAGCGCAACAGCGACCACGGCCACGGCACATGCCGCAGCCCAGCTTCCTGTCGCGCGATTGGCTGAACCTGCCGTCATCAAATCACTCGCGTTGCAAAACACGTTTACGTTTCCCAGCACTCGGCCGAATTAAAGGAATCCATCAGCGAAATCACCCCGCGGTTTCATTGCGTGGGCAGCGGAACCTTGATGTCGCCGAGGTTGTTCTCGCCCGGCTTGAGCGTCATCTTAAACAGGCCGAAGTTCCACTTGG
>JAIOQB010000505.1 GCA_021413585.1 Planctomycetia bacterium
AAAGGCCGAATACCGAGTGCCTGCTAAGCAGGACTTAAGCTACCAGCATCTTATTGATCTCTTCGTCTGTGTCAAGCTTCGACTCGCATTGTATCCAGGTATTTTGCGAAGATTTTTATAATTCTCGGGATAGTCCTATCGAATGTGCCGAAAACGCGAGGCGGCGGCGTTAATAACCCATTGAGGTCAAACGGGTTAGGGCAAGCAGTGGCCGCCGATTGACCAGCACCACTGCGCGGCTGCTTGGAAATGCTGGCTGCCACGCCGCGTTCTTGTCGTGCGTCAAAGTTGCCGCAATTGGAATGTTTGGATTATCCGGCAGCGTCCGCCGCGTCGATATCGAAGGTGCGGAAATTCTTTATTCGCACGGGTCAACTATTCGCAGTCAATGCGTTGGCTTCCTACCTGTTGGCTTCCTACCTGTTGGCTTTCCTCCACGGGGTCTTGTTTATGACGCGGTACACCAGCCTGCTGGCAGCCTTGGGTTTCGTGGCCGCGATGTGCGTCGCCGCGCCCGCCCGCGCGGAGGAGATCCAGTGGCTTAAGAGCATCGAGCAAGCGCGGCAGATCGCCGGGCAGACCAACCGGCTGGTGCTGGTTCATTTCTGGTCCACCAGTTGCCAACCTTGCATGAAGTTGGAACGAGAGGTGTTTGCGCGCCCCGGCACCGCCGAGCGGCTGCAGGCCCGATTCGTTCCCGTGAAGATCAACACCGATCAGTTTGCCGCCGTGGCCCAGCAATATGGCGTGACCAGTTGGCCGACCGACGTGATCCTTACGCCGGCCGGACAGGTTGTTGTCACGCTGCAATGCCCGCAGGAGCAGATGGCGTATTTGAGTGGGCTGGATCGAGCCGCCATGACCGCCGCCCCGAAGGTGGTGCAGGCGTACGCGGGAATTAACATCCCCCCGGCAAATATGCCCGCGGCGAACATGCCGCCGGCCAATCTGCCCAGTGGTTATGGGCCGCCTCCTGGCGCGCCCGCTGGCAACGGCCAGTGCTTTATTCCCGGCCCAGCTAGTGGAGCGCCCGTCGCCATGCAGTGTTCGCCCAACGGACCAGCACCCGGCATGGCATCGCCAGCGCCCGGCCCCGTCGCCAGCGGCTATACGGCCGATCGTTATTCAAACTTCTACGGAGATCGCCCAGGGAATCCGAACATGCCCGGTGCTCCGCCGCAGCAAGTTGCTCCGCCGGCAAGTCAGCCCTGGGCACCGAATCAGGTTGCCCCAGTTTCTGCGGTAACGGATTTTCGATCTGCTGCCGCCACCATGCCGGGACCGCCGGCGGGACAACAGCCGTCACGCGGTTTGACCCCTGGGGCGGATGCGCCGCTCGCGTTGGAAGGTTTCTGCCCTGTCGAATTGGCCGAGCACGAAAAATGGGTCCGTGGCGACGTTCGCTTTGGCGCCGTGCATCGGGGCCGCACGTATTTGTTCAGCGGCGCCGACCAGCAGCGGCGATTCCTGGCAAACCCCGATTTCTACGGGCCGGCGATGTCGGGCCTCGATCCGGTGTTGGCCGCCGAGTCTGGCCAATCGGTGCCAGGACATCGTGGGCACGGACTGTTCTACGGCAAACGGATTTATCTGTTCTCCAGCGAAGCAACGCTGGCCCAATTCTGCCGCGATCCACGTCGCTATGTTGATGTGTGCCGGACGGCGGAGAATGGCGGGGCGAATTTGCCGTTACGATAAAGTGGCGTCAGTGGAGGGTGTCTGGGGCATCGCTCCAGATCGTGTTGCTCTAATTCGACTGGGGGGTTGCGACCAAGCCCTCATAATTCTTCCTTCTCCCAGGCGAGCGACCGTTGCACTGCCCGTTGCCACCGGCCATAGCGCCGGTCCTTCTCCGCGGCACTCATCGCCGGCTTAAACTCGCGATCCAGGCTCCAATGACGGGCCAGTTCGTCTTGATCGGCCCAGAAGCCGACCGCCAAGCCGGCCAGATAGGCGGCGCCTAAGGCGGTGGTCTCGCAGATCTCGGGCCGCTGCACCGCGGCGCCCAGAATATCGGCCTGAAATTGCAGCAGGGGGTTGTTCACCGCGGCGCCGCCGTCGACTTTTAAAACACCCAGCGGCACGCCGGCGTCCTTTTGCATCGCTTCGAGCAGGTCGCGCGATTGAAAGGCCATCGACTCGATCGCCGCGCGGGCAATATGCCCCGCCGCGGTGCCGCGCGTGATGCCGCAGATTGTGCCGCGCGCGAAGGGATCCCAGTACGGGGCGCCCAGGCCGACGAACGCCGGCACAAGCACCACGCCGCCGGAGTCCGGCACGGTGGCGGCCAGGGCTTCGATGTCTTCCGACTGGCGAATCAATCCCAGGCCGTCGCGCAGCCACTGCACCACCGCCCCGCCGATGAACACGGAGCCTTCCAGGCAGTACGTCACGTCGTTGCCGATCTGCCAGCCAATGGTCGTCAGTAAACGGTTCTTGGATTGCTTTGGCGTCGCGCCGGTATTCATCAGCAGAAAGCAGCCGGTGCCATAGGTGTTTTTGGCGCTGCCAAGTGCAAAGCAGGTTTGCCCAAACAGTGCCGCTTGCTGATCTCCGGCGAGGCCCGCCACCGGAACGGGTGTGCCGAACCACTTGGCCTCTGTCTCGCCATAGATTTCGCTCGATGAGCAAACCTCCGGCAGCATGGCTCGTGGAACATCTAGCAGGCGGAGCAATTCGTCGTCCCATTGCCGCGTGTGAATGTTCAGTAGCAGTGTACGGCTGGCATTGCTGACGTCGGTCACGTGGCGGCGACCTCCGGTCAGCCGCCAGATAAGAAATGAGTCGACGGTGCCGAAGAGTATTTCGCCGGCTGCCGCCCGCTCGCGCAATCCTGGATGCGTGTCGAATAGGTATTTGATCTTGGTGCCGCTGAAGTAGGCGTCGAGCAACAGGCCGGTCTTCTCGCGGAACAGCGGTTCCAGTCCATCGGCCTTCATGCGATCGCAGATCGCCGCGCTGGCCCGGCTTTGCCACACTACGGCATGTGCAACGGGGCGGCCGGTGAGTCGATCCCAGAGGATGGTGGACTCGCGCTGATTGGCCACTCCGATTGCGGCCAGATCGTCGGACTTAACCTGCCCCTTTGCCAAGGCCTCCTGGGCCACCACCAACTGCGAATCCCAGATCGCCTCAGGGTCGTGCTCCACGAGACCAGGAGCGGGCAGTATCTGTGGGAACTCGCGCTGCGCACCCGCCACGATCCGGCCGTTGTGGTCGAACAGGATCGCCCGGCTGGAAGTGGTCCCCTGGTCGAGCGCCAGAATATATTTCGCCATGGAATGGTTCGCCTGATGAGTCGCCACGAGTCATTACAAAACCGATTTGCCAAAATGCGTTCGCAGACGCTCCGTGGTGGCCGCAATTTGAACGTCGATTTGATCCTTGGCCAGCATCCCGGCCCCATGCAATAATTCGGCCAATTGCCGTAGGCCAATCGCCGTGAGGGGCCGATGGTACAGCAGCATCAGACGCCGTTCAACCAGATCGTCCAAGGTGCGAACCCATTCGTGCTCGATGATCCAACGGGCCAGCGCCACGGGCAACTGCGTATTGTCGAGATTATTCCCGCGCGGGTCGCTCGACTCCGCCAGAACCTGTTTTAGCCGCGTTCCAAATAAGGGCCACGCAGCGGCCACCTGTTGTTCGCTTAGCCCGAACTCCCCGGCCAGCTGGCTCTGGGCATTGAGGAGATTCTCTTCCCCTTGCGGATAGTCCTGGCCTCCCGGCACCACGCGGTTTTGTGAATCCGCGCGGCGAGGCAGGTCCAGTCGGGCGAGCAATGTGCCGGTGGTTTCCTCGGCCAACTGCCGGCAGGTAGTCAGTTTGCCTCCGACCATCGAATACAGCGGCACGGCCGCTCCGACATGTTCGACCAGCTTGTGGCGGCGGCTCACCGCAGCGGGCGTGGCGGCGGTTGACGCCGGCAGCGGCCGCACACCGCAATAGTGCAACTCGAGATCCGTTCGTGCCAGCTTTACTTGTGGAAAGACATGATTGACCCCGTTCACCAGGTAGTCCAGCTCTTCGTCGCTGGCCAAGGCCAGCTCGGGGCGGCCGGTGTGCGGTATGTCGGTGGTGCCCACCAGCACCGCCGGCCCGAACGGCAGGACGAACATCGGGCGGCCGTCGTCGGCTTCCACATAGATTGATTGCCCCGCCAGGGCCTGCCGCAGGCCGGCATGAAAAGTAATGAAGTGCGTTCCCTTCGTGCCGGCCATGAGTTTTGCCGTGGCCACCTTCAGCTCTTGCAGCGTCAGATCGACCCAGGCTCCGGTGGCGTTCACAACAGTGCACGGTTCAATCGTCTCGAACGGTGCGGCTTCGCCGACGGAATCACCTGCCGAGGTGGGAAATATCTCAATCCGTGAACCAGTGAGACGAGCCCGATGGTAGTTCACCAACCGAAATTCCACGCCAGCGGCGGCCGCCAACGCTCGGGCATCCGCCAGCAACGCCTGAACGAACCGCTCGGGCAACCGCATCTGGGCGTCCGAATAAGCACAGAGCCATTGATACCGCGCCGCGTCGACCACCGGCGCGCCAGGCTGCCCCACGCGAAGAATCGAATGCCGCGGCAACTGCGGATCGCGGGCGTAGTAGTCGTAGAGTTGCAACCCCGTCCGGACCAGCCACATGCCGCGGCCTGCCTGTACACCCCCTACCCCACCTAGCATCCGACTGGCGCTCCCCCACCAACCCCCCAGTCGCCCGGCAACAGGAATATGCAGCCGCAGTGGATGGACAAACTGCGGCGCCAGGCGAAGCAGACGCGAACGTTCGGCCAACGACTCGCGCACCAGGGCCAGATCTCCAAACTCCAGGTATCGCAGACCGCCGTGGATCAGGCGCGAGGAGTAGGCGGTCGCCCCGAAGCAGATATCATTCGCTTCGACAATCACGACCGGCACCCCATTGAGCAACAGCTCGCGGGCCAGTGCCGCGCCGTTCACTCCGGCGCCGAGAATTACGACAGGTCGCGATGGCGATGACATGAGGCAGATTATAACGCGGTGGGCGCCAAGGAGGGTGCCTGGGGCATCGCCCCACGGTTTAGCGTTAACTGGGGCGTTGCCCCAGGCGCCCTATCGTACACGGCTGCTACCGCCCCGCCTCTTCCCGCCTTGAAAGCTGTTGTCGCAGCCAGCCCGGCCGGTTGGTCGTGATGCCGCGCACGCCCGCTTTGCGAAGCCGCCGCGCCACGCGGGCGACGTCAACGGTCCAGACGTAGCATGGCAGATCGTCTTGACTGGCCCGATCGACAAACGCGGAGTCCACCAACTCTGAGTACTCGACGTCCAGGGCATCCGCGCCGACGGCCTTGGCCTGATCGACCAGGTCGTCGATCACGTTGCCGGCCCGCCGGACGGAAGAGACGCGTCGCACGTCGGAGCCGGTGGTCCGCGCCAGCAGATAGGCTGGCACCTGAGGGCGAAGCTGCTTGATGCCATGCACGACGTGATGATGAAAGCCGATCACCACAAAATCCGCCGCCGGCCGATCCGAGACATCGAGTTCCTTCGCCAGCGCGGGGAGAACCTCCGGGCCGCACTTGATCTCGATGAACAACCGCTTGCCAGCGGGCATGGTGGCGATGACTTCGGCGAGCAGCGGCAGCGGTTCGCCGGCAAACTGCGGCCCCTTCCAGCGGCCATAGTCGAGCCGTTGCAGATCGGCCAGCGAAGACTCGGCCACGACGAGTTTCTCGCCGGTGACGCGCCGCGTGTCGGCGTCGTGAATCACGACGATCTGTCCGTCGGCCGTGAGGTGGCAGTCGATTTCGACCGCGTCGGCGGCTTGTTCCCAGGCGAGTCGCACGCTGTTAAGCGTGTTTTCGGGCGCGTCGTGCGATGCCCCGCGATGGGCGATAATTTCAAGCATGGTCGATTCAAGCATTGTGCGCCGGCCTCCTGCCTGGCCGACCAACAATCGCAAACCGGATCGTTATTGGTCTTTGAGCGATCGTTGTAAGTGAATCAGTTGGGCGCGGACCCCTTCGAGATTTGGGTTCAATCGCAGGGCGCGGCGAAAGCAATCCAGGGCCGACTTGGGATCGCCCAGCTTGATATGGCATTGGCCCATTTCGGCGGCCGCTGCAAAGTGATACGGATTGATCTCCAAGGCCTGCCGGCAATCGCGGATCGACTCGGCGTATTGCCCACTGGCAAAATGGCAGTGTGCCCGCTGATTCCACACTTCGGCGAACCAGGGGGCCTGCTCGATCAGTTCGGTCGCCCGGCGAATGGCCTCATCGTAGCGTAAAGCAGCCACCAGGCGAATAATGATTTGGAGCTGTGCCCGCTGATAGCTGTTGCCGGCGCGGCTCCAGACGGTGTGAATGCCAGTTTCCGCGAGCGAACGGACGCCGCGGTCCGGGTCGTTCAGTGCCCTGCCGAGCACGTGGTTGGCTTCGTAGTCGCCCAGGCAGCCCAAGGCCAGGATGCTGGCGCGGCGGACGGTGCGATTCGAGCTGTGGGTCAATCGCTCGAGCGTGGCCAGCGTGTAGGAAACGGAAACGGCTCGACCGAATTGCGCCGTGTCCTGATGGCCGAGAAAGTCTTCGTACAGACTAGCCAGCAACGGCATGTGCGGTTGTTCTTGTGCCACGACGGCTGCCCCAGGGGAGAGATGGAACCGCACGGTCCTTGCAAAATCACTCAATCGCATCCGCCCGTTCGGGCCGAGTGCGTTCGTGCCGACGCCGCGGCGAATGCGGCGCATTCGTGCGACAACATATGAGTGTAATTGCCGCGGGGCAAATTGAACAACTTGGGGACGGCTCAAG
Organism: Planctomycetia bacterium; assembly: GCA_021413585.1. GTDB lineage: Bacteria > Planctomycetota > Planctomycetia > Pirellulales > UBA7805 > JAIOPX01. Next base: position 6,785 of record JAIOQB010000505.1, read on the forward strand.
CGAAAAAAACGCATTGGCCGGAGAGAGCGTGTCCGGTCGAAACGAAGTCAGGTTTCGCGCCGGCGCTAAGATATCGTGGCACGGACCGAATCAAGTTGCGCGTGCCAGCCTGGAATATGGCGGCTGAGCCAAGAGACATGTTAAGAGTATTGAACAGTCAGTGGAGGCCCGCTTGGCAATGCCGGCACTGGCAAACCCAGTGGCACACGGAAAAGGCGAAAACCAGGGAAGGCATTTCTGGTTCTGCGGTGACGCACGATCCGTGAAAAAGGATCTCAACCGCCGTGCTGGACCAGTTTCTTCCGCAGCACTTCGGCCGAGAAGGGCTTGACCAGAAAGTCGGACCCGCCTGCGTCGAGGGCCTGTTGGGCCTGGCCGCGGTGCGCCTCGGTGGCGACCACGATGATGGGGATCTGCTGGTTTTGCTTGCGCATTTCGCGGATCATGTCCACGCCGCTGGTCCCCGGCATGTCGGTGTCGGTGAGCACGGAGTCCGTGAGCACCATGTCAAAATTGCCCGTCTTGAACAGCGACAGCGCCTCATCGCCATCGGCTGCTTCCACCGCCGATTTCACGCCGGCCGCGGCGAGCGAGCGGACGATAATCTTGCGCATCGTGGTCGAATTGTCCGCCACCAAGACGTTGGCCAGCATGGTTGTTTCTCACAGTGGGCAGGAGTGATTGCGTCGCGATGGACCCCGAGTGCCCGATCTGCCCGCCGCGCGATCGGCGCAGTTGGTACAGCCGGGCCAATCCGTGGCAAGCATAGGTCGATTGACCCGGCTGTCAATCAGATGCGGCGCCGCGAACTCGCGAATATGAACCCAGGCACGATTGTGCCAATTGTGATGGCAGTCCTATAGAAAGGAGTGCGATTTGCTGCGGGGCCGTTTCAGGGCGGCATCAGCTTAGCGCCTTCGTCAACGCCCCGCGAATCTCCTGCTCGATCTTCCCTTTGACCATCAGGGCGGCCAGTGGAATGCTGGCTTCGACCTCGACTTCCGTTTCCCGAACTTCCATGGTGCCGCGAATCGACATGCCGAACGTGCGGAACGAGTAGCTCAGCACGTTGCCCTGCCACGATTCCTCGAAATCCTGGATATGTTCGCTGTACTGCTGCTTCATCTTGCCCATCAGACCGTGCAGATGCTCGACCGCTTTTTGTTGGCCTAGAGTATGAGGCACCGTGATACGAATACTGGGCATGTCTGTTCCTTTTCAGCCTTTACTGCGTTGATCTGCACCGCGATCACGGCAATCGGCCGGACGAGGCGGAGTCAATTTAGCACAGTTGGGGCAAGAGCCCAAGGCAGCAGCAACCGACGCGCCTCGCAGAGATTGAGGCGAAGAAGGTTGGATTCGTCGCCGTCAGACACGACGAAGAGAAGGCAGGCCATTCATCGCTGAGATTGTTTCACCGCGGATCGTCGTCAAAATCGACGCGGTCGGCCGGATGCCACAGCGGCAGACCGCTGCGGAGGCGCTCGGCGAGGATCTCAATTTTTTCGGCCGTGCCCGGCATGGCCTTCGTGCGGCCGTAGTTGTTGGCCGCCACATCTTCCGGCTCGTAATTCCACTGTCCCTGCTGAATCGCTTCAAGCACGGAGTTTGGCACGTGAGGCCTCCTCAAGAGTGGTCCACCGCACGCGCCAATTACATGGCGGACAGTGGGACAGAAATATTCTTCGATATTCTCGCTGACAACATTCTCGCTGACAACAAAGATCAACAAATACGAAGCTCGACGAAATAGACGCCTTCCGAAAAGGAATCCCAACGAATGGGGCAAGACCTTAATGTATGGCGAGTATCGAACCTTGTCGCGAGTTCGTCAACTATTTTTTCGCGCGGAGGCGAAAAAAGTTCTATGCCGAAGTGCGCCGAACATCATGAAACCCGGCTACGCATCAATCATCGCTGACGGATGCGTCGCAGTCATCGCTGATGAGTGCGTCTGCCCGTCGACGTGTAATGAGCGGAAGACCTCAACTAGCCGCAGCAGCCTGTTCGGATCGATTCCCTCCTGCCGGCTGCCGCTGCAAACCGCCCCTCGGACGGCAATGAAATCGGGACCAATGGGCAATAGCTGTCCAATCGCCGCCAAGTCGAGCGAGCCGGCTAGCGCCACCTGCAGTCCGAGTTCGTGGGCATTCGTGACAAAATCGCCCGTTCTGGCCAGCGACCAGTGGGCCAACAGATTCCCCGCCCACTTTTCAAATGTATCCACCAGCACGATCGGAGCGGCAACGGAAACCGCCGCCGCCAGAATTGCATCGACCGACGGTGCCCTGCTGTTGGCGTCGGCGTAGACGACCGCCACCGGCTCGACGTCGTCCGGCAGCCGGTCGATTGTCACTTGCCATTGGCCAAACCAGTCGGACCTCGCGGCGCAGCCAGCTAGTCCTAGCTTGACATATCGGACGCCGTGCAAAACGCCCGAATCGAGGTCGTATTCCTGGCCAGTATTCTGATCGAGCAGTTCTCCCAGCGCGACGCTGATTGGAACTTGACCGCAAACCGCCCGCACTATCTCCCGAATGGTCGCCGCCGCGGGAGCCCCCAGCGACCCGCGCGACGGCTCCTTGATATCGATCAGGTCCGCGCCGGCCTGGCAAGCGAGCAGGGCTTCGGCGACGTTACGAACGCTGATGACTAGTTGGGGCATGAGTGCGAGCCAGCGGATTTGCTCTTAACGAGGAGTTTGAGCATCGCGATGCGCTTCGCGAAGCCGCTGATTCAGTCGATTCACCACATCGAGCGACAGCCGCTCGCACCAGGTGCCGCGAATTGTAACATAGCCCTCCTCCCATTTGCCAAGTGCCGGCTTGACGGCGCGCTGTTTGAAATCGACCGCCGATTCCGCCAGCCGAGCCACCACGCTCACCACGTTGGTTTCTCCTTCGGCCGGCTTGGCCGAGGCGCGAGAGATAAAGAAGCACTCGACCACGTCAACGGGCACCTCCCACGGACCACCCGATTTCAACCAGAACCGCAATTGGCCGCCGCGCAGCGCCAGTCGGGGCCGAGCGCATTGCACTGCCAATAGCCCGATCAGCCCGAACCCTACGACGAACATCACTCCGCCGGCGATTCGCCATGCTCCGTCGTGCAGCATTGCCCAAGCCCCCGCCATCGCCAGCAAAGCGGGCAGAATCATGGAGACGAGCAGCACGCGTCGATTCGGCTTGAGCCACACTTCCTGCTTCACGCGACTGCTGGCTCCTGGCGCCGTTGCCTACCAAATCAATTGCCGGACATTGACTCGCGCGGACAATCTACCAAATCGAGGGTTCGCCCGTCAGCGGTTTACGCTTTAGCGGATCGCTCGGCCAACGCTGAAATTCGCCTGCGACACGGCTCGCACGCCAAACTAAAATACACCAATCAGCCCTTGGCCCGGATTGGCAACCCCCGGGTCGGTATGGTCAAATCTCATTCCAGGCGCTGCATTGGCCCACTCCTTTCGCAAGATATCCTTCCAAAACGCCCAATCCCCTCCGGGCTGGTCAAGTCATAAGCGGTAGTCTGTGAAGCACGATACGATTACCACCGACGCACAACTGGCGGACCTCTGCCAGTGGCTCTCTACGACCGAAAGCATCGCGTTTGACACGGAATTCGTGTCAGAACACACCTACCGGCCGGAACTATGCCTCGTCCAGGTGGCCGCCGGCGGCCGGCTGGCCGTGATCGACACGATGGAGAAGATGGACCTCGGTCCGTTCTGGCGGCTGCTCGCCTCGGGTAAGCACAAGGTCGTAGTGCATGCGGGCCGAGAGGAGGTGGGCTTCAGTCTCTCCGCCATTGGCGTGCCGCCGGCCAATCTGTTTGACTTGCAAGTGGCGGCGGGGCTGGTGGGCCTGGAATACCCGGCCGGCTACGGCTCGCTGGTGCAGAAGCTCATGGGCCAGACTCCCCACAAGGGCGAAACTCGCACCGACTGGCGCAAGCGCCCCCTGACGGAACGGCAGATCCATTACGCCCTGGGGGACGTAATTCACCTTGAGCCGATGCGCGATCGCCTGTTGGCCCGATTGGAGTCGCTCGGTCGCTTGAGTTGGCTGGAGACCGAAACGGCTGCCTGGCTGGAGCAGGTGCTGGCCAGCTATCGCCGCGATCGCTGGCGGCGGACCTCTGGCATTTCCGGCTTGAACGCCCGCTGCAAGGCGATTGTACGCGAGTTGTGGCTGTGGCGCGAGTCGGAAGCCGAACGCCGCGATCTGCCGGTTCGACGCGTGCTGCGCGATGATTTGATTGTCGAGTTGGCCAAGCGCCAGGTTTTCGATCCCACGGCCATCCGCGGCATTCGCGGCCTGGAGCGGGGAGACCTCAAAGGGGCACTGCCCGCTATCGCGGAATGTGTTCGGCTGGCGATGCAGTTACCCGATTCGGAATTGCCGCGCGGCCGTTCGCACAAGGAGTTGCCGCCGCAGTTGAACCTGCTAGGGCAGTTCATCGCCTCTGCCTTAGGGAGCGTCTGCCGGCAGGAGAATCTGGCGGCCAGCCTGGTTGGTGGGCCCAGCGACGTGCGGGACCTGATTGCCTATCGGCTCGGCTACGCGTCGTCCGACGACCCGCCTCCTGCGTTGGCCGAAGGGTGGCGGGCGGAAGTTGTCGGGACGCTGATCGACGATTTGCTCTCAGGCAACATGGCGATCCGCATCGCCGATCCCCGCAGCGATCATCCGCTGGTGATTGAAGCCTCCCAGCATGGGGCTTCTCAAAAGGGGGCGTCTCAAAAGCGTCCTTCCCATTCGGGATAGCGATTGTCGGAGGTTGGCGGCAGCGGCTGCACTCCTTGGATCGTGCCGCGCGGCGTGGCGGCAGGAGCGGCAGCCTTGGGAGCTGATGCCGGCGTTCCAGTGGCAGTCACTTCCTTGGCCGCTTCTGACTTACTAGCTCCTGACTTAGAAGCTTCTGGCTTACCAGCTTCTAACTTATCGGCGGGGCGAGTTTGCTTTTGTGCCAGCCGCGTTTGATTCTCTTTCTTTTCCTGCATGGCGATCGACTCGGGCGAATTGAACTGGATCCCTTGCGCCACCCAAATCTTGTCCGGCGGGGTCTTATCCCCCTTGGCCAGCGGATTGATCCGGAACTCGCCGCCGGCAAAACCGGTGGAGCTGTGGATCGTCCCCTGCTGGAACGGGCCTATGCCCAGCACCCAGGTGTCCTTGGCGGTGCTGGAGACTCGCGAGTTGCCCGATTGCCACAGCGGGATGCCTGTGGCTCGATGATAGGCAAACAGCGAGATCTTGGCCACGCCCTGCTGGTCGGTCTTCTTGGCGATGGGGATTTCCGGAATCCGCGTGGGTGCGCCCGGGACCGGGCTGACGACGGGCAGATCGGTCGAGGGAATGCCCACCAGCAGACTGTGGCGCGATGTCCCCACGGCACCCGCCCGGACTTCGACCACATAAGTCGCGTCGTCTTTTTTGTCCTTCAGAATGCAGCCGCTGGCGAGCATGTGCTGCCGCAGCACGCTGACCGTGTAATTTTCGTCCACGGTGTCCTTCAGCGGCTCACGATCCAAGTACACGATCTGGCCGGCCAAGGGGTGGAAGTCGATCTTGCTCACCGCCCGATCGACGGCGTCGGAGATCAAAAGCTGTTCGGTGGCGGTGCGCTTCGTATCGCTCCATTGCGTCGTGCCGCAGCCGGAGAGCCAGCAGATGCCGATCGCCAGCATCGCCACCCAGCGGGGAAGCATGTTGGCCGCGAGCGGCGGGCTGGCCTTGGCAAACACGCGCAACACGGAGGCTGCTCCAGAGGAGGCATACGGACGGGACGTTGGTAACGGCGCCGGAAAGGACGGAGTATCGGCGCACCGGCCAGATTGGGCCGCGGATTATAGCCACGAGCGCGGGCCGGGAAAACCTCGGTTTCGTCGCCGTGCTGGCGATACCAGCAACGCTTAGCTGTTTGAACGTGGGCCGCTGCGGGCCGGCTTGAGCCGCGCATATTGCAGGGCCAGCCCGACGAGGATCAATGCCCCGCCGACGAACGTCCACCATTGCGGCGCCTTGTAAGTGGCCGATTGATGCCACGCCAGCCATACCCAGAGCGGAACCAGCAGCGGCTCGATCAATGAAATGCCGGCCGCCTTGTGCGACTGGATCGACCGCAGCCCCTGCGCGAAAATCAGATACGGCAGCCCCATCTGAAAAACTCCAAAACCCGCCAACCAGAACCATTGGCTGCCGCTGGGCCAGATGTGGTGGTTGACCACCGCCGGTAGCAAACCAAACGCAGTAACGCCATGGCAGAAGCAGGCCAGCCATGCCGAGTCCTCCTGCCGCAGCAATCGGAGCGACAGCACGACACCGCCGAAGAAGATGCCCGACAGTAGGCCGTAGACGACGCCCAGCGATTCATTGGCCGATCGATGCGGTGCGGCCAGCCCAAAGCCCAGGATCAGCCCCACGCCCGCCATGCCGCATGCCAATTGAAGCCAGTCGCGCGTGATCCATTCGCGCAGCCAAAGGGCACTGACCACAAAGACCCATAACGGGGCCGTGTACTGAAGCCAGATCGCGTTGGCCGCGCTAGTCAGCACCAGCGAATTGACCACGGTCACATTCATTGCCAGAAACGTCAGCCCGAACGGCACCAGCCCCCACCGCCAGCGCGGTCTGCGCACCAGCGGCAACAGCACGAGCGCGGCAAAAGCCGTGCGCCAGAAGGCGAGCAGCGTGCCGCGCAGTTCCAGCGGCCAATTGTCAAAGATGGGAGCCTGGGCAAACAGCCCGCTGGTGCTCCACAGCACGGCGGAGAGGACGATCAACAATCGGCCGCGATTGGGAGATGGTTCAGGCACGGTGTCTTCGGCCTGAGTCATTGTCGGGCTCGCCGCCTGTCGCCAGGTCAATTGCGATCAGCTTCAGCGAGTCAGCGCCCGGCCCCGATAGTCCACGGCCGAGGGCGAGGCGGGCAGCGCCGCTTCCCTGGCCGAATCGGCCGAGCCGCCGGCCGGATAGAAGAGGGTCGTTTCCTCGCCGATCAACTGGGTACCCAACGTCTTGCAGCGCACTTCGGCCCGGAATACATGATTGCCGGGTCGCGACGCCTTGGCCGTAATCCGCAGCACGATTTCGCCACCTGCGGCCACGGACGGGATCGGCTGGAAGATGACTTGGCCCGGACCGATGCGTCCCGGGGCCCCTTGGGTGCGAACCGGCTCGACTCCTTCGCCAAAGAAGCCAACCACTTCGACGTTGGTGGCTCCGGTGGTGCCGCGGTTGCGGATCCGCACTTCGTACGTCGTTTCATCGCCGACCGCCACGGGGCCGGCCGGATCGCTCAGTTCTAGCTTCAGATTCGCCACCGCCTCGACGGTGGTGACCGCGGTACCGCTGTCGGCCAGATCGCCGGGGGCTGTGGCGGTGACTCGCATCTGGTTTGCACCCGGAGCGCTGAGCGTGGTTGTGACTTGCAGCGTCTGTTGCTGCCCGGCGGAGAGAGCATCAAGCTGCCACACAACTTTGGTGCCGTCGGCCGAAACCGTGCCGCCAGAGGTTGCCGTGGCGCGTTGAGCGCCGGCGGGCAAGGTGGCTTCCACCATCACTTTGTTGGCCGGGGCGTTGCCCGGGTTGGTGACCTGAACCACGTAGGTGGCGGGCGTTCCGGCATATTTGACCGGCGGACAGCCGACGGCGACTTTCAAGCCTGCCCGCCGTACCAGCACTTCTTCGACGGCATTCGCCTTCAGGCCGCAATCGCCGGTGGCCATCGCCTTGATGTGGATGTTACCTGCCTGGCGGGCGGTCAATTCGATCTCCAGCACCTTGCTCTGGCCGGCGAGAATAGTCCCCAGGCTTTGCGAAGCGGCCGGCTGCGAGCCACCGTCGATGGGCATCAATTGAATGGCCACTTGCTCGGCATCACCCGAGCCAGGGTTCGAGATCGTCAGGCGATACGTCTTGGTGTCGCCGAACAGTACTTCGCTAGGGCCGGAGATCGTCAATTCCAACTTCGGCTCGCGGACCTCGATCGCGGCTTGCGACGAGGAAGGGGCGACGATCAGCGCGGCGGCCAAGTCAAAGCGTTGATTCTTGCGAGGGATCAATCGCAGCACCATTTCTTCGGTCGCCCCAGCGCCGCACGAATCGACCTGCCACTGCACAATCATCCCGGCGGCACCCTTCTCCGGCGGACGGGCGGTGCCGCGGCTGGGCTGCGTCGCGGTGACTTCGATCCAATCCGGCAACTGGACTTGCACGGACACGCCATCGGCCGCCGCTTCGCCCATGTTCTGAATCCGGACTTTGTAAACCGCTTCTTTGCCCATCACGGTGACGGGGGGACCGATGGTCTCCAGACGTAGCATCGGGCCTTTACGCGAAAACAAGACGCCGTCGCCGGCGGGTTTCGTGCTGGCAACAGCCGGGATCGCAGCGGCGATCGGCTTGGGTGCGGCTTCGACCGGCGCGGCTGCCGGAGCGGATGATGTTGAGGGAGCCGCGGCCAGCGGCGCAACGCTGGCATCGCTGGGGGCAACGGCCGGCTCCACAGGGACCGCCGGGACATAGCGGCGCACGCGCGCCGGGGCCGCCGCATGTTCCTGATCGACCAATCCCGACGAGCGGCTGGATGACGCTCCCGCGGCGGTCGTGGGCGTTGACTGCAATCCGGCATCTGGGGTGCTTGTGGTTTCGGTGCTCGGCGTCGCAAGATCGGCAGGCTGAGCTGGCCGCGTTACGCGGCGCGGAGTTCGTTCGGCGATTTCCGGCTCGGCGAGGGACGGCGCAGCCGGCGCCGCTTCGGCGGCCGGACGCGAACGTGTGGGTTGATAACCCTTGGCCGGCGCGTTCGTGGCGCGTGGGCGAGGGGTAGTGTCTGTCGATGGATCGTTGTTCTCGCCGGTCAAGTTGCGCCGCAGGTTCTCCAGCCGTTCGGCCAGCGGTCCGCGCGGCGTCGTGTCGTCCGCCACGGCGGGCAACGCCAAGCTGATGCCCCACAGAGTCAGCAGCGAAAATCGGATCGGTTTGGAGAACATGGGATCGGCCTGCCAGTACGAGTGCAATGGAGGAAGTCTCGAAACACTGTATCGACTTTTCCGATTGCAAAAGATAACCGGCCTCCGGAAGATTTTCCGTGGCTGCAATGCCAGCAGGGCATGCAAGTAGACTCTAGTAGGGTACGCGCAGCGTACCAGAATCCACGGAAACGCCATTGGTACTCAAGCAAGAAAAGCTAGCACGTCACCGCTGCCGGCTCGACCGATCGGGTCACTTCAAAACCCATGTCGGCGAGCATGCGATAGTCCTCTTCCGGGGCCTGGCCTTTGGTCGTCAGATAGTCGCCGATGAAGATGGAGTTGGCGGCGTAGAGCGCCAGCGGTTGCAGCGTGCCCAGGTGCATTTCGCGGCCGCCGCCGATGCGCAGCTCGCTCGACGGATTTGCCAGCCGCACCATCGCCAGCACTTTGAGGCAATAGCGCGGATTCAAGTCGCGGCGCCCGGCCAGAGGCGTGCCGTCGATAGGATTGAGAAAATTGATCGGGATCGACTCTGCCCCGAGCCCGCGCAGCTCAAACGCCATCCGCACCAGATCGATCGGCTGCTCGCCCATGCCGATGATCCCGCCGCTGCAGATTTCCAGGCCGGCGTTGCGCACCGCATGCAGCGTATCCAGCCGGTCCTGGTAGGTGTGCGTCGAGCAGATTTGATCATAGTGCTCGCGGCTGGTGTTGAGGTTGTGGTTCACGCGGTCGACGCCGCAGGCCTTCAACTGCTGCGCATCCTCGGGCGTGAGCAGCCCCAGGCAGGCGCAAATCTTAAGATCGTATGCCTCCTTGATCTTGGGAACGACGGTGGCGACGGCGTCGAGTTCCCGCCGGGTCGGCCCCCGGCCGGAGATCACGATGCAGTAGGTGCGGCTCTGCCGCTCGTGGGCCAGCCGCGCCCCTTCCAGCAGCTTTTGCTCGCTCATCAGGTTGTAACGCTCGATGGGAGCGTCGGACACTTTCGATTGGCTGCAATACCCGCAATCCTCGGGACAGAGCCCGCTCTTGGCATTGACCAGAAAATAAAGCTGCACCGTCCGGCCAAAGAAGCGGTGCCGGACGCGATAAGTTGCGGAGAGCAATCCCAGCAACTCGTCGTCCGCCGCATGGAGAACTTCGAGGGCCTGCGACTCCGTCAGCGCCTCGCCGCGCAAGACCGCGTCCGCCATTTGCTCCCATTTTTGTCCGGCGGGGGCTAGCACGTCGGAATCTGCGGTTGCGCGGTCGATCATCGTGTTTCCTCACTTGGTCTTGGCGAAAGGCGTCGAATTGGCAGGATTACCATCTCAATCCCGCCGCCCAGCCGACAGTATCGCGTCGAGACCGCCTGTTCCGCAAGTCCGACCAATCGGAGGGCATGGCGGCAATCTTGGCTTGGCAGCGGGGGCTCGTGGTGTCAGAATTGAGATGCAGGACCACGGTGCTGTACTTTCTTGCCGCCCTACTCGTCTCACCCACTGAAGACCTCATGTCTGTGCAGCATCTCGTTCGCCTGGGAGTGATGGGGCACATTGGCCGGTTCGATTCAGCCGATGCGGTCCGCTATCGGCGTGGGGCCGAAGTGGTGCTTCGCACCGCGCGGGGTCTGGAAGTGGGGGAAGTGTTAGCGCCGCCGGCGGATCAAACCGGCGGCGAAGCGACGGACGGCGTGATCCTCCGCCCGATGACCGACGCGGATCGGCTACTCGCCTCCCGCTTGCAGCGCGACCGGCACCAGGCCTTCGCCGCCTGCACGGACCGGCTGCGCGAGATCGGCTCGGTTGCCACGTTGGTCGACGTCGAGCATCTGTTCGACGGGCAGGCGCTATTCTTCTACTTTCTGGGAGACGTGACGCCGGAAGTCGAACGACTCACTGCCGAACTAGCGGAATTGTATTCCACCACCGTCAAGTTCCGACAATTCACCGATGCCCTGGTCAACGGCTGCGGACCGAACTGCGGCACCGAGGAAGCGGAGGGGGGTGGCTGCGGGACGAGTTGTGCGTCGTGCGTCGTGGCGAGTGCATGCGGGACGAAGAAGCGATAAGTTAAATCTACGAATGGGCGCCAAGACCCGAGCGCAGCCGCAGTAGAGATCCCGCCTCCCTTTCAGGGAGGGGCCGTGGGAGGGCAACGCTTTGCCCCACTGAGCAACTACACTCACATCGATCGAGGGTGCTTGCGGCGGAGCGCAGCGATGCCCAGAGAATTCACGGAGCCATAGCATCGGCGGCTGGGGCTTCACAGCGCTGCTAAGCCGCCTGCTTGTCGGAAACGTCCCGCGAGGCAAACTGTTCCAAGTGCCAATAGAGATCCGCCAGTAAGAGTGGCCGGGCCATCGCGGCGGTGGCGCCCGCCTGGGTTGCTTCCCGAACGGTATCGCTGCGGAGAAAATCCAACAGGGCGAGAATCGGCGCCGCGGTTTGTTCTCGGAGCATGCTTAGCTCGGACAATCGCTCCGGATGTCCATCCCAGATCACTGCTGTGGCGTCGGCGTCCGGCCCATTATTAACCCGCGAGTGCCAAGTCGTGCTATAGCCCGCTTGCCGGCATGTCTCGCCCAGCCACTGCGCGGTCTCGTGCGAGGGGCTGGCGATGAGGATTGATCCGGCATGTGTTTGGCGCAATCGCGGCGTAGCGTGCAGCAGCCGCTCTTCATCGCTTGCCAACTCGGGCAATGTCCAAATGGAAGTAACGGAATCGAGCGAGGCTTCCAAATCCGGAATCCACCGCGCGGGCCACTGGTGCCAATAGGTTCGCACGAGGCCGGGCAGTGCGTGCCCGCTGCGGGATTCTCCTTCGCACCAGGTGCCGAGCACGGCAAATTGCCTGGCCAGCGGCGCGGCCTGCCGAAGTTGTGCCAGGTCGGCGGCCGAACCCGCGCCGGGGCGGGGCCACGCCAGCACTAGCGCCGTGTAGAAAGCGTCCGCCCGCCGTAGCCGCTCGATGGCCATCGGCACGCCGGTTACAAAATCCGCCGGCAGCCGCGACTTGATGATCTCCGCCACCGGAGCCAGCTCCGCGTGGCGAAAGTCGCCGATCAACAGCAGTCGCGGGCGGCCCATCGAACGGTCTCTCACAATACGATTCTTATTGGTCAACGTAGCCCAAAGGAACCGCGCCATCTTTCGCCAATTGTCAATTGCTGTCTAGATCGAATGCTAAGCGGGCTGGCGGTGCTAGCGCTGGCGAAGCCAGTGGCACACGGACAAAGGCGAAAACCAGGGACGAGGTTGCTGGTACTGCGGAGTAGCCACCGTTTATTGGTCATTGGGATTTGGTCATTGGTCATTAGCTTCACCGGGGACCGGCGGCTAGCGCCCAATGGCACTTACTTTACGTTTGAATGAAGCCCAATGTGAAATTGCTAGCTGCAAATTCCCCAAGAATCTGCAGCTAGCATTTCGTGAGACTACGTGATTTTTCCACAAAGTAAGTGCCATTGGGCTAGCGCCGTACCGCTCACTTAGAACTCGTCTTGTACGCCCGCAGCGAATTGTCCACAATTCCTTTCGCGGTGCTTATGACTGACATGGATGTCGGCGGCCGCAAAGAACACGTCGGCCTGGGTTGCTTGCCTTTCGCTCGCCCACCCAGTGCCGGACGCCTGGCAAGGAGGCCAGTCATGAAGGCAGAAACGCGGCGGCAGCCGGTTGGAGTGAGCCTGCGCGAGCTGTTGCCAGACGCCCGCTTCCAGGGCGTCGCCGATCTTCAAGTCACCGCGTGCAGCACCGATTCGCGCACCTGTCGCCCGGGCGATTTGTTCGTGGCGATCTGCGGCAGCGAGACGGACGGCCACGAGCATGTGGACGAAGCGATAGCCCGCGGCGCGGTGGCCATCCTCGCCGAACGGCCGCTCCCCTGCTTTGGCGTGCCGATCTGCCTGGTGAAAGACACACGCCAGGCGCTAGGGCATGTTTGCCAAGCCCTGGTGGGAAATCCCAGCCATCACTTGCCGGTGATCGGCGTGACGGGGACCAACGGCAAGACGACCACCAGCTGCTTGATCGCGTCGATTCTTCACGAAGCAAATCAACAAGCGGCGATCGCCGGCACGCTGGGCTATTGCGACGGCCTGCGTACCCGCCCTGCCCCGCTGACCACGCCCGGGCCGACGATGCTGGCCGATTGGCTCGCCCGCAGCGAAGTCCGCGGCTGCACGCACGCCGTGCTGGAAGTGTCGAGCCACGCGCTCGCCCAGCACCGCACCGCCGGCATCGAGTTCGATGTGGCCTGTATCACGAACGTCCGCCGCGATCATTTGGATTTTCACGGCACGCTGGCCAACTACCGCGCGGCCAAGGCCCGCTTGTTCTTGCAGCTTCGCGACGGCGGCGCGGTGGTGCTCAACCTCGACGACGCCGTGTGCCGCGAATATCTGAAGTCCGTCGACGGCCAGGTATTGACGTACGGCCTCGAGCAAGATGCCGAAGTGACGGCGTACGTGGTCGAGCGTCACGCCAGCGAGCAGACGTTTTTGCTCTTCGCCGGCGGGCAATCCGTCCCCGTGCGCACTCGGATCATCGGCGACCATCACGTGGCCAATTGCCTGGCGGCGGCCACGGTGGGCCTCGTTTATGGAATCGACCTCGCCACGATCGTGCGAGGGATGGAGCGCGTGACCGAAATGCCCGGCCGGTTGCAGCGGATCGAATGTGGCCAGCCGTTTTCCGTGTTTGTCGACTATGCTCACACGCCCGACGCCTTAGAGCTGGTGCTCAACTCATTGCGGGGCGTCTGCACGGGGAAGCTGATCTGCGTCTTTGGAGCCGGCGGGCAGCGCGATCGATCGAAACGGCCGTTGATGGGGCGCACGGTGGAGCAGCTTGCGGATCTCGCCATCGTGACCGACGACAATCCTCGCCGCGAGCGGCCCGATCGAATCACCGCCGACATTTTGCGCGGATTTGAAAATCCACAACGGGCCTTGGTCATGCCGCAACGGTCGGCGGCGATTGAGGCCGCGCTCGCCACGGCCGAGCCGGGAGACTGCGTGCTGATTGCGGGCAAGGGGCACGAAACGTGCCAGATTGTCGGCCGCCGACGCATCGAGCACGACGACCGCGACGTGGCCCGGCAGTGGCTGTATGCCGCGAATCCGCACGCGCCGGCCACGCTGCCGTTTCGGAGGGCCGCCTGATGGACATTGCCTTGGAACAAATGCAAAGCGTGTTGTGCGGACGCCTGCGCCTGGGAAATCCGCCGCCGCGCGATGGGGAGTACGCCACGGTGGGGCCAATCGTCACCGACAGTCGGCTAGTGCAACCCGGCGATGTGTTTTGGGCACTGAGCAGTCCGCGCCGCAACGGGGCTGATTTTGCCATCGAGGCGATGGCCCGCGGGGCGTCGGGAGTGATCGTTGCCGACCGGCAGATCGAGCCGTGGGCCGGATCGTTCGTGTTGGAGGTCGAAGACACGAAGCTGGCGCTGTGGCAACTGGCCGATTGGAACCGCCGCCGCTGCGGAGGATTGGTGATCGCGGTGACGGGGAGCGTTGGTAAGACGACCACCCGCGAGATGATCGATGCCGTGCTGCGGCCGGCCGGTGCCGGCTTTGCGAGCCCTAAAAATTTCAACAACGACATCGGCGTGCCGCTGAGCCTGCTGCTGCTCAAACCGGAACATGATTACGCCGTGCTGGAACTCGGCGCCAGCGCCAAAGGAGAAGTCGACGCCCTGGCCCGATTGGCGGCGCCGCAAGTAGGCGTAATCACGCGGATCGGCGACGCGCATCTGGGCACATTTGGCGACCAGCAGCAGATTGCGGCGGCCAAGGCAGAGTTGCTAAGTGTGCTCGGCAGCGAAAGCCCCGCGGTTCTCTCGGGCGACGATCCGTGGCTGCGGCGGCTGGCCGGCGTGGCAGGACCGCAGGTGGTGTGGTTTGGCCGGTCGGGGGATTGCGACGTCTCGGCCACTGAGGTGTATTGCTGCGACGGGCACTTGAAGTTTCGGGTCGGCCGGCAGGCGTTTGTCGCCCCGGTGTGGGGGCGGCATCAGCTCGATGCGGCGTTGGCGGCGATTGCCGTGGGCTTGATCTATGGCCGGTCGCTGGCCGAAGTGGCTGACGCGTTGGCGCAGTTCAAGCCGGTGGCGCGGCGCTGCAATGTGCTGGACGTCGGCGGCATCGCGGTGCTCGACGACACGTGCAACTCCAGCCCGATGGCGGTGCGGGCGGCGCTGCAGCTGCTGGCCGAGCATCCAGCAAAGGGGCGGCGGATCGCGCTGCTCGGCGACATGGGGGAAATGGGCATGCACGGCCCGCGGATGCACTTTGACATCGGCAAACATGTGGTGACGACTGCGGGAGCCGATCGGCTGTTCATATGTGGAGAATATGCGGCCCAAACGGCGGCCGGGGCCATGGAGGCGGGGATGCGGGCGGAGCATGTGCAGGCGATCGCGGAGCCGTTGGCTTGTGCTGGACGGCTGCGGGAACAGATTGCCGCCGGTGACGTGCTGCTGGTGAAGGGGTCGCGGGCGATGGCGCTCGATCGAGTGATTGATTTGCTGGCGGGGGCGACGGGAAGTGAGTCGACGCTGAGCAAGGCGGCGTGACGTAATGTCGCAACTAAACACTTAACAACACAACAATATCGAGTCGGACTCCATCGCTGTCGCTTGGATTGCGGGATTCAAGGGACTTCCTCCCCGGGTAGAAGCATCGTTGCTGTCGGTACTGCGGTTACTGGGTCAATCGCACGCTGACATCCGCTTCGCGATGGAGTTCAGTACTGAGCGCCGGGGCGGCCCAACGGTCGCCCCGGCGACTCAGAGAACAGGCGACGGCGGGTCCAGTTCCACCGAACAGGCCCGCCTGTCGCACTTATGGGGTCCAGCATCCCGGATGGCTGCTGGTGTCGCTGTCGGCGATAGGAGTGGTAGCGTGGTTGACCCGTCGGGCGAACCTGCCGCTTGAGCCGAGTGTCGTAAAAACAGCGGGAAACAGCGAGATTGATGCGATAGCGGCCGTTGCCGCCCACGCGGTGGCAGGTTTCCTATGGTTCAATCGCCATCCGGCCCGATGGTTCATGGGTGTACCGGCTCGCTGCCGCGGGCCAAGAAATAAATCGAAGTAGAAATTAAAAAGCGGAAAATGGTTGCCCGGTTTTGGATCGCGGCGTGTTGTGCGCTGCGGACGGGCTAGCGTGTCTGCAATTTGGCGGAGCGGTCAGCGCTACAAAGGGATTGAACAACGACCCGACAACGAGTCATGTCGGTGCCATTACCTCTTG
>JAIOQB010000506.1 GCA_021413585.1 Planctomycetia bacterium
GAGAGCCGCTTGATCTCTGCCTCTGTGCGACAGACCAACAGCACGTCGTTGTCGCCTGCCATATCGTCGAGTTCCTGCCGCACGCGGCCCACTTCGCCGCTGAACCGTTCGACCGAACCCAGCGGCAGTCGGCAATGGATGGGCAGCGGGGACATCGCAATTGCCTCCGCCGTAGCCGTAGCGAACTGCTCCGCCGCCTGCATCACCACCGCCCGGCTGAGCAGCTTCTGCGGCTGATCCCACCGCTCCCGAAACCGCGCCGCTTCTGCCGCAATCTCCTCCGGCTCGACCATCAACAGCCAGCTTTCCGGCGGCAGCAGATTCAGCGCACATTCAGAATCTTCCGGCAGCGGCTTGACGATCGTGATATCGGCCTCGTCCAGGTCGCCGATGCTCCGCTGCGTGGCCGCGTCGAAAACGCGGATCGACTCCACCTCGTCCCCGAAGAATTCGACGCGGATTGGCGAATCGGCATCGGGAGCGAAGATATCGACAATCCCGCCCCGGCTGGAAAACTCCCCGGGCAGTTCCACCGCACTTGTTCGCTGCAAGCCGCTCTCCACAAGCCACTGCAATAGCCCGTCGAGTTCTTCGCGATCACCGGCACGCAATACCCGACGCTGGCCTGCCAGCCGCTCCAGATCGGGCACCGGCTGCATCAGCGCCTGGATGCCGGTGACGATCAGCGGCGGCGCATCTTCCGCCGCCAGCGCCTTGATGAGCCCCAGCCGCTGGCTATAGAGATCGTCCCCTAGCGATTGTTCGTTGGGACTAGCCTCCCATGCCGGAAACGCTCGGCAGACGCGGCCAGTGAAGAGCGCCAACTCATCGCTGAAATCATCGAGTTCCCCTACCTGCGGCAACACGACCACCACCGGCCCCGGGGCGACATCGGCCAATCCCGCCGCCGTCAGCGCGCGAACCGATCCCCAGACTCCCTCCAAACTGGCCCGGCCCCCATCCTGAAGGGCGGCCATCGTCTGTTGGAAGCCAGCGTGTGCGTTCAGTCGTTCGGCCAACCGCAAGAGTCGGTCGGACGTGTCATGCGCCACGGCGGCATCATTCATGGCAAGTCAGGACATTGTAGAAAGAAACGGCGAAAGCGGATACACCACAGTAGCCCTCGCCTGCCGGGCGTGGGCTGAATACGTCGATGAGCGCCAAGACATATAGGTGTTCAATGAAATCGAACGGCTCTCAAAATCCCTCCAATTCCCAGGCACCTTCCGGCAGAAGGAGCCTACTGGGATGCCCCGCTCGCTGCTGCATGACAAGTCAGGTCTCGCGGCGAGTTTTTCCCGCGGCCCAATCGCAACGCCGTAGCTAGCAGCGCTAGACTGGCAATGCCAGCCGGCGATATCTGCCCAAACATTTTGCGCTGCATACCTAGCCTCCAAATGCGGTTCCAACTGCGCTGGTGTGCCAGCCGGAACGGCTGTCCTTGGCCACGCTCAATCGCCGATACCACCCAATACGAACGCGCACCCGCAGTCTTCACTGTGCCCGGCGCCTCGCCGGTGCAGCGTTCGTTCCGTTTTCGGGCTCCTGAAAAACTATCGTTGCCACTTCGGCATGTTCATCGCTTGTGTGACCCCGCGAAGCGACCCCAACCTATGCCGCGTACGAGTTCAATCCTGACCCGGGGCATTCTGGCCGCTGCGCTCTGTGCAGCCGCCACGATGCCAGTTTGCGCCCAGCAATCTCCAGGCCCAGGCGAACGGCAATTTGCCGCTCCGCCGACCGCAGATGCCGGCGCCGATGACAAATCAAAATCCCCCGTCATCACCAGCCTGGCCATCTCGGCCGACGGCAAGTTGCTAGCCACCGCCGGCGACGACCAGGTAGTGCGGCTGTGGAGTATGACCGACGGCAAGGTGCGCAACGTCATTGCGGCCCATCGCGATTGGGTACGCACCGTCGCCTTCAGCCCCGACGGCACGACGCTGGCCACCGGCGGCGACGACCATCTCGTAAAACTCTGGGATGTTGAAACGGGCAAGCTCAAAAAAGAAATGGCCGACGCCACGCGACCCGTCTATTGCTTGAAATACAGCCCCGATGGTTCTCAACTGGTTTCCGTCGGATTCGAGCCGGGGATGCGAGTGTATGACGGCCGCGACGGCAAGCTGCTGCGCAACGCCGGCTGCCCCTGCTCCGACATGCGGGCCGTGGCTTTCAACCCCAATGGCAACCAACTCGCTTGTGCCGGCCGCAATGGCAAGTTGCGGCTGATGGACGTGGCGGGCGTGTCACCGCCGAAGGACGTTCTTCAGGCCCACCTGCGGCGAATCCGAGCTTTGTCCTTCGCACCCGACGGAACGCTGCTCGCCTCGGCCAGCGAAGACGGCCGGGTGAAGATCTGGGATCCGACGGAAGGAAAAGAGGTGCGCGAGTTCCGGGCCGGCGCATCGAAGGTACTTTCGCTGCTGTTCTATGCACCGAATCGGTTGGCCACCGGTGGCAGTGACAATGTGATTCGGCTATGGGACGCCAGCACGGGTGAACAGATCCGTGCCTTGACCGGCCACACCGGTTCCGTCTCAGCGCTGGCCTGCGATGCGGCCGGAACGATGATCGTCTCGGGTGGCTTTGACACAACGATTCGCGTCTGGCCAGTGATCGAGCATCCGAAAAGCGACGCGACGGCCAATAATCGGCAATTGGAAATAGGGGCTCAGAGGAACTGAATGACTCATGACAATTGACGAGGCCAGATGACCTCGCCGTTCGTCATTCGTGCTTCGTCATTCGACATTCTGTCGGGAGGTTAGCGTGGGAATTTTCAAGCGGCTGTTTCGCAAGGACGACCAACACGATTCCCCCTCGGCGCGGAGGAAGCGGTCCGCCCGGCACCAATGCCATTTTGAAGCCCTCGAAGAGCGGCGGATGTTGGCCTCGAACATCCATCTGGGCGCGGTCTACTTCGATCCCACGGTCGGCGATGACTCGGTCGCAAACACGATTCAGGTTTCGTTCGAAGGCGGCGACGCTGGAACTGAACTGAAACAGATCATCATCGACGGCGACAAGCTGGGCGACGGTCAACTCACGTTGGGCGACGTATTCTTCGACACCGCTCCGGGGGGCATGGGGGCTTTTCTCTCCGCCCCGGTGCAGATCCAGGCTTCGCAGAACTTCACCGTCACCAACGTCAGCGTGGCAGACGGCGGGATGAAACTGATCATCGATCTCGAAGGCTTTACCGCCGGAGACGTGCTGACGTTCACCGTGGACGTCGATGAAATGGGCCTGTTCAATCCCAACTCTCTGGCGGAAGGCGCCGAGTTCGAAGGCTCGAAGTTGACCGGCAAGTTCGAGGCGCCTCACTATCTCGACGCCCAAGGCTCCGGCGTTTTCTACGACGCTTTCGACACGAATTTTGCCTCGGCGGCGGCAGCCAACGGCAGCACGCTCAAGTTGCCCAAGGACAACTACGCCCCACCGGGCACCGTCGATCAAAGCGATCATACGGCCGGGGCCGTGGCTTCGATCATTCAAGTGCCCAAGCCGGTTTCGATCGCCGGCACGGTCTATGAAGATGCCAACCTGAACAACGATCAGAACGGCGTAGAGCCGGGCATCGGCGGCGTGAAACTAGAGCTGTTCAAACTGCAGAACGGTTCCTACGTTTCCACGGGCAAGACGACCACCACCAATGCCCAGGGGCAGTACAAGTTTGAAGGGCCGGACTTGCTACCCGGCACCTATCGCGTGGTCGAGACACAGCCGACGGGCTATTTCAGCGTGGGCGCGCAGCCGGGTACGATCGGCGGCTCCACGGTAGGCCAAGCCGACACCCCCAACATCCTGAGTCAGATCACGGTGCTGGGTGGTCAGGACAGTATCGAAAACAACTTTGGCGAGGCCCGGCCAGCCAGCCTCAGCGGCGTCGTCTATCACGACCGCAACAACAATGGCGTGCAAAACCCCGGTGACGAAGGAATTGGCGGCGTCACGATCCAGGTCATCCCTGTTTCTACGATCGATGGTTCCACCACGCCGATCATCACGACGACCAATGCGGACGGTTCGTGGTCGGTCACGGGACTGGCGCCGGGCACCTATCGCGTCGTCGAACTTCAGCCGGCCGGATACATCGACGGCATCGACACGCCGGGCAATGCGGGCGGCACGGCCGTCAATCCTGGCGATCAGATCAACGGTATCGTGCTGGCCCCTGGGCAGGCGGGCATCAATTACAAGTTCGGCGAGTACAAGCCGGGCAGCATCAGCGGCCGGGTCCACGGCGACTTAAACGGCGACTGCACGTATCAAGAAGGTGAAAAACTTCTGGCCGGCGTGAAGGTTCACTTGCTAGACAAAGACGGCAAGATCATCGCCACCACGACCACCAACGCCTTGGGCGAGTACAGGTTCGACAATCTTGTCGCCGGAACCTACGGCGTACTCGAAGAGACTCCGGTAGGCTATTTTGATGGGGGCGAAAAAGTAGGTTCTGCCGGGGGCGAAGTGACCGGCAACGACCGTGTTGAAAAGATCGTGCTCGTTTCCGAGACGCACGGTGTCCGCTACGACTTCTGCGAAAAATTGCCCAGCAGCATCAGCGGCCGGGTTCACGGCGACCTCAATGGCGACTGCACTTATCAAGAAGGTGAACTGCTTCTCGCTGGGGTGAAAGTTCACTTGCTTGACAAAGACGGCAAGATCATCGCCACTACCACGACCAACGCGCTGGGCGAATACAAGTTCGACAACCTGGCCCCTGGCACCTATGGCGTGCTGGAAGAAACGCCGGTCGGCTACTTTGACGGCGGTGAGAAAGTGGGCTCCGTCGGCGGAGCGGTGACGGGCAACGACAAAGTTGAGCAGATCGTGCTGATCTCCGACACGCATGGCGTTCACTACGATTTCTGCGAGAAGCTGCCCAGCAGCATCAGCGGCCGCGTTCACGGCGACCTCAACGGTGACTGCACGTATCAGGAAGGTGAGTTGTTGCTATCCGGCGTGAAGGTTCACTTGCTGGACAAAGACGGCAACATCATTGCCACTACGACCACTAACTCCCTGGGCGAATACAAGTTCGACAACCTCGCGCCCGGCACCTATGGCGTGCTGGAAGAAACACCGGCTGGCTACTTCGACGGCGGTGAGAAGGTGGGTTCCGTTGGCGGCGCAGTAACGGGGAATGACAAAGTCGAGCAGATCATTCTCATTTCCAATACGCACGGCGTTCACTACGACTTCTGCGAAAAGTTGCCCAGCAGCATTAGCGGCCGGGTCCACGGTGATCTCAATGGCGATTGCACGTATCAGCCTGGCGAACGGCTGCTGGAAGGTGTGAAAGTCCACTTGCTGGACAAAGACGGCAAGATCATCGCTACGACGACCACCAACTCCCTGGGCGAATACAAGTTCAACAATCTGGCGCCAGGCACTTACGGCGTGCTAGAAGAAACGCCGGCGGGATATTTTGACGGGGGCGAGAAAGTAGGCAACGCCGGCGGCTCGGTGACAGGAAATGATCGAATCGAAGGTGTCGTTCTCACTTCTGGAACCGCGGGAGTGCGCTATGACTTCTGTGAAAAATTGCCCAGCAGTATCAGCGGTCGAGTCCACGGTGATCTGAATGGAGACTGCACGTATCAACCCGGCGAGTTGCTACTGTCCGGAGTGAAGGTCCACTTGCTGGACAAAGATGGCAACATCATCGCGACGACGACGACGAACTCCTTGGGCGAGTATAAGTTCGACAACCTGGCTCCAGGCACCTATGGCGTGTTGGAAGAAACGCCCGTCGGTTATTTTGACGGCGGCGAGAAGGTTGGTTCCGAAGGGGGAGCAGTCACTGGCAACGATCGTGTCGAAGGTGTCATTCTCATCTCCGACACGCACGGCGTGCATTACGACTTCTGCGAAAAACTCCCCGCCAGCATCAGCGGTCGAGTACACGCGGACACTGACGGCGACTGCGAACTGGATCCTGGCGAGAAGCCAATCGCCGGCGTCACCATTCGGCTGCTCAACGCCAACGGGCAGCAGATTGCAACGACGCTCACCAACGCTCAAGGCGAATACAAGTTTGAGAACCTCGCGCCGGGCACCTACAGCGTGGTGGAAGATCAACCCAGCGGCTACTTCGACGGCGGTCAGGACGCGGGAAGCGCCGGCGGCGTGGAGTCGAATGACCGCGTGGACGAGATTGTGCTGGGTTCCGGCGTCCAAGGCGTGAATTACAACTTCTGCGAGAAGCCGCCGGCCATGATTTCCGGCTATGTGTTTCAGGACGGCGACGCCATCGCCAGCGGCAACAACCTGCCGCCAGCCGATGTTTCGACGGTTCGCGACGGCGTACGGACGTCGGATGACATACCCATTAAGGGCGTCGTGCTGCAACTGCGCGACGGCGTGACGGGCGAGGTGATCACGGGCGACTCGGCCGCGGTTCTGCCCGGCTACTATAGCTCTGGTCCCATCACGGCCGTAACGGACGAAAACGGGCATTACGAATTCAAGGGTTTGAAGGCCGGAAACTATGCGGTCTTCGAAGTCCAACCGGCCAACTACTTTGACGCCATCGACACGCCGGGCACCACCGGCGGCGTGGCGCTCAATCCGCACGCCCCGGTCGATCCTTCGATCACGGCGCCACTGGTCGTCAATCCACACAACGACGCCTTGTTGCGGATTCAAGTCACTGCCGGGCAGCATTCGCAAGAGAACAATTTCAGCGAAGTAACGGTGCGGCCGTTTTTCGACCCGCCGCCACCACCTGAGCTGCCTCCTCCGCCTCCAGTCTTCAATCAGCCGCCACTGATTCCGCCGACAAATCCGGTTCGATTGGAACCGTATCTGTTGTTTGAAAATCCGCCGGACATCAATGGCTCCGCACCGGTCGTGTGGTACACATGGCACTTAAGCGTCACCAACGCGGGGCAGCCCCGCGCGGTGACCGAGTCGGGCATTGCCATGCTCTACACGTCGCCACTGATTCCGGTGTCCGTGACCGACACGGCGCTCGATGGGGCAACGTGGAGCCTGTATGGTGAAGACGGCACTGCACAGCAGTTCGTTTTCGGCGCGGCGAATGGCCGTCCCGTGGCCGGCGATTTCAACGGCGACGGCAAGAGCGAGATGGGCGTCTACATCGACGGCCAGTGGTTCATCGATCTCAACGGCAATGGCGTCTGGGACGCCGGCGACTTGTGGGCCAAGCTCGGCAGCGAAAAGGATCGTCCCGTGGTGGGCGACTGGGACGGCGACGGCAAGGACGACATCGGCATCTACGGTCCCGCCTGGGCAGGCGACCCGCGCGCCATTCGGGCCGAGCCTGGCATTCCCGACCCGTATAACGAGCCGAAGGATCGCGCGAAGAACCCGCCGCCGAAAGTAGAAGAGGCCACGCTTGGCAAGCGCGATCTAAAGATCGGCGAGAAGGGCAAACTCCGCTCCGATCTGATCGACCACGTCTTCAACTACGGCACTCCGAAGGACGTGCCAGTGGTCGGCGACTGGAACGGCGACGGCATTCGCACGATCGGCGTGTTCCGCGACGGTACCTGGTATCTCGACGTCAATGGCGATGGCCGGTATGACGAGAACGACGACCGCACGATCCAATTCGGCCAAGCCGGCGACATACCCGTGGTCGGCGATTGGAACGGCAAGAGCAAAGACCAGGTGGGGGTGTTCCGCGGGGGCAAGTGGTTGCTCGACTCCAACGGCAACGGCTCGCTCGACGCCAGCGACAAGGTGTTCGAGCTGGGCGGCGCCGACGATCTGCCCGTCGTAGGCGACTGGAACGGCGACGGCACCGACAAGCCCGCGGCCTACCATCGCGGCACGACGACGCAGCTCAGTGCGCGGCCGTAGTAATACGCAGCACCGCTTGATCGACGCCGCCCGACGCGAGGCGAGCCGCGGGCGTAAGCCCGCGGAGGAAACCGTCGGCTACCAACATCCTTCAAGCCAACCGGAAACACAGTACCCAATCGCTCCTCAAGCCACTCCAGGGGCTGACGCCCACGGCTCGCCATTGTCGCGTCCGACTTCAGGAAAATTCGCTCGTCGGGCCCACTGCACGGCAGCAGTGCCAGCGACCTTTCCGTCTGTAGCGGTTATGCCACTTCCGGCCCTGGAATCCTCGAAAAAAATGATTGCCTGACCAGCCTCGTAAGGCTAAAGTTCATGGTGGCAATCGTCGAGACGGTCCGCCGAGTTCTTCGTGCCGAAGAACCGCCTGCTCGACGCGATTGCTCTTTGGACACGAGGTGAGCTATGCAACGGATGTTGGTGACAAGTGTGTGCGGCGCGTTGGCGTTGAGCGCCACGGTCGCTTTCGGATCGGGTGGATACATCACGGGTGAAATGTCGAACCCGCCGCGCGCCGTATTCAGCGCGCCGGCTCCGGTCGCCGCGCCTGTCTATACAAATCCGTGTCCTCCGGCCAATCCTTGCGCTCCCGCAACGACGACTTACATGCCGGCCGTCGCACCTGCGTCATGCTCGACGTGTGCGCCGGTTGCCGCGTTCTCGCCCGTCGTAGCTGCTCCGGCTCCTTGCTCGACCTGCGCTCCAGTCACAACGTTCTCCCCTGTGGTGGCTGCACCCGCTCCTTGCACAACTTGCGCTCCCGTCACAACCTTTTCGCCCGTAATGACATACTCGCCGGTCGTCGCCTACTCACCCGTGGTGCGTTACTCACCGGTGGTTGGCCCCGGATATGCACCCGTGGTGGTAACACCCATCATCGGTCGCCGGGCGATTTTGCGCACGCCGGTGGTGCTCCCCGGCTATGCGCCGGTGTGGCCGTAAGCCCGCCGTTCGGACCGCAACGATAACTAGGGAGCCTCGGTCGGCGTGATCTCCACCCGCACGAGGCTCCCTTCGCGTAGCACGGTCACTTCCGACGGCTGGCCAATCTGCTGCGGCGCCAACAGGCGGTGGAGATCGTCCACACTGGTGACAGGCCGATCCGCCAATTCAATCAGCACGTCTCCTTCTCGCAATCCTGCCCGCTGCGCCGGCGTACCCGGATCGGCCGACATCACCAACACGCCTCCTTCTTGCAGCAGGTCGTGCTCGCGGATCGTGCGGCGATGCAACTGGACGTTCTGTCCCGCCACGCCTAGGTAGGCCCGCCGTACCTTACCCCGCGCGACTAGCTCGGCCGCCACGAACCGGGCCGTGTTGCTGGCCGTGGCAAAGCAGATCCCCTGCGCCGGCAGAATGATCGCCGTGTTCACACCGATTACACGACCCCGTGAATCGACCAGCGGACCGCCGGAGTTGCCGGGATTCAGCGCCGCATCGGTCTGGATCACATTTTCGATCAATCGCCCGGAGGTCGATCGCAACGTGCGTCCCAGCGCGCTGACGACGCCTGCCGTCACCGTGGCTTGAAAGCCGAACGGGTTGCCGATGGCAATTGCCAATTGCCCGACGCGAACCGCGGCCGAGTCTGCTAATTCGGCCGCCGGAAGATCCGCGCTGCGCACGCGCAGCACAGCTAGGTCGGTCGCCGGATCATCGCCAATGACCGCCGCGTCAAGCTGAAAGCCATCGGAAAGCGTGACTCGCACCTTCCCGGCTCCATGCACAACATGGCTGTTGGTCAGAATAAATCCGTCACGCTGAAACACAAATCCCGACCCGCTGCCATGCCGCTCATCGCCAGCGTTGCGCCAGACCTCGATATTGACTACAGTCGGACCGACGGCATCCACCGTGCCGGCCACAGCACGGCTGTAAGCATCCAATAGATCGTGATGTGCCGCCACGTCGGCTGGCGGGATGCTTTGACGAGAACTCTCCTGGGGAAACGAAATGCGTCGCATGGCGATCATCGTGGCCGTACCTCTCGGAAATTTTGATTGTTCTGATCTGCTTAGAGACTCTGCATTACCAAGTATTCGCTTGGCGAGCAGCGAAGGAAAGTCCGCATCTAAACGCTGCCAGCTACCGCAGCACGGGCATGTGGGCCTTGCCCAAGACGACTATTTCACAGCTTGCACGAGGAGGCTTTACCTCAAACGACGTTGACTTAAGATATAGATTGGTCAATACTTGCGCGTCCAAATCCCCCTCCAGACACCATCCCATGGCCATAGCCGATTCCACCAGTTTGAAGCAGTATTGTGTCGATGTCGCCCGGCGAGCTCAGGCGGCGTCACAGGCGCTGACGAGCGTGACGGGCGGTGTCAAAAATACTTGGCTTACCACCTCGGCTCAAAGACTGCGCGAACGGGCGTCGGAGATTCTGACAGCCAACCAGCTCGATCTGGAGGCGGCGCCGGGGTTCGGACTCAGCGGCGCGGCCATCGACCGCCTGCGGCTCTCCACCGAGCGGATCGATGACATTGCTGTCGGCCTGGAACAAGTCGCGGCGCTTCCCGATCCGATCGGCGAAGTGATGGAATCGTCCATCCGGCCCAACGGACTGGAAGTGCTCAAAGTGCGCGTCCCGATGGGTGTGATCTTCTTTATCTACGAATCGCGGCCGAATGTGACGGCCGACGCGGCGGCTTTGTGCGTGAAGAGCGGCAATGCAGTCATACTTCGTGGGGGCAAAGAGGCGGCCCATTCCAGCCGGGCCATTGTCGACATCCTCTCGGCCGTGGCCGCGGAAGTAGGTTTGCCGGCTGACGCGGTGCAGCTTGTCGAAACGGCCGACCGGGACGCGGTGGGACATTTCCTGGCGCTGAGCGAGTACATCAGTCTGGCCATTCCGCGCGGCGGCGAGAGCCTCATTCGGCGCGTGGCGGCCGAAGCCAAGATGCCCGTCATCAAGCACTTTAGCGGCAACTGCCATGTCTATATCGACGCCGACGCCGATCTGGCCATGGCCCAGCGGATCGTGGTTAACAGTAAATGCCACCGCCTGGGTGTGTGCAACGCGGCCGAGTCGCTTTTGATCCATGCGGATGTGGCCAGCGAACTGCTCCCCAAGTTGGGAGCGGATCTCACGCGACGCGGCATCGAGATGCGTGGCGATGCTCGGACACGCGAACTGGTCGATGCGGCCGTGGAAGCCACTGACGAGGATTATCGCACGGAATTTCTGGGACCGACGATCAGCGTCAAAGTGGTCGGATCCTTGGATGAGGCGATCGAGCATATCGCAGCCTACAGCTCACAACATACCGAGGCGATTGTGACCAAGAGCCTTGAGGCGGCGCGGCAGTTTGCCGCCCGGGTCGATAGCTCGGCCGTGATGATCAACGCCAGCACGCGGTTCAACGACGGATTCGAGTTTGGCCTGGGTGCCGAGATCGGCATCAGCACCGACAAGTTTCACGCCCGTGGGCCGTGTGGACTGAAGGAATTGACCAGCTACAAGTATGTCGTCTATGGCAGCGGCCAGATTAGGGGCTAGGGGTTGGGGGTTAGGGAGTAGGGAAAAGGGCTGGAAGAAAAAATCATTGCCCGTCACAAATCCTGGTTCTAACCCCCAACCCCCAACCCCCAACCCCCAACCCCCAACCCCCAACCCCCAACCCCTAACCCCTAACCCCCAACCCCTAACCCCTAACCCCTAACCCCTAACCCCTAACCCCTAACCCCTAACCCCTAA
>JAIOQB010000059.1 GCA_021413585.1 Planctomycetia bacterium
AAGCTCCGGACGATGACCGGCTGCATCACGCTCGACGAAGGCTATGTCAACACCGGCACCACCACCAGCGCCGTGACGTATCTCGACGGCGAGGAAGGGATCTTGCGCTATCGGGGCTATCCCGTCGAGGAATTGGCCGAGCACTCGGACTTTGTTGAGACGAGCTACCTGCTGATCTACGGCGAGCTGCCCAATCCCGAGCAGTTGCACAATTTTCGCCAAGGATTGCGGCAGCACACGATGCTGCACGAAGACATCAAGTCGTTCTACAGCGGCTTTCCGCGCGACGCCCATCCGATGGCGATCCTCGGTTCGGTCGTCGGAGCGCTTTCGACGTTCTATCAGGACTCGCTCGACCCGCACGACCCGAGCCAGGTGAACATCTCGCTCTATCGGTTGATGGCTAAGTTGCCGACAATCGCGGCGTTCAGCCACAAGAAGTCGGTGGGCCAACCGTTCGTCTATCCGCGCAATGATCTTTCGTACTGCGCGAACTTTTTACAGATGATGTTCGCCGTGCCGACCGAGCCGTACGTGATCGACCCCGACTTTGTCGAGGCGCTGAACCTGCTGTTGATCGTGCATGCGGATCACGAGCAGAATTGCAGCACGTCGACAGTCCGTATGGTGGGTTCGGCGGATGCCAACCTGTTTGCTTCGATCTCGGCCGGTATCTGCGCCCTGTGGGGGCCGCTGCACGGGGGGGCCAACCAGGCGTGCGTCGAGATGCTGGAGCGGATCAATGCTGGAGCGGATCAAAGCGGACGGCGGCCAGATCGGCAAGTATGTCGACATGGCCAAGAACCGCGACAGCGGTTTCCGCCTGATGGGCTTTGGCCACCGCGTCTACAAGAACTACGATCCGCGGGCCAAGATCATCCGCGCCACCTGCGACCGGCTGCTGGCCAAGATGGACCGCAAGGATCCGATCTTCGATATTGCCCAGGAGTTGGAGCAAGTCGCACTGAGCGACCCGTACTTCGTCGAGCGGAAGCTCTATCCGAACGTGGACTTCTACTCGGGCGTCGTGTATCGAGCCTTGGGCATTCCCGTGGGGATGTTCACCGTGCTGTTTGCCATGGGTCGACTCCCCGGCTGGATCGCCCATTGGATGGAAATGCACGAAGCGACGGCCACACGGATCCAGCGTCCCCGGCAGATCTACACCGGCGCCACGCAGCGGCGATATGTGCCGGTTGAGAAGCGGTGAAGGAAGGGGCTGTCGGCTATCGGCTGTCAGCTATCAGCTTTATAGGGCCTCTTAGCGTAGGGACGGTCAGTTTTCACTCTGCCCCAGCCCCCCACTTCGCGGTAGAATACCGGCAGCCCATTCAGTAGCGACGCGCCCTCACTAAAAGCTGACAGCCGATAGCCGATGGCCGACAGCTTCCGCAACCATGGCCAATCGAGACAACCACTACGAAGCGGCCTTCGAGGCGTATCTGCGCCAGCGGCAGGTGCCGTATGTGGCCGTCGATGAGTCGCGCCGCAGCTTGCTGGGGGACTCGTCGCTCAAGAGCCTCGATTTTATCGTTTCTCCCAGTGGCGATTCGCGCAGCGGTGATTCCCGCGGTGGCGGCGGCCTGGCCGAGTTCGACTCATACGGCTGCGCCGCGCCGCCGGCCAACCAACCGACCTCCTGGCTGGTGGATGTCAAAGGACGCTTGTTCCCTGGCGGCCGGCAGCGGCAGTATTGGAAGAACTGGTCGACGCGCGACGATCTGCACAGCCTGGTGCGGTGGGAACAGCTCTTCGGCGAGCAGTTCGGCTCGCTGTTCGTGTTTGCCTATCGGCTGGTGGGGGATCGAGCGCCGCTGCCGCGCGAGCAGTTGTTTGATTTTCGGGGCCGCTGGTACGGCTTCGTCGGCATCCGGCTATGCGACTACGCCCGCCACGCGAGGCCGCTGTCGGAGGCGTGGGGAACGGTCGCAATGCCGACCGCCCAATTCCGCCGCCTGGCGGCACCACTGGAGCGGTTCTTTTAGGTCAACGGCGGCCTCGGGCATTTTTCCCCACCGAGACACAGAGGCACGGAGAAGCTGTTTTTCTTTGCGCGCTTCGCGATCTTCTGTTCAACATCAGAATGTCATTTTGAACAGAAGGTCGTGAAGGACGCGAAGAAGTGAAGGAAGGAAAGGGGGCGTAGCGGGAGGTTCATTTGTTGTTGGTGGATGACTAGAATGGTGAGATTGGCAGTAGCAGCGTTTCTCCGTTGGCACAGGCAGACAAGGGTTGACGTGTTCATGAGCCAATCGCAAATCGCAAATCGCAAATCGCAAATCGCAGCCGCCGCCGGCCTCGTGCTGGTGTTGACGATTTTCTTGAGCGCTCGGCCGCTGGCGGCGCAGGCCCCAGCTACTGACCCGGCCGCCGCCGCGCCCGCGCCGCCGTCGGAAAACGAAGTGTGGCGGTCGAACCGCCCCGATCTGCCGCAGGAAGAAGTGATGGAGCGGCTGCGCAACATGCACGGCAAGCCGGGGCAGAAGGCGTGATTTGCGATGTGCGATTGTCGATTTGCGATCGACAACAGGGAAAGTCACCGGTGGACTTCTCTCAATGCCCTACTTCACATCGAAAACGTGAACAACCTTCAACAAAAAACCTCTTTCCTTTCCTTCGCGTCCTTCGCGACCTTCTGTTCAATAAAAAAAGTCTTTGAACAGAAGGACGCGAAGGACGCGAAGAAATAAAGTTTCTGGCTATTCTTGGAGAAGGTCAAAGGTCGCACAGACTCTCTCGTTTCCTTCTCTGTGCCTCTGTGGTTCCAAATCCGTTGGAATCAAACCCGCTGCTGATTTGGCTGCTGAACCGAAGGGCCTTTGAGGAACGTCGGCGCCGGGATCGGGCTGTGGGCGGCGGCCGTGGTGGATGGAGCGGCAGAGGTTGCTGCGTGGAAGAACTCCCACACCGCCGACACGACGGCTTCCTGCTCTTCGTCCGTCATCTCGGGTG
>JAIOQB010000517.1 GCA_021413585.1 Planctomycetia bacterium
TAGTCACCACCAAGGGAACATTGCTCGCCATGGCCGAAGGACGGGCACGGCTGAAGGATATTGCCGAGAACGATCTGGTGCTGAAGCGCAGCACCGACGGCGGCCGGACCTGGGGGCCGCTGATTGTTGTTGCCGAGGATGGCGACAACTCATTGAACAATCCGCTGCTGGTGGTCGTTCGACCCAGTGGGCGGATCTTGCTGATGTACCAGCGCTATCCGGCCCACACGGGTGAGGCCAAAGTCGTGGCGGGGCTCGATGGAAATAAAATCTGCCGCACGCTGCTGCAACAGAGCGACGACGACGGGCTGACGTGGTCGGCCCCGCGCGAGATTACGGCATCAGTCAAACGCCCCACGAAAGTCACCAGCGTCGCCAGCGGCCCGGGCATTGGCATCCAGTTGCAGCGGGGGGAGCATCGCGGCCGGATCGTGATGCCGTTTAACCAGGGACCGACCGGCGACTGGCGCGTGTACGCCGTGTTGAGCGATGACGGTGGAAAAACTTGGCGCTATGGCGACATTGCACCCGAGGATGGCCGGGGGCATGCCAACGAAGTGCAAATGGTCGAGCTGGCCGATGGTTCGATCCGGCTCAACGCCCGCGCTGAGCCGAAGGCTGGACGACGCAAAACTGCCGTCAGCCGCGACGGCGGCCAGACATGGTCGAAGCTTGAATCGGTCGATGAACTGATCGACCCGCGCTGCATGGGGAGCACGATTCGCTACGGGGAGTTGCCCGAAAAAGCAGTGGCCGGCGAACGAAGCCGGCTGTTGTTCTCCAACCCGGCCGATGCTCAGCACCGCCTGCGCGGCACCGTGCGGCTGAGCTACGACGAAGGGCGCACCTGGCCGGTCGCCCGCGTGCTGGAGCCGGGGTCGTTTGCCTATTCGTGTCTGGCCAGCCTGCCGGACGGCACAATCGGTTGCCTGTATGAAGGGGACAATTATCGGAAAATCATATTCGCGCGATTCACCCTCGATTGGCTGACCGCGGAATCCCCAGCAAATCAGCCGGCGGGAAAAACTCCGTCGCCGACACCAACGAAGGACCGCGCCCCGTGAACATCGCATTCTTCAGCACGAAATCATACGATCGCGAATTCTTCGACGCGGCCGATCCGCAGCGCCGCCACCCGATCACGTATCTGGAGCCGCGGCTGACGGAGCAGACCGCCTCGCTGGCGGTCGGCTTTCCGTGCGTCTGCGGGTTTGTGAATGATTCGCTCAATGCGGCGGTGCTGGAAACGCTGGCCGCCTCAGGGCTGAAACTCCTGGCACTGCGGTCGGCCGGGTTCAATCACGTTGATCTGCTGGCGGCCGATCGGCTGGGGATCGCCGTCGTGCGCGTGCCGGCGTATTCTCCTTACGCGGTGGCCGAGCACACGGTGATGTTGATGCTGGCGCTGAACCGCCACCTGCAGCGAGCGTATTCGCGCGTGCGCGACGGCAATCTGTCGCTGGAGGGCCTGCTGGGCTTTGACCTCCGCGGCCGCACAATTGGGATCATCGGCACCGGGCGGATCGGCGCGGTCGTGGCGCAGATTCTTTCCGGCTTCGGCTGCCGGTTGCTGGCGAGCGATCCGACGGTTAATCCCGAACTAACGCGGCTGGGCGCCAGCTACGTCCCGCTGGCCGAGTTGTATGCCCAATGCGACATCATCACCCT
This sequence comes from Planctomycetia bacterium, assembly GCA_021413585.1. Lineage (GTDB taxonomy): Bacteria > Planctomycetota > Planctomycetia > Pirellulales > UBA7805 > JAIOPX01. The sequence goes on from JAIOQB010000517.1 coordinate 1,669, forward strand.
GCACAGTCCGCTGCTGCCCGAGACGTTTCATCTCATCGGCGCCGCCGCCATCTCGCAGATGAAGCCGGGCGTGATGCTGATCAACACCAGCCGGGGCGGGATCGTCGACACCAGGGCGGTGATCGAGGGGCTGAAGTCGGGCCAAGTGGGCGCTTTGGGAATTGATGTCTACGAGGAAGAAGAAGGCCTGTTCTTTCAAGACCTTTCCGAACGCGTCATCCAGGACGACGTATTCGCCCGGCTGCTGACGTTCCCCAACGTGATCGTCACCGGCCACCAGGCGTTCTTCACGCGCGAGGCGCTCTCGGCCATCGCCCAGACCACGCTCGCCAACATCGACGAGTTTGCGGCAGGCCAGCCACTGGCCAATCAAGTGACCGCGGCCAAGGTGCGGCGGAAGTAACGCACAGCACTTCCACCGCCGTCTTAGCCCCGGGCCAATGGCCCGGGGTCCACGTCACGCTATTCTTCGCCCATGATCCGTTTGAATGCATTTCCCTTGCGCGGAGCCAACCCCGGGCGGCTCGCCCGGGGCTAAGACAGCGACAAATTATGGGTAAATTTTCCGCAGTATCGGCCGGTTTCCGATGGAATGGCCTATCGGTGGTCTTGACCCCAAGCGGGCTTGAGTAGTAGTTAATGAATGGAGCGACCCACCGCACCATCCTTCCCCCACCTAGCGCTAACTTCCCTCGACGACTGCCGGCGCGCCAGCGCGCGCCCCGCCGCCCACCGTGAAGAATCGACCGCGCTCGTATTATCAGGAGCCGCCATGAACAACGACGATCGCCCCGAGCATCCTTCCGAATCGGCGACTACCGCCGGCTTAACCATCTCACCCGCGCTCGACTTGGTGGCCGAAGCGGCGCAAGTGCCGGCCGAACCGGCGCTGATCGATGGCCGGATGCTGCGGCTCTCGGCAGTCGCCATCGTGCTGGGACTATGCGGCGCGGTCGCCTCCGTGGTGCTCATCCGCTTGATCGCTCTGGTTACGAACCTCAGCTTCTACCAGCGCTTCTCGCTGGAGAATGTGCCGCCGGCCGGGAACCACCTGGGAGGCTGGGTGGTGGCGGTGCCCGTGGTCGGGGCGCTGATCGTGGGCTTCATGGCCCGCTATGGCTCGAAAGCGATTCGAGGGCATGGCATCCCCGAGGCGATGGAGCAGGTGTTGGCGAATCAAAGCCGCATCCCCGCGAAGCTCACATTTCTCAAGCCGCTGTCGGCCGCGATCTCCATTGGCACCGGCGGGCCGTTTGGCGCCGAAGGACCGATTATCGCCACGGGCGGTGCGCTCGGGTCGTTCGTCGGACAGATTCTCAGCGTCAGCGCGGCGGAGCGCAAGACGCTGCTGGCCGCCGGCGCCGCGGCCGGCATGGCGGCCACGTTTGGCTGCCCGATCGCGGCGGTGCTGCTGGCGGTCGAGTTGCTGCTGTTTGAATATCGGGCTCGCTCGATTGTGCCCGTGGCGCTCGCGGCGGCGACGGCCACTTGTTTGCGCTACGCGATCGATGGAAACAGTCTGCCGGCATTTCCCATGCCTGGAATTGCGGCCCCGACGCTTTCGGCCCTAGCGTTTTATGCGGTGCTGGGCTGCCTGATGGGGGTGCTGGCCGCGGTTGTCACGCGGCTGGTGTACTTCATCGAAGACGCGTTCGAGCGGCTCCCGATCCACTGGATGTGGTGGCCGGCGCTGGGGGCGGTAATGGTGGGCGTGGTCGGCTACTTCTGCCCCAACACGCTGGGGGTCGGCTACTACAACATCACGGCGATCCTCTCCGGCAGCCTGGCAACGCAGGCGGTGCTGGTGCTGTGCCTGCTTAAGTTCGTGTCGTGGTCCGTGTCGTTGGGGAGCGGCACTTCCGGGGGAACGATGGCGCCGCTGTTCACGATCGGCGGCGGCATGGGGGCGGTGTGCGGCGCGGGGGCGCTGTGGTTGTTGCCGCATTGCGGCGTCGATGTGCGCGTCGCGGCGCTGGTGGGCATGGCCGCCATCTTTGCCGGCGCGTCGCGGGCGATGCTGGCGTCGGCAGTGATGGCATTTGAAGTAACGCAACAGCCGCTGGGGCTGCTGCCGCTGCTGGCCGGTTGCACCATGGCGTATGTCGTGTCGTGCCTGCTGATGCGGAACTCGATCATGACGGAGAAAATCGCCCGTCGCGGCATCCGCACACCCACGGATTATATCGCTGACGCCCTGGAGGGAATCCTGGTCCGCGACATCGCCACGAAAGCGCTGGTGATGCTGCGGGCCGACGACTCGATCGACAAGCTGCAGCAGTGGATCGCCGCAGGGGCGGAAGGAAGCAGCCACCAGGGCTTTCCGGTGTTGGACGCCAGCGGCGTGCTTGTGGGCGTGCTCACGCGGCGCGACATTTTGGGGCCGACGACGCCCGAGCAGTCTCGCATCGCCGATTTGATCGGCCGTTCGCCGAAGTTTGTGTACGACGACTGCACTGTACGACAAGCGGCCGACCACATGGCCAATCATCGCATCGGCCGGCTGCCGGTCGTCTCGCGGGCCAAGCCGACCGAAGTGGTGGGGATGGTAACCCGCAGCGATATCCTGGGCTGCTACCGGCGTGCGGCGGACGAGCATCGGCGCATGCCGGCCACGATCGGCCTACCGCTGCGCCGCTCCGCGACGCCGCTGGGGTGATGTCGCAAGCTTACAACGGGGCTGCCTTCAATCGGGCTGCTCTCAGTCCGGCTGCTCTCAATCTTTGTCGAGCAGCGCCACGGCCTTCCAGCTATTCTGCGCCATGTCGCGGAAGGCATACAGTGCTTGACCAATGGCGAGGTAAAAAGCGCCTGTCAAAAAAGCCATGCCGAACATCATGACGTTGAAGAACATCATGCCCACAAATCCCCCGATCGCGTCCCCCGCGCGCGAAGACTGTGCAGAACCAACCGCAGCCAAAATCAACATAATGACGGTGGCAAGTGCGGCCAGGCCAATGACGATCAGGCCAATCACGGTAAACACCCCGCCGAGAAATTTGAGCCACACATAATCTGGCACCGGAATTGACGATATCGGCCGGCGATGTTTGACGCGCTGCGCTGGATCGCCGGAATCTGTCGCGGCAAACGGATTGTCCGCCCTGACGCCTATTGCCGGCGCTCCGGCCGCTTTGAGTCGAGGCGCGCCCCGTTTAGCGGCGACACCTTCGTCTGCGATCACCGGAAACGGATCTTCGTCCTTCTCCGACGAAGCCGCCGCACCCGCGGACTTGAGCTGCGGAAAGACTTCTTCCGCCCACTTCCACTGATCCCAGCCTTCCTTGAGCAACTGGCATTCGGCGTCGAGCCGGTCTTCGGCTAGCCAGACGTCCAGCTCGGCCCTGGTGACGGGACCGTAGCGCGTCCCTTCGGACGTTTGCACATGCCACTCGTCGCGGCCCGACTGCTTGGCATTGGAAGTAGATGCAGCGGACGTTGATGCGACGGGCGTAGCGGGATTGGGCACCGAGGGAGCGGGGGCGGAGACCTTCGGCGCCGGCGAAGTAACTGGCGACACGGGGACCGGCGCCGGCGTGCTGGCGACGCGCGGCTCCGCGGCGGCCGACTTGAGCACTGGCATCGGCACTTCGCCGTCCGGGGCGCCGGTGTTGCTGGGAGCTGTGCTAACGGGAGCGCCCCCGTCGACCGCGGCGATCGTGAAGTCGGCCTTGCACTGAGGGCATGTGGCCTGCCGACCCACGCGGTCTTCAGGCGCCTTCAGCCGCTTGCCACAGCTGGGGCATTGAGTGACGATTGGCACGGCGGTGAACCCGCTTGGAAACCGGAGGCTACCCTGGCGACCCGCCCCGCGGGGGGTCGCGCTGACGTGTCCTATTCTAATTGGCCGAACGAGGGGTGATACCCCCGAAGGGGGAGAAAACTACCTAATGACCAATGACCAATAGGGCGTTGCGCCAGGGTTATTGGAGATTGGAATTTGGTCATTGGGATTTAGCCATTCAGGGCCTGCAGCAGCGGTTCCGCGTCGCCCAGGTCGGCCAGCAGCAGGTCGGGTCCGGTAGCGGCCAGTTCGGCCAGGGTGTGGATTCCGGTGGCCACGGCCACGGCGTGGGCACCGATCGAGCGGGCGCACGACACATCCAGCGGCGTGTCGCCGATCACCCAAACCTGGCGGGGGTCAACGTCGCGGCCGAGCGCCGCGCGGGCAGCGGCCAGGGCGTCGGCCGCCACCAGATCGCGGGAGAAGTGCTGGTCGCCAAAGCCGCCAAAGCGGAAGTAGTCGAACAGGCCGTAATGCCCCAGCTTGGCCTTCGCGCCGGCCTGAATGTTGCCGGTCAGCAAACCCAGCTCCACGTCTGGCCGGCCAGCCAGATCGGCGACCAACGACTCCACTCCCGGCAGCACCACGCCGCCGCGGCTGGAGAGCATCTGCGGCAGGACCTTCAGGTAGGTGGGAAAGAACCGGCGGATATTCTCTTCGCTATGCTCCACGTCGTGCCGCGCGAACAGGTCGCTGAGAATGGCCCGATCGGTCCGGCCGCTGAAGGCGATCTCCCGATGCGGCGCCGGCCGGTCGAACTCCGCCTCCAGCGCGGCATAAAACGCCGCCCGGCCCGCGCCGCCGGAGCTGATCAGAGTGCCGTCGATATCGAACAAGCAGATTTTCACAGCGGCGATTGTAGCGAAAACGCAAGCGACTGGGAACGTGCGGCGGAGGTGGCAATCAAACGATCAGCGCCCCGTCATTTGCTCCAGCCGTTCAGGATACCGGGCCCCATGCACGGTGATCTCCGCTGCCGCCGAGTCGATCTCACGAAGGTCATCGGCCGTCAGCGCAACTTCCAATGCTCCGATGTTCTCGTCCAGACGATGCAGCTTTGTAGTACCCGGGATCGGCACGATCCACGGTTTTTGGGCCAGCAGCCAGGCGAGCGCAATCTGGGCGGGCGTCGCCTGCTTCCGCTGTGCGATGCTGCCGAGCAGTTCAATCAGCGACTGGTTCGCCTTCATCGCCTCGGGTGTGAATCGCGGTAGCGTGCTGCGGAAGTCGGTGCTATTGAGCTTCGTGTTTTCGTTCATCGCACCGGTGAGAAAGCCCTTGCCCAGCGGGCTGAATGGCACGAAGCCAATGCCGAGTTCTTCGAGCGTCGGGATCACTTCCTTCTCAGGAGTTCGCGTCCACAGAGAATATTCGCTCTGCAGCGCCGCGAGGGGCTGCACCGCGTGCGCGCGGCGGATCGTCTGCACACCCGCTTCGGAGAGTCCGAAGTGCTTGACCTTCCCCTGTTGGATCAACTCCTTGACCGCGCCGGTGACGTCTTCAATTGGCACCTCCGGGTCCACACGATGCTGGTAGAGCAAGTCGATTTTCTCGACCCTCAGCCGCGTCAGCGAGCCCTCGACCGCCTGCTTGATATGCTCTGGCCGGCTGTTCAGGCCCGCGGCGCCCGGGCGATGGTCGCCGCCGCTGACGTCGAAGCCGAACTTCGTGGCGATCACCACTTGCTTGCGAAACGGTGCCAGGGCCTCGCCCACGAGTTCTTCGTTCAAGTACGGGCCGTACACTTCGGCGGTGTCGAAGAACGTCACGCCGCGCTCCACGGCCGCGTGCAGCAGGGCCGTCATCTCCTGCTTGTCCTTGGGCGGACCGTAGGAAAAGCTCATGCCCATGCAGCCCAGCCCGAGGGCCGAGACTTCCAGGCCGCTGTTTCCAAGCTTGCGCTTTTGCATGGTTTTCTCCTTGGACACACGGCGCTGTTGATTCGGCCTATCGGTCATCCCGCCTTGAGCGACGCCATGTCGATGGAGAAGCGGTATTTCACATCGGACTTCAGCAGTCGCTCGTACGCTTCGTTGGCCTTCTGGATGGGGATCACTTCAACGTCGGCGGTGATGTTGTGCGCGCCGCAGAAATCGAGCATCTCCTGCGTCTCGGCGATGCCTCCGATGTTCGACCCGGAAAGACTCCGCCGCCCGGCGAGCAGCGCGAACGCGGCCACGCCCAGGGGTTTTGAGGGTGCGCCGACCAGCGTCAGATTGCCGTCGCGGGCGAGCAGATTCAGATATGCGTTGATATCGTGGTCCGCCGAGACGGCGTCGAGGATGAAGTCGAAGCTGCCCGCGTGTTTTTGCATCTCAGCGGCGTTGCGGGAGACGACGACTTCATCGGCCCCCAAGCGCAGCGCGTCTTCTTTCTTCGCTGGCGTGGTGGTAAAGACCACGGTGTGGGCTCCGAACGCATGAGCGAACTTCACCCCCATGTGCCCGAGCCCGCCGAGCCCGACGACGCCCACCTTCTTCCCCTTGGTCACTCCCCAGTGCCGCATGGGGGAGTACGTTGTGATGCCCGCGCAGAGCAGCGGCGCCGCACCGGCCAGATTGAGATTGGCGGGGACGCGCAGCACGAACCGCTCGTCGACCACGATGCTGTCCGAGTAGCCGCCGTACGTTACGCCGCCGAGGTGCTTGTCCGCCGAGTTGAACGTGAACGTCGTGTTCTTACAGAACTGCTCCAGCCCGGCCTGGCACTGCGTGCAGGTGCCGTCCGAGTCGACCATGCAGCCCACCGCCGCCAGATCCCCCGGCTTGTATTTGGTCACCGCCGAGCCGACCTGGGTGACGCGCCCGACGATCTCGTGCCCCGGCACAATCGGATACACCGTGGGAATGAAGCTGCTCCATTCGTTGCGGACCGAATGGAGATCGGAGTGGCAGATGCCGCAGAACAGGATTTCGATCTGCACGTCGCGGTCCGTCGGATCGCGCCGCGGAATCGTCGCGGAGGCCAGCGGCGAAGTGGCGCTGGCCGCGGAGTAGGCCTTCGTCTTGTACATCGTCCGGTGCTCCTATCAGCTTGCGATATGTTGGTCTGCTGGTTGGGCCACATGGCCCAGGTATTGTGCGTTGGTGACCTGCTCCAGCCAGTCGGCGGTTTTGCCGTCGGCCTTTTCCACAATCGCGATGTGGGTCATGGCCGTGGTGGCGGTGGCGCCGTGCCAGTGATTTTCACCAGGAGGAAACCAGATCACATCTCCGGGCCGAATTTCCTCCACCGGCCCTTCCCAGCGCTGCGCCCAGCCGCAGCCGGCCGTGACAATCAAAGTCTGGCCCAGCGGATGCGTATGCCATGCGGTGCGAGAACCCGGCTCGAACGTGACGCAGGCGCCAAACACGCGCGCCGGCGCCGGCGCATCGAACAGCGGATCGATCCGCACCGGGCCGGTAAAATAATCCTCCGGCCCCTTGCCGGAAGGGTGGGATCCGCTGCGATGAATTTCCATGGCGTCGCTCCGTGAAGGGTTGGGCGAACTGGCCGACGGAAAATCGGCTAATGGGCATCTTACCAGATGAAACCGTACGCTAGCGCGTGCCGGCTGATGTTTTCAAACAGAGCCGCAAACCAACATCCATCGGCAATCAGTTTCGCTTCAGTCCGTCGCGCCAGGCGATTGCTTCAAGTTCGACCCGCACGGCGTCTTCGATGGCAATCACGGGGCGGGCCTGAAACACAAATGCAGGAAACGTCGAGCACATGCGGTGAACCGTCGTTGGATCGTCGCAATCCACGAGCATGTGCCCGCCCCACTCGCCCACGCGGACCACAAACATTTCGATCTTGAAATCGGCCGGCGCCTTCCACTGGCCGAACACTTCCAGGATCCGCTTTTGGGCATTCTCGTACTCCATGGGCGAGCCTTGCGAGCGTTCGAACCAACTGATCATGTACTTCATGGGTTTCTCCTCAAGGATTCCGTTAGTTTCCGCATGGCAGCAGTTTCGTGGGCGAATATGGCGTTGTCAATCGTGATCCGCGATTGCGAGCTGGAAACACGTCAAACGATTGACATGTCGAATTGGCGGACCTAGATTCAGGCTGTTCAGACTGAATGTTGTCCATCTGTTGCCAAATTGCGACGAAGACCACAATGGTGATTTACACACGGAAACTCCATACGTCGGACGGAACGCAGGATCCTGTGTATAACGAATTCAAGATGGCGTACGTCTATTGCGAGGATGACGAAACGAAATACTGTTTGTCACTTTCGCGATGTCTGCCTGATGAGTTGGTCCAGGTCATGGTCCTCGACCAAAAATGCTGCAACACACGCGAGATAGCCGTCGAGTTGTCGCAGGAACAGCTACGGCTTTCACTATCGCCCGCCGTGGCGGCCGATTTGGATGGCATCGCTGAGTATTTGGTCCCTCTCAGCGTTACGAATGAACAACTTGGCAACTTAGACGCGGCGCTTGTAACGATTTTTCAAGGAGGTCATCGGGGCAAATACGATAGGTTGTTTGGATAGCCCGTCTCCAGCGCCGCCTCGGTCGGCACCAGGAATTTCGTCCCCGCCCGCGGAATGCTTTGCTGCGACGCGTCCAGCACTGGCGGCACGTCGGCCCACACTTGCGATGCCGAGGCCATTTGATATCCGCGTTGATACAGCCGTTGCATTTCGCCTCGTTCAAACGACAGGCTGTCGGGGTCGATTGGCATCTCCTGGGGGATCGTCGCCAGGCGAAAATCCATGCCGGTCAGCAGCGTCAACGTGTAGATGCGCACCAGGTCGTTACGCGTTTGAGCATAGGTCAACGCGCCCAGCGCGCTGGCGGCGATCTTCAGCGCCTTGTCGTTGACGCATTTCGGATCGGGAAACGATTTGCCGGCGACGATGATGTATACTCGCGAACCCGCGAGCGTCCGGCGTCCGCCGGCGAACTGCGCGGGCTCCAGATCGAGCATCGACGCCCGAAAGAACACCTGGGCTGTCGTGCCGCCGTCGGCATGCATCTCGGTGTACTGCCGGCCGTTGACGGTCACGTCGATGCTGACCGGCGGAAAAAAGCCGGGCACCGACGCCGACGCCAGAATGATCTTGCGATACAGCCCCAGCGCGTCTCCCTGGCTCCCCGACGCGACCGCGCCCATGTCCCAGATCACCAGCCGGCCGGTGTCGAGGTTCGTCGTGCCCACATACAGCCGCCGCCCCTGGGCATGCGCCTGGGCCACGGCACTAAGCAACTTCGGCGTAACACGCTGTTCAATTAATTGCTTGAGCGGCTCCGACGACGCGGCCGAATCGGACCACAGCACCGCCGGCTTGGCCCGCATGCGGTAGATGTCGTCCTTGGTCGTGGTGGTGTAGAACTCGCGGAGGCAGTGATCGTACTCTGGGCCGAGGAAGGCATAGGTGGCGATCAGGGCGCCTGTGCTCACGCCGCTGACGATATCGAGCGAGGGACGCTGGCCGCTGGCGGTCCAGCCGTTGATCACTCCGGCCGTGTATGCGCCGTAGCTGCCGCCGCCGGAGAGGGCCAGCACGTTGTACTTTCTCGCCCCCTCGACCGGCTCGGGGCCGGCGGCTTTGATGCGGGCCAGCGATGCGGCCAGAGCGTCCCGCTCGGCAGTCGCGTCATGATCGCTGGTCGAGCTTAAGTCGATTGTGGCCTCAGGCACCAGCAGATTCTTTGGCACGCAGCAGCGCTGGTAATGGGCACAGCAGCCGCCAGCCAAGGTGCACAGGAGCAACACCAACAGGCGGCACAGCGAGGGAGAAAGAGACGCGGCGGCACGCATGGTCGATTCCGTTCCCAGGCCGCACGAGCGCAGCAACATCCATTTGCACGGGCGCAATATCCACGCAATTATACCCTGCTATTTTGGGGGTGCGGCGTGGATGGCGTGCAAATGAGATGAGTTGCGAACCGTTGCTCGCTACGCGCCGATTCATTGTTGCCGCTTGCCTTGCCGGCAGAGTTTCGCCGCGCCGCACAGTTTGCCTCACCAGCCCGACGCGCAAGCGAGGGGGCATCGCTTTCCGTTCTGCCCCACTCGCTTGCCAACAATGATGCAGGTGCTAGCTCCAGCGAAACGCGAGCCCGTTTAAGAGCGCCCCAGGCGCTGCGAGCCGCGAGTTGTTGATGTGGCACGCCTGTTTATGGCGCCAGGTACCGCCCGGCAGGCGGAACCTACTCGCCGCCGAGTGGCCAAAGTCGAGTGGCCAAAAACGGCGGTTGAAATTTCGCGCGATTGATGTATAAATGCGTTCAGTATCACACCGTGGCGTTGCGCCTCGTGGCGCGCGTGATTGGGGCGCGCGCAATTGGGGTAACTCATTGCGCACGCTCGCGCGGCAACAGGTCGCTGCCGCGGACGAAGGGACTAAGGTGCTTGGATGCGAACGAACAAAAAATCGCCCGCGATCGACTTTTTGCATGGCACTCCATCGTCGTGCGCAGCGAGCAACGCCAAAGAGCGAAACGAGTTACATCGAAGAGGAGGCAGACGCAGCATTAGTCGTTGATGCAAAACCACGCAAAAGAATGCAAAAAAACGCGATAATAACGCAAAGAATCGCCATAAAAACGCAAAACAATGCGCTGAAAACGCCAAAAATTTGCAACGATTCGCCAGGTGCGATTGGCAGGCCGCTCCGTTGATTTAATTGGTGTTGATTGAGAATGTGAAGTGGTAGCGATTGTGCCGGTTGAATCGCCGCGGACGTTGGCGGCTCGGGAGACATTGTCGCAGCGCAGCGTCCAGCCGCCGGAGTGGCGCTACGCCGGGATGCACCGCTGCTATCACGCTCTGTCCCGACGCTGCTGTCCGGTTTGAATTCGGGCCAAATTCAGGCCGAGTCGGGCCATATCAAAAGCGGCACAAAATATTTTGTTGCCCAGTGACATGCACAAAGCTACATTTGAGTTGGGCTTTGCGCGGACCTGGTCGCGGCGCGCTAATTGGAACCTACACTTTAAGACGCACACGTTTAGAAATTACAACCAAGCAGCACCAAACAAATCACCACAATAATTTCGCGACCATTCCCACGCACGAGGTGTCATATGAAACGTCTACTGACCACATCACTTACGGGCCTCTGGCTGTTGGGAACTTCGGCCGTGGCAATGGCCTCGGGCAACTACATCACGGGTGAGCAGTCGGGCGTGCCCAACGCCGGTTGGGGAACTTACGCGCCGGCCCCGGCGGCTCCGCCCCCTGCGTATTATCCGGCCCCCGTTGCGTCGCCATGTCCAACGTGTCCGCCCGCGGTCCCCGCGGCGACGTACATGCCGATCGCACCCGCGCCAGTGACAACGTACAGCCCCGTGATCACCACGTATTCGCCGGTGATCGTTCGTCGCCCGGTCGTGGTGCAGCCCGCTCCCGTCATGGTGCAACCCGCTCCGGTGGTCAACGCTTGGCGCCCCGCGGTGGTCGCTCCGGCCCCGCAGGTGACGTATCCCGCGGCTCCTGTGAATGCGTATTCACCGGTCATCGAACAACCGGCGCCGCCGACGTACGCTCCGGTCCCCACGTACACCCCGACGCCTGTCACCACGTATTCGCCGGTGGTCAATGGTCCGCCGGTGACTGTGTACTCGCCGCCGGCGCCCGTTTATGGAGCGCCGGTCTATGGAGCACCCGCGTACCCGGTCCGTTATGCGGCCCCAGTGGGTTTTGTGCGGGCCAAGGTGTACTACCCCGGCCAGCCGGTGCGGAACTTCTTCAAGGCGGTGGCACCCTAAGTAGCGTGGGTGCTTGCACCCACGAGGCAGTGCAATGACGAATGTCTAAGCACGAATGACGAAGAAAAGCGTGCGCAGCTCCGCCATTCGTCATTAGAGCTTAGACATTCGACATTTGGCCGCCGATGTTTCGTGGGTGCAAGCACCCACGCTACGGGCTTAGACATTCGCCCGCCCTTGGGCCTACTGCACGCCCGCCTTGTGCGACACGGCCTGCGAACTCTTCGCCGCGGGCTGCTTGTCGACCAGCTTCTTCACCACGGCGGCCGGTAGGGCATAGCTATCGACGCGGCCGGCGCGGGCGATGTTCAGCCCCACCACATGGCCGTCGATGTCCACCACCGGTCCGCCGCAATCCTGCGGCAGCAGGACCGTGTCGTGCTGAATGGCGGCGGTGAAGCCAGCCCGTCGCTGGCTGAGCGGGCCGCCCATCAGGTTCATCATCTGGAAGCGGTCGGTCCGCAGCCCACCCATGTCCATCGTGCCGAGCGTGGCGGCCCGATCCAGCCGCTCGCTATCGCGGGCGATCTTCAGCCGCACCTTGTCTCCCGCCTGCATCTTGCTCAGCCGCGAAACCATCTCTTCGCGATGCGCCACTTTTTGGCCGTTGAGTTCGACAATGACGTCCCCCGATTGCAAACCGGCTTCGGCCGCGGCGCTGCCGGGAAGAACTTCATCGACTCGTGCCCCGGCGCCGTCGTCGGCCAGCAGCACGCCCAGCACGCCGCGCGGCGGGCTGATCGCGCGAGCCGTGACGCTCACCACGCCCACCGCCACCGGATCGGTCCCCACGCCGCAGGTGGCCAGCCAACTGCCGACCGCCACCTGTGATTCAGGAAGCTTTGAATCCGAAATCCAAACCACCGGCGTCAGGTCTTTAGCCGGGAGTCGCAGCAGGGCCAAATCGTTGAGATCGTCGGTGGCCGCGGTCTCGGCATCCACGCGACGGCCGTCGCTGAGTTCGCACTGCAGCTTGCCTCGCAGCTCGCTCTTCTTGGTGACCACCAGACCGTCCGCCCGCACGACCGCGCCGAGCGCCACCTGCTTGCCGTCGGCCAGAACGCGGACCGTGCTCTTGCGCGTGGCGGCCACGGTGTCGCGGAAGGCGGCCTTCACGCCAGGGGCGCAGCGCTCGTATATGGAAGCCGTATGCTCGCGGGCTTCAACCCAGCTTTGCTCGAGCATCTTTCGGCGACGGTCGGCCATCTCAAGCTGCCGATGGGCCAGATCGCGGCGGCGCTGCGCTTCGTCCGACTTGGCGGGATCGGCTTTCTTGGCCGGAGGCGCTGCAGGAGTGGCGACGGCTGGCGGAGCTGCCGCGACGGGGGGAGCCGCGAGCAAGGTCCGATCGCTAAGCAGCAGAGCGCCGGCACCAAGCGCCATCAGCCACGCACCCAGGGTCCGACGTGAGAATCGCTGCATGATCGGCCTCGTTGTTGTGAATCGTTTCAAGTTCGGACTTGTTTCCCGCGGGCATCAAGCCTGTGGCTAACCAGTACTTCGACTTCCAAAACCGCTTTTATTCACCGTACCGCGTCAGCACCACTTCCACGCGTATTGTCTGGCCATCGCGGCGGATTTCCAGCGGCACGCGATCCCCTGGCTCCCGGCGGGCCACGGCGGAAATCAGGGCGTCGAACGTGGCGGTCGGCTTGCCGCCGAACGACACGATCACGTCGCCAACCTTCAAGCCGGCTTCCTCAGCCGGTGAACCTTCAATGATCTCGCCGATCTTGGCTTCTTCCACGCGGCGGTCGGCCGCCACGCCGATGTACGGTGCGTTGGGGCGCCGCCCTCCCCACACGTCGCCGCGGGCCAGCCGGTCCCACGCATCGCGAAACGCGTTCGACGGCACATGCAGGTTGGCGTACAGCTCATTGCCGATGCGGCTGTTGATGCCGATCACGTGGCCGTCCGCGTCGAACAGCGGGCCACCCGAGTCGCCGCCGACCAGCGTGCAGTCGGTGACAATCGTGCCGGGCGACAGTTCCAGGATCCGGCCGACTCGCAGCGGCGCGGTGCGCCCTTTGTCGAATCCACCCGGATGGCCGGTGACCAGGCACCATTGGCCGAGCTTGAGCCGCGACGAGTCGCCGAGTTCCGCATGGGGCCACTTGCCCGGTTCGGTGATCTTGACCAGCCCGGAGTCGATGCCGTAGTTCGCCCCCAGCGTGCGGGCGGAAACCTGGCGTCCGTCGGGAAGGATCACCTTGATGTCTCGTCCCGGCCGGTTTGAAACGTGGCCGGCGGTGA
>JAIOQB010000518.1 GCA_021413585.1 Planctomycetia bacterium
GCCTGACCTACAAAGCTGCTCCGCGCGCAAAAAAACGCCCAGGGCACGTTGCACAGTGGTGCTTGGTGCCTGGGCGTTGAAATATCGTAATCGGTGCTTGGCCAGATCGTATCGCGGCGCTGCTCGCTCGGCTCAGGCCGAGGGGCGGCGATAGTGGTGGTACGCCAGCAGCACTTCGTACAGGTCGGTCGAGATGGTGATATCGTCGTCCTCGAAGTCGCGCACCCAGGTGCGGCCACTGCGGACGGCGTCGGCCAGCAGCGGAAAGATTTCGGCCAGCGGGACCGTGACGTTGCGCGTCTGGTCGACCAGCGTGCTGCAGGTGTCGTCTTCCGGACCGTAATAAACGCGAAGGTGGCTGCGCTCCATGATGTCGATTCCTTCCCTAGGGGCGTTGGTCGCGATGCTCGTGGGGCTAAATCCCTCTACGCAGAGGTCGCCCTGAGAATCGCGTTGGTGCGACCGCATCCTTGCAGCTTGCACCGTGTGGTAATCGCCCGCCCTGCTCTTGCGCCTTCAATATCGGCCAGAGGTGTCGTAGGGGTTTGATCCAATTGCAGGGAAAGAACGATTTTTCATGCTGGCACCGGGTAGCGACCCTGTGCCGGCGCTGTAACGCGGGGAACTGAAATTGCTGCGCAAAGTCGGATCGCTGGGTAAATTGGGGCGGCTATGTCAGCCGAATGGTTGACATGCCGCCGCCAATCCTCTAGATTGCCTTCGCTAGCATTCGCCCGCGCCGGGGCAACCATGGTTCCGGCTCAATTTGGCAGGCGAGCTACAGCAGGTGCCGCGGTCTGCAGGCCGCGGAGCGCACCGAAGGTTGGTCGACGGCTGCTGTGTGGCGCGGTGCGCCCGTGGCAGGTCGCACCCCGATCAGCCTACCACGTCTGAAACTCTGGATTCCCCTCGCAGCCGACGGTGGCACGGCCTCCGATGCGATGCTATTCGACCCGGTGTTTTGCGCCTTCGCGGCCGACCGCATTCCGGGCAATCTTCGGCCGACGACATAACCCATGTTGTCGGCAACCCTGTCGCCGCGTCTTCCCCACGACCCTTCATGGACGCACCGCTGGCGACTGACCTAGACCTGGGCGAGCTGTCCAAGAGCCTCGAATTGAGGCCCGGCCAGGTCCAGGCCGTCATTGCATTGCTGGACGACGGCAACACCGTTCCGTTCATCACCCGCTATCGCAAAGACCAAACCGGCGGCCTGGACGAAAACCAGATCCGCCAGGTGCAGGCCGAAGTGCATCGCCTCCGCCAACTGGCGGAGCGCAAGCAAACGATCCTCCGCTCCATCGAATCGCAAGGGAAGCTCACTCCCGAACTGGCCGCCCGCATCGAAGCGGCCCGAACGGCCAAGCGTCTCGAAGATCTCTACTTGCCATATCGTCCGCAGAAACAAACCTTGGCCACCGCCGCTCGCGAGCGGGGCCTGGGACCCCTGGCGGACGAAGTCCTCTCCGGCGCCGTCTCGGCCGAAGGACTCGATGCCCGCGCGGCCGATTTTGTGAATCCCGATCGCTCGCTCACCAGCATCGCCGACGTGCTGTTAGGCGTAGGCCATATCCTGGCCGAGCAGTTCAGCGAACGGGCCGAGCTACGCAGCACGCTGCGGAACATCTATCGGCAGTCCGGCCACTTGGTCAGCGGACGGACCGAGCCGGAAGAGAAGAAAGAAAAGGCGGAGGTAGAAACCAGTGCGGCGATGGCGCCTGCCGCTGCACCCGTGGCGGAGACCCCCGCAGCAGTCGAAACCAACGTCGAAACCAAAACAGAGAGCGCCGCCGACGAATCCACCGGCGAAGAGTCCGCAAGGGAAGAAGCCGCTGGCGAAGAAGCTACTAGCGAAGAGTCCACGGGCGAAGAGATTTCCCTGCCCGAAGGTGCAGAAGGCGAAGCCAGCGAGCCGGCCGCCGAAACGGCTGAGGCTCCAGCAGCGCCTGCTCCCGCGGCGCCCGCACCGGCTCGCGCCCCCGCTGCCACCATTCGCCAGAAGAAGCCCAAGCCCAAGCCAGACGGCAAGCAGTTCCGCGACTATTTTGAGTTCCGCCAGGCGGTCGACCGGATTCCGCCGCATCGTGTGCTGGCGATCAACCGGGGCGAGCGGGCAAAGGTCCTCCGCGTCCGGATCGAGGCCGACACCGACGCCCTGTTCCGCGAGGCGGAAAAGCTGCTCGTGCCGGCCGAACATCCGCTGGCCGATTTTCTCCGCGGCTGCGCCCGCGATGCATTAAGCCGACTGGTCATCCCCAGCCTCGAGCGCGAGCTGCGCCGCGAATTGACGGACAAAGCCGAACAGCACGCCGTGCATGTCTTTGCCCGCAACCTCCGTTCGCTGCTGTTGCAGCCGCCGGTGTGCGACCGCCGCTCGCTGGCGATTGATCCGGGTTTCAAGAACGGCTGCAAGATGGTAGCGCTCGATCAGTTCGGCCAGATGCTCGGCCACGCGGTGGTCCACCTCGTGGGCAAGGCGGAGCGGCGCCAGGCCGCCCGCGTGAAGCTGGTGGAGATGGTCCGCACGCACCAGATTCAAGTCATCGCCATCGGCAACGGCACCGGCTGCCGCGAGGCGGAACAACTGGTCTCCGAGATTTTGGCCACGGAACTCAAGGAAGAATCCGAATCGGGCAAGCTGGCGTACGTCATCGTCAACGAAGCCGGCGCGAGCGTCTATTCCACCAGCCAACTGGGGCGCGAGGAGTTCCCCGAGTACGACGCCACGCTGCGCGGCGCGATCTCCATCGGCCGGCGGTTGCAGGATCCGCTTTCGGAACTCGTCAAGATCGACCCGGCCAACATCGGCGTCGGCATGTATCAGCACGATGTGAAGGCCCGGCATTTGCGATCTTCGCTGGATGACGTCGTCGAGTCGTGCGTGAATTACGTCGGCGTGGATGTTAACACCGCCAGCACGGCGCTGTTGCGATACGTATCAGGCTTGAACCAGCTCACCGCCCGGCGGCTGTATGAATACCGCAAGGAGCACGGGCCGTTTCGCACCCGCGAGCAGCTTCGCGACGTCCCCGGCTTCGGCGAGGCGACGTTCGTGCAGGCGGCCGGGTTCTTGAAGATCACCGGCGGGGCCAACCCGCTCGACGCTACCTGGATTCATCCGGAAAGTTATCCGGTAGCGGAACGGGTGTTGGCGCAACTGGCGGCGGACAATCCTCCGGCCCCTCAACCCGAGGCTGCGGCGGTTTCGACTGAGCAAGCCGCCGACGCGGCATCTCCACCGGCAGAAGCGGCCTTAACCGACACGCCACCGGTCCCTCGTCCCGGGCCAGAGTTGGCAGCTCAAGTCGCGAAGCTCAGCATGCCCACCTTGGCCGCAGAACTGGCAGTCGGCGAGTTGCTGCTTTCGGACATCGTGTCGCAATTGACGCGTCCGGGGCGCGACCCTCGCGAATCGCTGCCGCCGCCGATCTTCAAGCATGGCGTGCTGAAGATGGAGGATCTGACCGAGGGGATGGAGCTGACCGGCACGGTGCTCAACGTGGTCGACTTCGGCGCGTTCATTGACATTGGGCTGCACGACAGCGGGTTGGTTCACGTCTCGCAGGTGGCCGATCGCTACATCAAAGACCCGAACGACGTGCTGTCGGTCGGCGACGTGGTACGCGTCTGGGTGACCGGCATCGACAAGAGCCGCCGCCGGGTGTCGCTAACCATGATTCCTCCCGGCACCGAACGAAAAGTGGGCCGGCACGGTAAATCCTCGCGACCCGAAGCGGCCCGCGCGGGTGGCACCGCGACGGCAGCCACTGCAGCGTCTGGCGCGGCGCCAGCGAGTGGTGCGCCGCAGCGGCCCCGCTATCCGCGGCGCGGCCGAGGCGCGGCTCAACCCGCCGGCGCGCAGTCCAGCGGCCCACCGTCAACCGGCCGTCCACCGCAAGGGCAGCCGCAGCGCGGCGGCTCGCGCCCCAGCACGCCGCCGCGCAAGTCCGGCCCCCCCAAGCCGTTGGTGCCGATCACGAAGGCCATGCTGCAAGGCAAAGAGCCGATGCGAACCTTCGGCGACCTGCTGCAATTCGTCAGCAAGAAAGAAGAGCCGGCGGCAGCGCCTGCGGTGCCACCCAGCGCGGCAACCTCCGCGCCCCCTCCCGCCGCCAGCGAGCCGGCCTCGAAAGAGCCCCCCGCCGCCGAAGCGCCGTCGAAAGAGAAGGCCGAAGCGACGGCGCAGTAGTTTTGGGCTGTCGGCTGTCAGCTATCGGCTTTTTTGTCGCCTGCTCACCAATAGTAGGTCCGGCTTGCCGAGCCGGACCTGCCGGAGTCAGCACGAACCACGAGCCCGCGAACTTGCAGGCCGGCCGGCAACCAAGAGGTACGGTCCGGCAGACCGAACCTACTTTTGAGTTGCCCGGCTGATAGCCGACAGCCGATAGCTGACAGCCCCTCACCTGGCGTGCTTCTGAAAAAACTCCCACATCAGATCATTCGCCGAAATTTGAGTTGTCGAGCGCCCCAGAAAAGCCAGTTTCGGGTTCCGCCCCGGCCAGGTGTGGCCGCCGCCTGCGATGGTGTAGAGCACCACTTCAGATCCGTCGCGACCGCCGCCGTACGTTGTTCGCGTCACATGCGTGCCATCGCCAGGCGATCGATCGGGCAGTTTTTCTTCGACTGGCTTCTTGTTGCAGCCGTTGACGGCTACCCAGGCTTGGATCGAATGCTCGACGCTGTAGAAGTTGGTCTGCGTGAGGCTGCGCTTGCCGCGGCCGCCGGCGAGCGGCACCAATTCGTCATCGGCGCCGTGGAAATGCAGCACCGGCACGGGTTGCGAGGGGGTGCAGGTTTCCGTCCCCATCGTCCCCGACACCGGCGCGATCGCAGCGAGCCGCGGCGCCAATTCCGACGCCAGCCGGTAACAGAGAATCCCGCCGTTCGACATGCCGGTGGCGTATACCCGTTTGGGATCGACTTTCGCCGCCGTCGCCAGATCATCCAGCACCGCGGCGACGAACGCGACGTCGTCGATCTGCTGGCGCTGGGCGAAGCCGCAGCAGTTGCCGCCGTTGAACGTCAGCGCCGCTGGAAGCCGCCCCGTGCCGGCCGGATAGACCGCCAGAAATCCTGCCGTGTCCGCCTTGTCGCTAAGACCCGAGAACCGGGCCATCTGCTCCGGATTGCTGCCGCCACCATGAAAGGCCAGCACCACCGGCGTCGGCTGCTTGCCGTCGTAACCGGGCGGAGCATGGACCAGATAGCTGCGCTCCATCCCACCGACGGTAAGCGACCGCGTGGCGTCCCCCGGGTGAATCGAA
>JAIOQB010000081.1 GCA_021413585.1 Planctomycetia bacterium
CCTTGCCCTTGTAGAGTCGTTTAATCAGGTCGGCGGGCAGCGGTTGCTGGGCCAGGTCGTCAACCGGCTTGCCGACGAGCGTGCCGCGGTTGACGAAGAAATGTCCCTTTTCTCCCTCGAACAGCAGACCGTTGCGGCCTCCGTGCGTTAGGATCAACTCTTCGCCGCCGGGGTACGTGATTTTCACGACGAACTCGATCGGCGTGTTGTACGAATCGCCCCGGGTGGGATAACCCTTGGCAAATGGTATCGGAAACTTCACCGACACCGGCTCGATCATCTTGGGGCCCGACTTGTCGTAGCCCAGGGCCCACTGCGCGATGTCGACATGGTGGGCTCCCCAGTCGGTGATCTTGCCGCCGGAATACTCGAACCACCAGCGGAAGAATTCGTGGCACCGCTCGGGGATGTAGTCGACCACTGGGGTTTGTCCCTGCCACCGTTCCCAGTTGAGTTCCTTGGGCGGCGCGACGGACTTAAACGGCCCGCCGGAGGGTGGGGCATCGACGCCGACGGTCACCCGCTTCACCTTGCCGATCCGGCCGTCGTGAACCATCGCCACGGCGTGAAAGAACCGCTGCTCAAACTCGGTCCGCTGCTGCGTGCCAACTTGAAACACGCGGCCGGTCTTCTTCACTGCCGCGCAAATCTGCTTTCCTTCGTCGATGGTCAGCGACAGCGGCTTTTCGCAGTACACGTCTTTGCCGGCGTGCAGCGCTTCGATGGCGATCTTGGCGTGCCAGTGATCGGGCGTGCAAATATGAACGACCGCGATATCGGGCCGATCGAGGACGCGGCGGTAGTCTTCGTACGTGGCGACGTTGCCGCCGAGCATCGCCTTGGCCAACTGTTCTTTCTTCTCGACCAGCCGGCGCTGGTCCAAGTCGCAGATCGCCAGGATATTCAGATGCGGCAGCAGGTCCTGCGCCTTGGCGAACTTGAAATTCCAGATCGTGCCCAAGCCAATGCTGGCCGCCTTCGGCCGGTCCGCCTTGAGATGGACGGGTGGAACGTAGGGCGAATCAGCGGCGAAGCCATTCGACGAAAAGAAGTACGGCGCCGCGGCCATGCCCGCGGCGACGACGGCGGAGTGCTTGAGAAACTCGCGGCGCGAAGGCTCGCGCCGCGTGCGTCGATGGGTCATGTCAGACTCCTCAGTGCGCCGTTTGGCCACCGAAATGTTTGCGACGGGCCACGCGTTACCCTCCTCCGGCCCCTCCCTAAAAGGGAGGGGGGTTCCCTTAGCCGGCCTCCCGCTCAGTTCCTTCCGCTTTCCGCTCTCAGCTTTCCGCTTTGCCATCGCCGACAGCCGCCCCCTACACCACAATCTCATACCCCTTCCGCTGCGGCCGCTTCAAAAACGTGCTCGCTTCTTCGTCGCCGATGATCTGCTCGGCGGCCGGGTCCCACTTGATCGGGCGGCCCAGGCGGATGCAGATGTTGGCCAGGTGGCAGGTTGAGATGGCGCGATGGTGCGAGTAGGCGTCGGAGATCGGCAGCGCGCGGCTCTTGATGCATTCGACAAAGTTCCGCATGTGAGCGCCGCCCCCATTGCTCGACTTGTGTCCCTTGCGGACCTTGGCGATGGCTTCTTCCGACGGCATCCCCTTGGTCCACGAGTTGCTCTTCCCGTCCGGCTCGTCACTCATCTTGCTGCGGCTGACGAACAGGTGGTCCTTGTCTCCTTCGACGAATACGCCATTGTCGAACCTTGGATGAGCATCGACGATCACCAGCTCGGCCCCGTCGGCAAACTTGGCCGTGATGTGGAACTTCGTCGCCGTGTTGTATTGGTTGTCGACCGTGGGATAGCCGGCCTTGTAAGGCACCGGGAACGTGCCGGTTCCCTCGAACGATACCGGGCCGGTGTCCTCCGCGCCGAGCATCCACTGGGCGATATCGACGTGATGGGCGCCCCAATCGGTCAGCTTGCCGCCGCTGTATTCCAGCCACCAGCGGAACTCATACAGGCAGCGGCTCTCGGGCGTGCGGCCGTGCGGGTTGGGTCCGCTGATGTAGTCCACCATCGGCGCCTGGCCAAGCCACATGTCCCAATTCAAACCGTTGGGCACGGGCACTTTCTTCAGCGGGTTGCTGGTCGGCGCCCCGCCGATCGCCACCGTGATGCGCTTGATCTTCCCCAGCTTCCCCTCGCGGCAGATGGCCGTGGCTGCGCCGAACGGTCCTTCGCTCCGCTGCTGCGTGCCGACCTGGAACACCTTACCGGTGGACTTGAGAACTTTGAGGATCTGTTTGCCTTCATCGACGGTCAGCGTCAGCGGCTTTTCGCAGTAGACGTCTTTGCCCGCCTGCATCGCTTCGATGGCGATTTTCGTGTGCCAGTGATCAGGGGTGCCGATGACCACCGCGTCGATATCCTTGCGGTCGAGCACTTTGCGATAGTCTTCGTACAGATCGGCCTTCCCTTTGCCTTGGTGGTTCTTGGCAAAGGCGCCGCGGCCGGCGTCAACGTCGGCCACCGCCAGCAAGTCTCCATAGGGCATGGCCCGGTTCGTGTCGCCGTTGCCCTGGCCGCCGCAGCCGATCTGGCCGAAGTGCAGCCGGTCGTTCTTTTCGGCTGCCTTCGACTCGTCCGCTTGCGCGGCCGTTGCGCCGGTGAAGATATAAGGAACGGTGGCAGCGGCGGCCGCCGCGCCGAGGGTGCCGCCGGCGGTGGTTTTCAGGAAGCGACGCCTGGAGACATTGCGCTGGTTCATGGGAATGGCCTGGGTGGGAGGTAGGGGGCTTGAACAAGACGCCATTGGGAGGGAAGGAGGGCTGCGGAGCCCGCCCGGCAATATGGTAAACGGATGCTGGACGACTCGCAAGCATTGGCTCGGAAAAACGAAGGGACGGCTAGCCAGTTGTGTGGCTGGCGGCAGAGCGCAGCGATGCCCCAGGCCGTTACTGTCTGGGGCTTCGCCGAGGCTCAGCCCCAGGCACCCGAGGCTCAAATAGTGAATGACCAAATCATTTCGCCCGCGGCTCGAACTTCGTGATGTTCCAGCCGGTTTCCTTCCCCCCGGCCCGTTCGACGTGGCGATAGCGGCGGGGGTAGCCGTAGTCGGCGTCGAACTCGGCGTGGAGAAATGCGCCGGGGCCGGCGTCGCGTGCCAGGTCCTCGCGGATGTAGTCGAATTGACGCGGCACGGTCCACGTTGCCCACACGCGGCGATCCTTCGGCGGCACGCCGTTGACCGTGCAGGCGGTGGGCTGCGTGCTGCGGACTTCGAGATGGATCCGGTCGTTGCCGGCTCCTTGCGTCTCCAGATCGAGATCGTAATCGGCCGGTCCGCGCTTGCTCCACTGCGCGGCGGCGGCATCGAGTGCTGGCCTGGTCAACGGCGGCGACTGTTCCCGCGCCAGAAATACCGTCACCGCGAATGCCACGCCCAACCCCAGCAGCATCCCAATCACCAGCCGGCTGACAACCCGGTTGAGGCGAATTGCTTTGGCGGAGGAGGGCGGTGCGGGGGTTTCTTCTGTCATGCTATATGGTCACGTAAAGTCTTGCACAGAGCTATCGTCACTAGCCCGAAGCGCAAGCGAGAGAGCCTTGCCCCCTCGCTTGCGCTTCGGGTTAGTGAATCACCGGATGTCCGCGGCCCTTACTATCAGCCGGCCAATGGGCTACGCTCATATCCGCCAGCCCGGCACAAATTGGCGCACGGCACCGCCGGACCGCATTGTGCCGGCTCGGCGGCTGGCGAGTCAACCGGCGTGACGCTGCGGACCGCGTGCGAGCGCGGCCCATCATCTTGCCCGTGGAAATTTTGCCGGCGGAAATTGCCCGCGCGGAGATTGTCATGTTCGCCACCGAGCCCGCCGTCCCTCGTGCCCGCACGAAGATTGTCGCCACGCTGGGCCCCGCTTCGTCGTCACCGGAAATGCTGGCCGAGCTGGTCACCGCCGGGGCGGACGTGTTTCGGATCAACATGGCCCACGGCGTGCGCGACGAGCACGAAGCGCTGGTCCGCCGCATTCGCCGCACCAGCGAATCGCTCGGGGTGCCGATCGCCATTCTGGTGGACCTGGCCGGTCCCAAGATCCGACTGCGCGAACTGCCCGGCGGACAATTGCAATGCGAGCTGGGACAAAAGCTCCGCATAGTGCGCGGCCGCGAGTCCAAGCGCCCCGATGAACTCACCACGAACTATGCCCCGCTCGTGGACGAGTTGCACGAAGGCAATCGGGTGATGCTGGCCGACGCTGCTGTCGGTTTGATTGTCGAATCGTGCGGGCCAGGGTATGTCGAGTGCCGTGTCACGCAGGCGTTGAGGAGCTGAAGAGTTTGCTGAAGAGCCATCGGTCTTGTGCCCGCGTGGTGGCGAAGATTGAAAAGCCCGAGGCGCTGGCGCAGCTCGAAGAGATCGTGGCCGCCTCCGACGGCGTGATGGTGGCCCGCGGCGACTTGGGCGTCGAGATCGACGTGGCAGAAGTGCCGCTCGCGCAAAAGCGAATCATCGCCACGGGCAACCGGCTGCAGCGGCCCGTGATCGTCGCTACGCAGATGCTTGAGAGCATGGAACGCTCCCCCTGGCCGACGCGGGCGGAAGTGACCGACGTGGCCAACGCCATCTTGGACGGCTGCGACGCCTGCATGCTCTCCGGCGAGACGGCGATCGGCCAGTTTCCCCGCCAGGCGGTGGCGATGATCAACCGCGTGGCGTTGGTCACCGAGTCGCGTTTTTTGGAAATGCCTCCGCAGCCGACCCCCGCGGCGCCGGCCGACGGCACGCATCCGATCACCCAGGCAATGGTGATGGGGGCCGAGCAGGTGGCGCGGCACTTAAGCGCCAAGCTAGTGGTGGTGGCCAGCCACAGCGGGGCCTCGGCGTTGGCGATGTCGAAGCGGCGCAGCTACTCGCCCGTCGTTGGGGTAAGCAACCAGGCCAGCTCACTACGCCAGATGCGGTTGTTCTGGGGAGTAACGCCGCTGGCGAACGCTCCGGTGGAAGATTTGACGGCGCTCAAGAAGTTCGTCAATGAATGGGGCGTCAAGCAGGGGATCTTGTCAAACGGTGACTGCGTGGTACTGCTGGCCGGCAGCGGCGTGGCGCCGGGTTCGCA
>JAIOQB010000519.1 GCA_021413585.1 Planctomycetia bacterium
CAACGATTTGTCCTGTGCATGCGTCTCCATTCCCGCAATATGCACAAGATGCGCCGAGGGCGCAAGTGGGCTTTCTGGAAATCCCGCGAGACTTTTTTCCCCAAGAAAATCCCGGACACTATTGGGCTTGCCCAGCAGTGCTATCCTTGGCCACGTCTTAGCGGTGGGTGAGCGTGAGAGCGCTGGCGATGGGAAACTCAGTACTCAGTACTCAGTACTCAGTACTTGCTTGCCTCACTGCGGCCGCACTGCGTTGATCGTCGCCTTTGGCAGCGGGCGGTTGAGCAGCAGCGGCTCGCGTGTCACGGCCGAACCTACGTTGCCGGCCAGGTCCTTTGCCTCCAGCCGCAGGAAGACTGGGCCGCTGAGGCGGGCGTCGGGGCGCCATTGGTATTGACCGTCGTTCGCCAGTTGCTGGGCGATGGGAATCCAATCGCCGTCGGCTCGGCGGCTGTAGTACAGCGCGATGCCGCGTGGGTCGAGCTGCTCGTCGAACACCTGCCAATAGATCTGCACTTCGTCGCCGCGCGGATCGACTGTGGTCAGCCGCACGTCGGGGGGCGAAGCGTCGACCGCGATCCACGACTGCGGCGCCTCGCCGCCGCGCGGGGCCGGCTCGCCATGTCCTGCAGTGTCGGTCACCACGATGCGGAATCCATACAGGCCGTTGCCCGGCACCGATACGACCATCGGTGATTGGTTGTCGTTGTCCAGGCCGAAGCTCGACCAGGTCCGCCCGCCGTCGCGCGTTCCCCACAGCTCCACACGGCCGACGCCGGCCGTGCCGACCGACTCGACGCCGTAATCCATTTGGAACTTCAGCGAGCGAATCTGCTGCGGCGTTACGCCCGGGGGTAACACGCGAGTGTCGAACAACGTGCCCGGCGGCGGCGTGGCGGCGCCGGGGTGAGATTGCGTGTCACGCGGCTGCGTGTCACGGTTGTCCGGCGCGCGAGGCGGGATCGTGCCGAGATCGCGCGGGGCTACGTCGTAGACTTGCGGGGCCGAACCTCGGCCGAGCGGTCCGCCGGGGGACGATCCACCGGGCAGACTCGTCGTGGGCATCGCTCCGGCCGCAGGCGCATTGCCAGCAGGATTGACCGAAGGATTGTTCACGGATGGACTGATGAGCGGCGGCGCTCCGCCGGTGAGCGGCGCGTTGGCGCCCGGCAGTGGCGCGGGGCCCGTTCCGGCCGGTGGCATTGCTGCTGGGCCTGGCGCTGGATCGCGTCCCAGTGCGGCCGGCATCGCGGGCGTAGCATTGCCGCGTGGCGGCAGCGTGTTGATATCCTGCCGCGCCACGGGGGTGGCGGATGCATCATTCGCCAGCGGCGGATTGGGTAACATCGGCCCGCCCAAGGGGGGCGGTTCACCCAGTGCGGGGCCCGCGATGTCGTTCGAGCCGGTCAGCGGCCGTTGGGCCATCTTATCGGTGGGCCAGGGGGTCGAGCCGTCGGTGCGACGGTCGGCCGTCACGGGGGGCAGGGGGGCCGGACCCGTGGGGGACGACGCCAGGGCGTTCTCCTGGCGGCGCGTGAGTTGAACCAGCGCCTGGCGCAAGGTGTGGTTGCCGGCCCGGTCGAGGATCTCCGCTCGGATGGCGGCCGAGTCGACTCCGGTCGGAGCGCGGAAGCGGGCGATGCCGCTGCTGGCCTGCGATGTGTTTTGCACGTTCTCGTAGCGGGCGTTGACCGGCTGCCACGGGCCGCCCAGCGTCGCCTGATATTCAAGCTTCAGCGACGCCGAATCGAGGTACGGATCGCCCGCCCGCCATTGGGCCACGATCTCGCCGTTGCGATCTTCGTTGGCGGTGAGATCGAGACTCGGCGCCACACTATCGACGATGACTTTCAAGCCGGGCTGCGGCGAGCCTTGCGGCGAGAACTGATTGCCGCGCCACACGGTCTGCACGCGGAACCAATACTCGCCGTCGTGCGGGGCGCGAAACACAAACCGTCCCGCCTTGGGCTCTTCGCGGCTGGCCAGCTTCCAGTTCAGGCCGCTGTCGTCCGTCACGTAGAGCTGCACCTCGGTCGGTCCGTCCGCCGCGGAGCGCGTAGGGTTGACGGTAAAGGGAATGGCGAACAGGCTCTGCCGCGTGGGGATCGGATCGCCTTGCAGGGACGGCTGTGTTGGAGGCGATTGGGCGGCGGCTTGATGGACCGTTAGGAACATCTGCATTGCGGCGCAGATCGCGCCGGCCACCATCACCATCAAGCGGCGTCGCGTGCGCCACGGCGCCAGCGCACGGAGGCCCGATGGCTGGTGATAAGACGGGTGCGAAATGAGGTTCAACCTGATCACGCCGCAGCCTGGGGCAAAGAGCCAGTAATACTGAGTTCGACGACAAGGCTTCACAAAAACGCCCGCCGTTAAAACGACGGACACACACGTCTTCTTTCTATCGGCCCCTGCGCCGGTAAGGCTTGAGCGAGATAATCGGTCTATGCCGACTGGCTGAACTCGGCACTCTGGGCGAGTACACGCAGCATGCCAGCACCGCCAGCACGGCAAGTGGGGACAGTCCCTTATTTCGCTGCGCGAAGAGGGACAGTCCCCACTTGCCGCGCCAGCAGTCGCAGGTTCTGGGTATATTTGTCGCCCGCGATGGAAATTTTTCAGCCCGCAATCCAGGTGTCCGAAGCTTGAGTTGCCAGACGCATAAAAGTCCGTCGCTGATTACCGCGAATATGGAATTTGGGTGTAAACTGACGCCCACAGGGGAGTTCCGGCAGCGGCTGCACAGACGTTCAGGATTTGCCTGGCGGGACACGAATCCTGGACGCGCCTCGGCCTCAGGCGCATAATTGCGTTGGTGGTGGTTCCCTTGTCGCTACAAACGACCCAGTGCGACACCGGTCGCGTATGGCTGAATTTTTAAACACGGACACCGGTAAGGCAGCTTTTGCGGGCCTGCTATTTGCGCTGATGTTGCTGCTGATCGCGGCCGGAGCCCTGATTGTGGCAAGGTTTCGCGGTACTAAGGAGGATGACACACTCAAGGCCAGCAAGCTGCTCACCAAATTCGGGGAAATGCATTCCCAAGGTGAGCTAACCGACCAGGAATACCGAACAATAAAAGCGAAGTTGGGCTTGCAGTTGCAACGCGAGTTAAGAGATTCCGAGGAACCGGGTTAGGCCGACCCGGCCCTGCTGCGTCGGCTTTCACGCCGGCGCAAGAGTTGCGGCGGCAAGCGATTACGCAGCCTGGCAGATGCAGGCAGTGCCATCGTGCTTCAGACGGTCGAAGTAGGGTCTGGCGGAACGTGGCGGCAAGCGACATAAGCCCGGCAGACCAAAAAATTATTACAGGCCACAACCTGCTCGGCCGCGTAGGATGTGGGTGAGTTTGAAATCGCAATTGATTTAAGACGCTGTGATCGAGGATCAGCCGGGTCAGGGAAGTCCCCGCGGCGCCCCAAGGGGAGCAAGGTGCTCATGGCACCTGTCGAGGGCGCAGCGACGCTCCAGTGGACCTTTAGCGGTGGCGACTCGAACGACAACTTTGAAGTGTACCGTTTCCTGAATCACGACATGACCGGCGTGCGAATTGTCAACGCACGCTAAAAAAGGAGCGACTATGCCGACAGGCAGGGACACACCCAGTGGCGCCCGACGCAGCGGCGGCACGACGAAGAAGAACGCCTTCTGTTCGTTTTGTCGCAAGAGTTATCGTGACGTGGGCCCGTTGGTCGAGGGCCCCGGCGACGTCTATATCTGCGGCGACTGTATCGAACTGTGCCAGTCGATCCTGGAGCAAGAGCGCCGGCGGCGCGGCAGCACGAAGCAACTCTTCACGCGGATTCCCACGCCGCGGGAGATCGTCAGCCGGCTGGACGAATACGTCATCGGCCAGGAGCATGCCAAGCGCGTGCTGGCGGTGGCGGTGCATAGCCACTACAAACGACTCACGGCCGACGACGAAGGTTCGGACGTCGAGATCGAAAAGTCGAACATCCTGCTCTTGGGCCCCACCGGCTCAGGCAAGACGCTGCTGGCCCGCACGCTGGCTCGCATCCTCAACGTGCCGTTCGCCATCGGCGACGCCACCACGCTGACCGAAGCGGGTTACGTCGGCGAGGACGTCGAGAACCTGTTGCTGAAGCTGCTGCATGCCGCCGACTTCGACCTCGAGGCGGCCCAGCGCGGCGTGCTGTACATCGACGAGATCGACAAGATCGGAAAAACGAGCCAGAACGTGTCGATTACCCGCGATGTCTCGGGCGAAGGAGTGCAACAGGCGCTGCTCAAGATGCTCGAAGGGACCACCGCCAATGTCCCGCCGCAAGGGGGACGCAAGCATCCCGAGCAGCAGTACATCCAGATGGACACGACGAACATCCTGTTCATTTGCGGCGGCACGTTTGTGGGGATCGACAAGATCATCGGCAAACGGCTGGGCAGCCGCACCATCGGGTTCGGCCAGCAAACCAGCCTCGAGCCGGAGCGCGATCTATCGGTGACGCTGCCGCAAGTCACCAGCGACGACATTTTGGAGTTCGGGTTGATTCCCGAGTTGATCGGCCGGTTGCCGGTGGTCTCGGCCCTGACGCCGCTATCGACCGACGCGCTGGTGCGCGTGCTGACCGAGCCGAAGAACGCCCTGATCAAGCAGTATCAAAAGCTGTTTGCCATGGAGAACGCCGAGCTGCACTTCACCGAGGAAGCGCTGGTGGCAATTGCCCGCAAGGCGCACGAGAAAGACACGGGTGCCCGCGGCCTGCGTTCGATCATCGAAGGGGTGATGCTCGACATCATGTACGAGCTGCCGGATCAAGCGGCGGGTCAACGGTACGTGATCGACCAGAACATCGTGACCGGCGACGTGCGGCTGTTCCCGCCGGCCGGCGCGACTCCACAACAAAAGAGTGCGTGACCTTCTGCCCCCCGCCGGCTTCGGTCCCGGGATAAGCAAGAGTCTGCACTAGATCGACGCGCCCGGTGGCGGCCCAGAGTCGCCCCGGGCGCTGTCGTTTTATACAGGAG
>JAIOQB010000082.1 GCA_021413585.1 Planctomycetia bacterium
GCTGCGCTCTGCCCCAGGCACCCACCCCGCACTCACCGGGATGTAGTTGCCAGTACATGCATAATGTTGGCACGCGCGCGCGGCAGCAAGTCGCTGCGGCGGCCGAAGGGAAAGAGTGCTCGGATGCAAACGAACACAAAATCGCCCGCGATCGCCTTTTTGCATTGCATCCAGTCGTCGTGCGCACCGAGCAACGCCAATCAACGAAACGAGTTACATCGCAGAGCAGCCAGACGCAGCATTATTCGTTGATGCAAAAGCACGCAAAGAATGCAAAAAAACGCAAAGAAACGCCATGGAAACGCAAAACAATGCGCTGAAAAGGCCAAGGATTTGCAACGATTCGCCAGGGTGCGAGTGGCCGGGCGCACCGTTGATTTAAATGGTGTTGATTTAAATGGTGTTGATTTAATTAGAAGCGCGGGTGCTTGCACCCACGAAAATCAGAGGCTCGCGGGTGCAAGCACTCACGCTACGGCACTAGCACATGCTAAATGTTGTTGCGCGTCGGGCTAGTGAAAAACGACCTACGCCGCGGCCGCTTCATCCCCGGTGTATTCATACAGCCGGGCATTGCGTAGCTTCCCCACCTCGCGAACCGTGCCGGTCTTGCGCAGACAATACGCAATCCGCTGGGCGACCCAGCGGTCGATGCCAAGGGCCTCGGCCAAGTGCCCCGTGTGGAAAGGAGAAGGCAACCCGATGGAAACCAATTGCCACAAGTCGCTCCGCGTGGCGATACGCACTGACTTGCCTACGGACATCAACTTCTGATCTTCAACCACGCAATCGTTTTTCCGCCAGCGGCGGCGGCGGCCATGCCCTGGATGTCGCCACTCCTCGACTTCCACCAACAGCAGCTCCAGCGCCAGCCGCGGATGAGGAAACACGCGAGTGAAGTAGACCAACTCATGGAACAGGTCCAGAAACTGCTCGCGCTTCGGGCTGCGGCGGCGGCGCAATACCTTGCCACCCTCGCGGCCACGATGCACGATCAGCTTGTTGGCCACCAGCGGCTTGACCACCAGCACATGATGCTTGGCCAGCAACTTGCGCACCTTGTCGCGAATCGCGGAAAGCGAGCCATGCTGAATCTCCACCAGCCATGTACCCGCAATGGCATCGATGCGATACCGCCCCAACCGCACCTCGAGCTGGCCTTCGTCGCCGGCATAGAGGAGCTTGAGTTCGCGATGCAGGGAGGTTTCCATGGCGGCAGTGGAGCGGTTTATTGTTGGAGGTTTTTTCACCACAGAGACACGGAGACGAAAATTCCAATGACCAAATTCCAATCTCCAATACAGGAGCGAATCACGATTTATTGGAGATTGGAATTTGATGATTGGTCATTCGGTTCCAGATGAGAACCTGCGCGCTGTATATAATTATCGTCTATCGGCGCGCAATGTCACACAGCAACATCCTGCACGGAGCCTCCAGCGCGCCTCACACCGGCGGTTCGATCCCGAAGTCGCGGATCGATAGCAGCGATAGCAGTGGGTACCCCGCGGCGGCGAAGGCGGCGTGGCCCCCTTCTTCGCGATCAATGATCGTCACCACGCTCTCGACCACCAGTCCGAACTCCATGCACCGCTCGATCGCCGCGAGCGACGACCCGCCGGTGGTGACCACGTCCTCGACGATCACTACTTTCATGCCGGGCTTCACCGGACCCTCGATGTAGCGGTTCGTGCCGCGTCCCTTGGGTTCTTTGCGGACCATGAAGCCCGAGAGCGCCTGCCCTCGCACTCCGGCCAGCGTGATCACCGCCGCCGTGATCGGATCGGCCCCGATCGACATCCCCCCCACCGCGTCCGGCATATTGCCGTGCAGCAGATCGAGAATTCCCTCGGCCACCAGATGCGCCCCGGCCGAGTCGAGCGTCACCTGCTTGCCGTCGAGGTAATACGTCGCCTTCTTGCCGGAGGCGAGCGTAAAATCGCCGAACATCAAGGCCCGCTCGCGGACGAGTTGCTTCAGTGCATCGCGGTTGTACATGGGAGATTCGTTCCTGGAGCGAGTGGCAATGGGCGGGCGGAATTGGGCAAGGAAGTGCCGCCCATTTTAATGACTGCCGCAGTCTTGGCCAGTACTTAGCCCATGACGGCGGTAGTTCGTCTCCACCTTGCTGAAAGTACACTCCCGCGGCAGCCGCCACCGCCCATAAGCTGCTACCCCGGGATCTCGGCTTCAACGAGTTTGGCGAGTAGCGCGAGCGATTCTTGCCAGCCCATGTAGCATGCTTCGACCGGAATCACCTCGGGTATTCCTTCTTGCACGATGTTCAATTCGGTCCCGCAAAACACTTTCTTCAAAGAGACGGTGACCTGCATTGTGCCCGGCAAGTTGGGGTCGTCGAATGTGTCTGTGTGGCGAATGCGCTCGTTGGGGAGCAGTTCGAGGTACTCTCCGCCAAAGGAATGGCTGCCTCCCGTCGTGAAATTAGTGAACGACATCTTGTACGTTCCCCCCACCTTCGCGTCCAGGTGATGGACCTTGCCCGTGAAGCCATTCGGCGGCAGCCACTTGACCATGGCGTCAGCGTCTAAAAACGCTCGATAGACCCTGTCGGGAGGCGCACGAAGCACACGGTGAAGGCGAACGGTGTTTGTGGGCATGAGAACTCTACTTCCTTTCATTCATTCGTTAACGCGCGCATTCGTTAATGCTCGACCAAGTTCGATCGGCGTGGTATAATGTTTTTACTTCAGGAGGCTACAAATGTCTATTGAACTGCCGCTGGATCAGATGACCTTGGCCGATAAGCTGGAGGCGATGGAACGGCTATGGGCCGATATTTCCACCGTTCCCGCCGCGGTGCCTTCACCAGCCTGGCATCGAGATATCCTCGCGGAACGGAAACGACTTGCGGCGGAAGGAAAGGTTAAGTTTCTTGACTGGGACACGGCGATTTCACAACTCAGGGACGAACTCCGTGCGAATTCGCCTTCTTGAGCCAGCCAGAATCAAGTGCAAAAGTCGGTCCGGCTGCTGCTAAGAGTTTCTCGCCTGTGACGGACGTGGCGGGCAGCTTCGATGTCTTGGACCGCCTCGTTATGCACCAAGAAACACTCGGCGAATAGTATAGCGTCGCGCACGGTCGAAAAGGCGCCCATCTCGTATCCTTCGGAGTGAATCCGATCCTGTTCCAGATGAATTCGGCTATCGTGGGAACGCCAACCGCCTGCATAATATCGCAACTCTAGATTGTGTTCTTCGATGACGACGACGCGCGAAGCCGTCTCGAAAATAACGCCGGGATCGCGTTTTTCGATGGCCCTCTGCAATTCCGCCTCGGAGTCGAACGGAGGCCAGCATAGATCGGCAAAGAGTAACGAATCACGGCAGGTAGCGATGGCGGCGACAGCCTTAAAAGACTCCCGACATTCCATGAGTTGAGCACGAAGACTCATAGATTGCCTCTACCGATTGCGGTTCGCGTCCCTCGCTTCATTTCGCAAGTATACCCGCAACACAACAGTATTGGGCTCTCCTGCTGGGGGCGACAGGATTGGAACCTGCACCGCGATTGAGATCCCGCCCGGCAGGCAAGTTCTACAGGGCGGGAAATATCGTCCGGTCAGCGATTACCGCCGGATCGTCACACTCGAGCCCTGCGACAAAATGTCATACAGGTCTTCCGCGTTCTGCGGCGTGACGACGATCAGTCCTTTGGCCTGGCCGCTCTCGGCCGTGCCGGGGTCGGTCATGCCGACGATCGCCAGCGGCGGCGCGGCGGCGCCGGCTCCGTCGGCGGCCGTCAGGCCCAGATAGCGCTGGCCTTGATACTTCACGTGGGCTGCTTGCTTGTCGGCGATGGTATAGCGACCTTCAAGCTGCGTGAACTCAGGGCCCAAGGCAACTGGGAACCGGCCGGCGTAGCGGTTGTTCACCACCAGCGTCAGCGTCCGCTTGGGGACGTTGATCACGGCTTGAAACGGCCCGCGGATGATTTTCAATTCCTGGCCTGGCCGCAGTTCGGGCCGATCAGGGTTCAGGCCGTTGATTTTGGCCAGCAGGCCGACCGGCACGTTGCATTGCGTTGCGATGTCTTGCAGCCGCTCGTTGCCTACGACGCGATACGTGTCTTCCGCCGCGCGCCAACGGCGCGAATAAATGACCGTGCCAGAGACCTGGTCGAGCAGATCGTTGAGTTGCTCGCGCTGACGGTCCGACATCCGCGGGTCGTCGTACATCGCGGAGAGGCCGACGAGCGCCGCGTCGAGCTGGCCACGATCCAGCAAGTTGCGGGCGGTAGTCAAAGCGACGTCGAACGACGGATCGACCGCGGCGGTGATCTCGGCGGCCGCGGCGTTGCGCATCGCATCGCCAACTCGACCCGCGGCGGCTCGCAAACCACGACCGTTGTTGGCGGCAGATGCTGAGTTGTCCGGCGTGCCCGGCGCGCCGTAGAGTGACGAACGCCCTGCCGAGTTATTGCTGGCTGCCCCGCGGCTCACGTCGGCCGCCGGCGTCGCGCCATAACGCGACGCAGGAGCGTATCGGGTATCCGCGGCCGGCGCACCATATAAACTGCCGCCGCCTGCCGGAGGATTCGTCATGCCCGCACCAGCGCCCAGGGGAGCGGCGGCGGGAGGAGTCGTCTGCGGATAGGGATTCGATCCGCCGTTGGGCGGAAGCGGAGCGGCCGGCGCCATCACGCCCGGGGGCGGACCGCCGATACCGGCCAGGGGGTTGTTCGCGGAGCCGTTTGACGCGCCATTCGCGGAGGATGAACCCGTGCTCGGAAACGCGACCTGATTCGCCGGCACGGGGGTGCCGAGCGAGTCGCCCGGGCCGCCGAACTGAACCGTCGGCGGCGCGTTTTGCGGCAGCGTGGCGGACTTCACCTCGTCCGGCATCGGCGCCGGCGTGGGATTATTGTTGAGCACCACATACACGCCATAGCCAACGACAGCCAGTGCGCCGACAACGAGCATGGATTTCAAAGTGTTCACGTTAGTCCTCCTTGACCAACTCGCCACAGGCAAATGTTTGGTGTTCGATGAGTTCTGGGCTCTGTTTGAAAACCATGCACAAACGATACCAGCCCGAAGCGTAAGCGAGGATCGTTAGAGAATAGGAAACGCTCACAACCTCGCTGACGCTTCGGGCTAGTGTTTTCAAACAGAATCTAGTAGTTCGACGGGGATCAGATGCCCCCGCGATGGTTTCGCGCGCGGGATAATATGAAAAACATTCGTCCGCCGCTATGCCAAGGTAATGGAGCGGAATATCAGAGCGTGCTATCAGAACCGTGCCATCACTGGTTGTAAGTAGGTTCGGCCTGCCGGGCCGTACCTGATGCAAGTGTCGCCGCAGGGTCTAATCTGAATTGAAGGTACCGCCGTTGCCACCACCGCGCAACAAAAAAGGCCCGGCGATTTCTCGCCGGGCCTTATCGGATCATGTCAGTAATACTGAAGGCTGAGCCAAACCGCCCGCTCAGGTTGCCCGCCCCGGGATCCGCTCCCGCGAATCCAGCCGGGGCGCGGGCTCTTCAGCCGGCGTCGGCAGCAGCTTCGGGGCCGACTTCGGCGGCAGGGTTTCCACGGCCGGCTCGGCGACATCCACGTCGTCTCCGCCGAACGTATCGCACGGATTGAGCGGCACGCGCATCACTACGGTCCGCGGTACGCACCGCTGGATTGTCACCGGCACGCGTTTTTCAACGGTCCGGGGCACTTGGATCGTCCGCTCCACCGCCACCATCTTGCACACCTGCACCGGAATCTGCTCGACGCGCTCTTCCGTCACCATCTTGCAGGTGGTCACCGGAATCTGGCGAACCCGCTGCTCGCACACCATCTTGCACACCTGCACGGGGCATTTTTGCTCAACCCGCTCGACCACCTGCCGGCACGTTGTGTACGGCACCTTCTTCACCACTTCCTCAGTCTGCATCTGGCAGACCTGGACCGGAACTTTCTGCACCACTTGCTCGTCGACCCATTGGCCGACTTGCGTCGGAACTTTTTGATTGACGACGACCGGTTGGTACGACGTCATCGGAATCTGCTGGGCCACCATGTTGGGGCGCCACACAGTTTGATTGGTGATCTCCGGCGGACGGGCTTCCGGCACCCACACCAAACCCGGCCATTGATAGCGCTGCTGACCCGTGACGGGATCCGTGATGTACGAGCCCGACGCCCAGCGGAGCTTGTTGCGCGCAGCCACGGGGACGGCCACCTGCTGCACTTCATAACGGCCTTGATCGGTCAGTTGCGTGCGATAGGTGGTGACCGGCTGATAGGTGGTGGATTGCACGTCGCGCTCGACGGTCTGGCAGACGTACTTCCTCACCGTGTAGCACTGCTGCCGCTCCTGGGTGACCCAGATCGGCTTGCAGACGGTATAGCGTTCTTCGCGGACGTGGTTCTCTTGCACGGTGCGGACGCGATCGTAGCTGTTGTCGCGCATTTGGGTTTCCCAAACGGGCTTCATCACCGTGTATTGCTCTTCGCGCTGGCTGGTCTCGATGACCGGCTTCTGCACCGAGTAGCGGCGCTCGCGGGTTTGAGTTTCCCACACCGGGCGATAGCTGGTCACTTTCTGCTGCTCGTACACCGTCTCGCACTCCAGGCGGTAGGCCGTGACCTGCTGCGTGTCGTAGACGGTTTTGCAGACGAGCCGATAACCCGGCTCGCAACATTGCTGAGCGAAGCTAGGGCTCGCCAGCGACATTTGCAAAATGGGTGCAACGAACACGGAAGCGGAAACCAAACGCAGCATCGTGCTTTTCATAATCCTCACCTTGTCACCAACTCATTGCCCGCGGATGCTCGGCGAATGTTCGCCTCGCGTCCGCTTGTTCATTCATTACGGTCAGCCGCAATCGCGGCGGGTTGCCGCGTTCCGGGAAGGCGCGCAATGGGCGCTCCCCCGGTCGTGCGGACCTTGCTTCTTGAATCTGGCGGACAAAACGAGTTGATGCAAACGAAAACTTTCGCTTATGCGACAAGTCGAGTCCTAAGTCCATGCTGAACAATAGCTTATAAATATCCGAAAAATTTGAAGATCGCGGCGCCGCCTGTCGATAAACGGTCGATTCGTGATCGGAAGATATTGCGTAATAGGGAGTTACGACGCAGGCGGCAGGGGCTGCTTATGCTGCCCAGATTTACCTGGAGGCTGGGGGCTTGAGGCTGGAGACTGAAGGAAAAGCTGAATGCTTGTCGAGGACGGCGGCGAGAGGCACCCCCCTCCCTTTAATGGAGGGGCCGGGGGAGGGTAAAGCGTAGCCCCAAGAACAACGCCCGGCACAAAGCAGTACCGGTGCAAAGCAATGAAGGCCCAGCGAGCTACTTCTTCGCCGCCGGCTTCCGCTCCGCCAACTCGCGCACCAGTTGATTCGCCTCTACTTTAATCGGCGCCGGCGGGTTGGCCGCGATCAGCTTCTGAATCACCGGCACAACCGACGACAAATCAACGTCCGCGTTGCGAGTCGCCAACTGTCGCACCGCCAGCAAGGCGTTCATTTGAATGTGCGCCTGCTTCACCGCGCGATCCCCCTGCTCTTCGTTGTCCACGCCGTGCGTCGACGCCGGATCGATCATCTCGCGAATCACGTCCAGCCCGGCTCCGTCGCCGTTGCGGGCAAGTCCCAGCGCGGCGTTGTAATGCACGTCGGGCGAGTGCGGCTCTTTGAGAATCTGCGTCAGCCGCGCGATCGCTTGATCGCCGCCGACGAGCCCCAAAGAAAACGTCCCTGCCACGGCGATGATCCGTCCATCGGCTCGATTGGTCGCCGCCTGATCGTCCGCCCGGCTGGCGAGAATCAACGTTGGCAGCAGCCGCGGATCGGCCAGCGGCTTGCGGGATCGCACGTTCTCGGCCAGAATGGAGATACCCTGCAAAGCGGAGAGCCGCACCTTCGTTTCATCCTCGGTTTGCTGCGGCGCCGCGGCGCGCAGCAGCACGGGCAAGGCATCTTCCGCGATCTCGAATTGTCCTAGCGCCTGGCAGAGAAACCCGCGGCGCTCGATCTCCTCGCTGCGAGGGTCGCGGCCGTGTTCTCCCGGGTTTTGCGCAGCGGGAAGCGGCTCGCGGAGCAATTCATCCAGATACGTGGCCACTTCCTTGGCAAGCGCCGG
Source organism: Planctomycetia bacterium (assembly GCA_021413585.1). Taxonomy (GTDB): domain Bacteria; phylum Planctomycetota; class Planctomycetia; order Pirellulales; family UBA7805; genus JAIOPX01. The sequence continues at coordinate 8,097 of JAIOQB010000082.1, forward strand.
GTCGCGGCGGGCGGCCGGGTTGCGGCGCAGCTCTTCGGCCAGATTGTTCGCCTGCTGCCAACTGTTCGAGTTCCCCTTTTTCATCTCGGCCACGTACGCGGTGGGGCTTCCACCCATGTGGGCCAGCCAATTAAATAGCAGCCACACCAGCACGATCACCAGCACCACCAGGGCCGGAATGACGAACAATTGGACGATGAACCCGGCCGACGGGGGCCGGACCTCCGGCAAATTGTCGTACGGCAGCAGCGGTTCGTTCTGGGCGGGCTGGTTGGACATGGCGTCTCGGTGGGCGAAGGGGATGCAGTGTAGATTAAGAGGGGCGCGTGCTAGGGTCAAGGATGGCCGATGGGGCCGCAGGCTCTCGGAACTCGATAAACGTCGCGGGAAACACGGGAAAACAGGCAGATGGATCGACTCGAATTGTCTCGGCTTGAACTAACGCTGCCGACCGCCGCGGAGAACATCGCGCTCGATGAGGCGTTGTTGCTGCAATGCGAGGCGACTGGCGACGATGCCGAGGTATTCCGAATGTGGGAACCCGCGGCGCCGATGGTCGTGCTCGGCCGCTCGTCGCAAGTCGCCACTGAAGTGAAATTGGATGCCTGCCGGCGAGACGGCGTGCCGATCCTGCGCCGCACCAGCGGCGGCGCGTCGATCGTTGCGGCCCCCGGCAGCCTGATGTACGCCGTCGTGCTCAGCTACGCGCGGCGGCCGGCGCTGCGGGCGATCGATCTGGCGCACGCGTTTGTCCTGCGCTCAATCCTCGCCGCCGTGGAAAAAGTGGTTCCCGACGTCCGCCGGGCCGGTACGAGTGACTTGGTTCTAGGCGACCAAAAGTTCTCCGGCAACAGCCTGAGATGTCGGCGAACGCACCTGCTGTATCATGGCACCATCCTGTGCGACATGCCGCTGGAACTGGTGGAGCGTTACTTGCGAATCCCGCCCCGTCAGCCGCAGTATCGAGCCGGCCGCAGCCACGGAGAGTTTTTGATTGGATTACCGGTGGAGCGAGCGGCGCTGCGGGCGGCGGCGGCCAAGGCGTTCGATGCTCCGACGCCGCGAGTGGATTGGCCGCGTGAGTTGACAGAGAGATTAGTGGCGGAAAAATACGCGCGCGATGACTGGAACTTTCGCGGCAAGTGAGTAGGTCCCGTCTGCCGGACGGGACCT
>JAIOQB010000483.1 GCA_021413585.1 Planctomycetia bacterium
GGCACAACGTGTTAGATATTAACAACTTAACCACTCTCGGCAATACCAACCGCCCCAGGCACAGGTGCCTCGCTTTACGCAGCCCGGGTTCGCCCGGTTCGCCAGAATTCTCAAAACCGCCAAATCTTACCGCCGCGCGAAGCGCATTGACCGGCCGGGCGGGGCCACGTACCATCCCGCCGCGATGGGTTAGGCGGACGCGTAACAGGTAGGGTGGGTCTCAGACCCACCAATGATCGACGCGCCCAACGTGGTGGGTCCGCGACCCACCCTACGCGTTTTCGCGATAGCGTCCGTCCGTTACTGCAACCAATCCGATATCTGCGCGGGGGCAAAATCTGCGCGAGGTCGACCATGCAACGCGTTGTGAAAAAGCGGCTCGTGATCGGCGCGATGGCTGTCTCCGTGCTGGCCGCGCTGGCGTGGGCCGGCTATCTGTCGTTCCGACATGTGCCGACGTTCTACGCCGACGCGCTGCGACAGCCGGCCGCTCCTCCGAACGATGCGCAGCACGAACATGAAATGGTGCGGCAAATGACCGCCCTGGCCGGCGAGGCGATGCGCCCTGGTGCGTGGCGCACGGCGCTCGATCAGCGGCAGATCAACGCCTACCTGGCCAACGACCTGGGGACGATGAACCCACATCTGCTCCCCGCCAACGTGCAGGAGCCGCGCGTGGCGATCCGCGCCGATGGGCTATACATCGGCTGGCGATCCAAATCCAATTGGTCAACCGCCATCTATTCCATTTGCCTGGTGCCGTACGTGACCAAGCCCAATCAATTGGCGGTGCGGATCAGCCGCATCAGGGCAGGGGCCATCCCCGTGCCGCTGGGCGAAGTGCTCGACAAGCTCAGCGCGGCCGCCGCCAAAGCCAACATCCGCTTGCGCTGGCAGCAGATGGATGGCGATCCGGTGGCGATCATCGACCTGCCGCCGGAAGGATTCGCGGGCACGCGTCCCACCGTGCTCGACTCCATCGAACTGACCGCCGGCTCGATCATCCTCGGCGGACACACCGAGCGCAGCGATGGGAAAGAACCGACCGTGCGGCTCTCCGATCATTCGGCCGAAAACGAAAACCGCCAGCAGTGATCGGGCCCAGGCTGCCGCGAGAGCACGACGCGGCCGTTCAATCGGCGGCCTGCGAAGTGCAGAGTCAACTCGCCGCTGTCCTTATTAATGCCGTTGCCCGTTTCGTCGAGTTGCCGGTACGTTCCTTCATCCCAGCGGCTCACGCTCCCTCGATCGCCGGAGATGGGGCCTTCGTACTCCAGATACGCGAGCCGATGATCGGCCAGCGCCTCGGCCGCTTGCGGCGCAGCACCGTCAGGCGAACTCGATAGTGCCCAACACCGCAGATGCCCTGCTTCCTCGAGCATCAAATCCCAATGAACGCCGCGTGGAAAACCGGGGGGCGTCTGATGCCAGAGAATCACGTAGCGCGGCATGCGACTGTCCCGGGAAATGTTTGAATTCGGTAGTTCGTTCTAGAAGCGACGGCGCGCATTGACGTGCTGAGTCGGTTGGTGGTGCCGGCACTGGCAAAGCCAGTGGCACACGGACGGAGGCGAAAACCAGGGAAGCGATTGCTGGTTATTCGACTCTGCCCCAATCTTGCGGCCTGTCCCAACCAACCATTGGTCATTGGGATTTGGTCATTGGTCATTCTCTCGACACGGCAGGCCGCTGTGAATGGCTCGCGCGGCTACTCCCCCGCCACATTCACTTCCGCCGTGGCCGGAATCGGCCGCTGCTCCGCCTGGCTCGATACGGCAAACTCCAGCCGGGCGCGGCCGGCGCGGTCGGCACGGACGGAGATCCTAAACGGCAGCCCTTCGTTGCGCCGCAATTCAGCGACCGGTGCAAAGCGGATCGTCTGGCCGGTGATCGTCGCCGCGGTGGGGCCCAGCGACGGCTGCGGCGTCATTCCCACCGGCACGTTGACCGTGAGCACCACTTGCCGGTCGGACACGTCGCGCTGGTTGGTGATTCGCACTTCGTACACCAACGTGCGGCCGACCGTCGCTCCGCCGGTCAGATCGCTCACTTCGACCTTTAAGCCGCCCGGTTCGGCGGGCGCGGCGGGACCAGCGTTCATCGGCGGCACGCCAGGATTCACGGGCGGCATCGCCGGGGCGGGGATCACCGGCGGCCCGGCCGGCGCGGGCACAGTGGCCGCCGGGGAGATCTCGACGCATTGCTCGTCCGCCCGCAGCAGCCCTCCTTCGGCCGACACGGTGCCCCGCGTGCAGGCCCGCGTGACGCCGGCCACCGCCTTCGCTTCCACTTTGATCATCTTGCTCTCCCCGGCGGCCAGGGTGTCGTATCGCCAGGTAAGTATTCCCTCCTCCAATTTGTAATTTTCAGTGGCGTTGACCGGGTTGAGCCCCTGATCGAACACGTCGTTGACCTTAATGCTCCGCAGCGGCGTGTTGCCGGTGTTGGTGATCGTCAGGATGAATCTCCCTGTCTGGCCCACCTGCATCTGGCGCGGTCCTTCTTTGCGCACTTCCAAACCAGGAGCCGGTGCTGCCGCAGGGCCGGGAGCCGCCGCCCCGCCGGCGCCCGCCGTCAGGCAGGTTTCCGCGCGGGCGGTGAGCAGCCCCGGCCCGCTGACTTCCACTCGCTGGCAAAGCCGCCCTGGCTGCGTCACGCGGAATGTCACCGCCAGATCGTCGCGCACCTGACCCGGAGCCAGCGGCTCCAGATCGCGCAAGATCGGGCTGGCCGACGAGGCGTGTTGCAACCCGGCGTCAAATGCATCGCTGATCGCCAACTTGTTCAGCGGCACGCTTCCCTTGTTGCGAAGCGTGATGCGGTACGTCACGTTCTCGCCGACCGCCGCTTGCTGCGGGCCAGCCAGCCGAACTTCGATGGCGTCGACAGCGCCCGCCGCCGCGCCTGCGCCCGCCGAGACGACGTTCGTGTCGGCCGCACAGTCTTGCCCTCGCATGCCGCTGGCGGTAGTGGTCGTGGCGCAAAACCGCGCTGGGCCGACTTGATCCAATCGCAGATCGACGTCGATCGCCGTGGTCTGCCGGCCGTCGATCCGATCAAGCCGCCATCGCACGCCCTGCGACGTGTCGGCCGGCGGATTACTCCGCAAGAAAGTCGCACCGGCCGGCAGGGCGCCGCTGACCACCACGCCATTGACCGGCAAATCGCCCGCGTTGGCCAGCGTAATCCGATACGTGGCGGTCGCCCCGACCTCGGCCGTTGCCGGGCCGACGACGTTCATGCCCAGCTCGGCGGCGGTCCAGGTGACCGTGGTGCCACCGCGGCCGATCATCAGCCGCCGGTCCGACGAGCCGCGCACCGCGGGCCGGATCACTTGCACTTCGATCTGGCTGGTGCCGCGCGTCGGCTGCTGCTGGAAGACTTCAATCGTGGCCCGGCCCTGCGCATCTGTCGGCACGTCCACCGCCGGCGCCCCCAGAGGCCCGAACGCGGCCGGGGCACCGCCCGCCACTTCGTAATGCACCAGCCAGTTTTCCACCGGCGTGCCGTCCGACTGTCGGGTAACGATCGTCGTGAGCGGATGCCGCGCTCCCACTGCGCCTACGGCCGGGGCGGGGAAGCTGAACTGGCCGTCGACCCAATAGATCGTGGCAGTCTGGCGGCGGCGTTGCCAGTTCAGCGCCTGCGGCGCCACGGCGGTGACGTGACTGGTGCCGTCGGTGGCGGAAGTGAGCGAGATCCAAGACTGTCCGACGGCGACGGTCGTCGGGCCACCTATCCCTCCCGCGCCGCGCGGCAGCACAAAGCTGCGCGGAGACGTGCTGCCGATAGCATAGTTGTTCGACACCTTGCCCGGCATATCGTGCAGCCGTCGAAAGGCATACCACGGAGCCCGATCGCCGATCGCGACGAACTGCCCGACGCTGTCGGGGGCGAGCATCCATTCGACGCGTTCGTTCGGCAGCGGCCGCCCCTGCAGGCCGAACACGCCGGCCAGCAACACCACTTCGCTGCCCACTGGCGCCACGATTCGCGTGGGCGTGATCGTCAGCGACAATTCATAACCGGGCGGAAGCACTTGCGGCGGCGCGACTCCGGCCGGCGGCAGCACTCCCGGCGGCGGCAACGGCGCGCCGCGGCCTCCGGAGAGAATCGGCAACACCGGACCATCAGCGGCGACCGGGCCGCCCGGACTAACAACCGGTGGCCCGACCACTGGCGGCCCCACCACAGTGCCAGGGGGGAGCGACGGCGCGGATGTCACGACAGGTGCCGAGACAACAGGCGGCCCTGCTACCGGTGGCCCCATCGCCGGAGGTCCACTTACAACTGGCGGTGGCGGCAGTGCTACGCCCCCCGCGATCGGCGGCGTCCAGGCAGGGGGAGTATTCGGCACCGCGGGGGAGAACAGCCCAGCACTTGGCGGATCGTAGAAGCTGCGGCAACCGACCAGCAGCGCGCAGAGGCCCACCGCGCAGAGATAGCCCGCGCACGTCAGCGACCGTCGGTCGGCTGTGGTGCCGTACATATGCTCACGTCCAATCAAGCCGATCGGACTTGCTTCAGGTGTGGATCATCGCCGCCCCAGCCGAGGCAATGTTTCGATGATCTATCTAGTGGTAGGAAAACAGGTTGGTGCGAGGAGCGAGGGGCTCGTCAGGCAGCACTGCGACCGGCCGGTGGCCCCCCGTCCTGTTACAAAATTACCACGTTGCCCAGCACCATGATGCAAGAACGCCACATGGGCCCGGGCAATTCCCGAAACCGAATCGGAATAAACGGTACGGCCGGAAGATCCGCACCGCGCTGACTGGGTACCAGGGGCAACGCCCCAGTCATTTTTAAGTGCGCGCCACTGGGGCGTTGCCCCAGCCACCCGCGGGTATAATGAATGTCCGTCGCAAAGACGCTCCCACCGAACTCGCTTTCCCCACCGCGTTCAACTGATCGCACGAAATAAGGACCCGGGCCGTTGAACGACCAGGCCACTTCACCGCAGCGATTGATTGTGATCGGGGGCGGCATCTCCGGCCTGGCGGCCGCCTGCCGACTGCGCGAACTTGCGCCTGCGGCCGATGTCACCCTGCTGGAAGCGGGAACTCGCGTCGGCGGGCTGCTGCAGACGAGCCGGCGGGACGGATTTCTGATCGAGCACAGCGCCGACAGCTTCGTCACCGACGTCCCGTGGGCAACCGACTTCTGCCGGCGGCACGGGCTCGAAACGCAATTGATCCCGACGCAGCCGATCGGCCGCCGCGCGTTCATCGCCTGGCGCGGCCGGCTGCTGCCGGTCCCGGCCGGCTTCACGCTGATGGCGCCGGCCCGGCTGTGGCCCGTCGTGACGTCGCCCCTATTGAGCGTACGCGGCAAGCTACGGCTGCTGTGCGAGCCATTCATCGGACGCCGCGGGTTGGACGAGCCGGAGGAAAGCCTCGCCGAGTTCGCCACGCGGCGGTTGGGGCGCGAGGCGTTCGAGCGGATCGTGCAACCGCTGGTCAGCGGCGTCTACAGCGCCGATCCGACCAAGCTGAGCGTCGCCGCCGCACTGCCTCGGTTTGTCGAGATGGAACGCACACACGGCAGCCTGTGGCGCGCGGCCCGCCACGCCGCCACTAAACGGGCCGCGGCCAAAACGGCGCTAGGTTCTCAGGAAGCAACCGGCAATTCGCAGGAAAGCGGCGCCCGCTATGGCCTGTTCGTCGCGCCGCGCGGCGGCATGTCGAGCCTCGTCGAAGCGATTGCAGCGAGCTTGCCCTCGAGTGCGATTCGATTGAACTCCCCGGTGACCGCGATCGAACGCGCGGGCCGCGGAGGCTGGAACGTCCACTTGGTCGACGAAGCCGAACCACTCTTTGCCGACGCGCTCGTGCTGGCTACGCCGGCGCCGGCGGCAGCGAAGCTGCTAATGCCGCTCGACGCGGAAGCAGGCCGGCTCTGCGGCGGCGTGCCACACACCGGGTGCGCGGTGGTGGCGCTCGGCTATCGGGCCGACGCGAACACGCGGCTGCCGGAGGGTTTTGGATTTGTCGTGCCGGCGATCGAGCGCCGTCCGATCCTGGCGGCCAGCTTCTCCAGCGCGAAATTCCCCGACCGGGCAGCGGCAGGGCACCTGCTGGTGCGCGTGTTCATCGGCGGCGCCGAGCGGCAGGATCTACTTTCATGCTCAGACGAAGAATTGCGGCGGATCGCCGTCGAGCAACTGGCCGAGTTGGCCGGCTTGAAGAACCCACCTGAGCTGACCGAGATCAGCCGCTATCCCAATTCGATGCCGCAATACCATGTGGGCCACGCGGCGCGCGTCATCCAACTTGAAGAGCGCATCGCCGCGCTCGGCCCGCTCGCCCTGGCAGGCAACGCCTACCACGGCGTCGGCATTCCACATTGCATCCGCTCTGGGGAGCGGGCCGCGGAGGAAACTTTGCAACGCGCGCGGGTGCCTGGGGCTGAACGTAGCGCAGCGCAGTGAAGCCCCAGCGGCAGATTCTGGGGCATCGCTGCGCTCTGCCCCAGGCACCCAATCGCTGCTTAGTTCTGCGCCGCCGGTCCGTTGCCCGTGGCGGCGATTTGCACTTTGCTCGACTGCGCGTCGACGTATCGCAGATCGACTTCGCTCAGCCGGTTGCGCGGCACGGTCGTGTAGCGGCCGGTGTCCTTGAGGATGCGGACCGTGTCGGCCGTGACGCTTACCAGTTGCCCGCGTACCTGGTGGCGGCCGGTGTTGTCCGTCCAGACGCGCAATTCGGGTGCGGCAGGCGGCGCGATCGAGCTGAACGGATCGTCAGCCTTTTTCTCATCTTTCTTTTCGTCTTTTTTCTCCTCAGGCTTTTTCTCAGCGGGAGGAGCGGCCGGCGCTACCGGAGCAGGAGCCGGCGCTTCGGCAGCCGGTTTCTCATCGGCCGGCTTTTGGGCCGGCGGCGCGGCGGGGGCGCCAAACAAATCGTCCGCGGCCGGCTTGGCCTCGGGTTTCGGCTCGGCGGCCTTGGGCTCTGTCGGCTTGGAATCCGCAGGCTTGGAATCCGCGGCAGGAGGCGCAGCGACAGGGGGTGCTGCGGGTGCCGCCGGCTTGGCTTCCGGCGCGCCGAACAAGTCGTCGGCCGGCTTCTCGGGTTTGGCTTCAGGAGCCGGCTTCACTTCAGGTGCAGGCTTGGTTTCCGCCGGGGGAGCAACAGCCGGTGGCGGAACCGGCGGCGAATCGGCGGCCGGCTTTTCAACCATTGGCTTTTCAGCGGGCGGAGTGGCCGGCGGCGCGGGGGCCGGTTCGGCGGGCTTCGCTTCGGCCTCTTTCGGCGCAACGGGCGGCGCGGCCGGCTTCGCGGTCGCCGGGCCGAACAGATCGTCGTCGTTGGCTGGCTTGGGCTCGGCCTTCGGCGCTGGCTTCGTTTCCGCCGGCGGGGAAACGACGGGGGGCGCTTCCACGGGTGGCTTGGTCTCCGCTGCCGGTGGAGCAACCGGCGGCGCAACCGGGGGCACCGCGGGGGTCTCAACGGGCGGCGCTACGGGCGGCGCGACGGGAGGCGCCACCGGCGGCTTATCCGCGGGCGAGGGCAATGCTTCCTTCGGCTCAGCGGCCGGCGGCACCTTGGCGGCTGGCTTCTCTTCGATGAACCGGGCCGGCTCGGCGCCCGACTTTTCGCCCGGAGTTGGCTTCTCAACCGGTGGAGCAGGAGCCGGATCGACCCCCTTCGGCTTCTCGTTGACGATCTTTGGTTCTGGTTTTGGTTCGGGCTTCGGTTCCTCCACCACCTTTGGCGGCGGCTTTACTTCAACGGGAGGCTTCGCTGCCGCGGGAGGGGCGGCGGGCTTCACCGGCGGAGTGGGGGGAACCTTTTCCACCGACTTGGGAGCGGCTGTGCAGTCGCACGGGGCGGGAGTGCAAACGGTCGTGCAGCAGCGGCGGCAACGGCGGCGCCACCCATGTTCGCGCCAGCGACAGGCCGTGGCCCAATCGACGCTGAGCAACACAATCATCGTGGCAACGACTACCCAGCGACTGGCCCGGTGAAAGCGACGCATCAGACATTCTCCTCTGCTTGTTCCCGTTTGGTCCCCATCTCGGCCCAGGGAAGCGGCGGTCAGGCCGGCCAACCCTGCGGCAAGTTTGCAGATTGCACAGAACGCGCAAGCTGCACCAATGACTATACCAATCTAGTTGCGGGCACGCCGGTTGACAACCAACGAGGCATCTAATTGCGCGCGCTGGCCAGCGGGAAGGGTGGCTGGGGCGTTGCCCCAGGCACCCTGGCGTCTTTTGGTCCAGCTTTATCTGGCCCGTTTATCAGGTCGCTCGCCGCTTACGGCACATCCTGAAAAACCGCCTCGTTGTGCGTCACCTGAACCCCATCTTCGAGGTAGGTGGCCGAGGTCATGCCGCGGAATGCCTTGAGCAGCTCGGTCCCCTCTTTGATCTGGGTGAGGATGGCGATCGTGGTGGGCGAATCCCCGGGCGGCAGCTTGAGGCCCCCCATCGGATCGTTCGGATCGTCCAGCGCGGCCTTGAAGGCTTGCTCCATCTCGCGCACCTTGAAGCGCACCACCTCGTTAACCCACGGCACCACCAGGTCCACAAACTGTGGGAAGTCAAACGCCACCGCCGCCTGCATCGGCTTGTCGGCCACCACGCCCAGCGGGCTGCTGGGGCCGGTCAGGCTGCCGGAGAGCGGCTGCGACTTCAGCAAATCGGTGGTCATCCGGGGCGTGAGCGAGAACACCAGAAACTGCGGCGACAGGCCCGCGTTGGGAGCCAGCCGCTTGTCGATGGCGAATTCCTTGGGCAGGGGATAGAAGTAGACTTTCTGCTCCCCTTCCAATTCATGGATCTTCGCCGGCGGCAGTTCAAACTCCGGCACGTTCGGCGGCGCGAAGGGGCGCAGCTTCTTGATCAGGTCGTTGGCCACGCCGCGGTACTCGCCCAGGGCCTGTTCCACTTTGGCCTGATCGGAAACGCCCAGCACCAGCGCCGGCAGCGGCAGGCCGGTCGGTTCGGCGGTCTCGGGGAGCTTGTCCGCCCATTGCTTGCTCTTGAGGCTGCTGTCGAGCACCACCGCCATCTGTCCGTCAGCCAGCGCCGGCAGCATCAACTTGCGATTGATCCCGTCGATGCGCTCCAGTAGCGGGTAGGCGATCTCGCTGAACTGCTTGTAGCGGCCCTGGGCCTGCTCATCCATCGTCGGCACGGCGAATTTCTCGAAATAGCCGCGCCCCTTGCCCAGCCAGCGCACCAGCAGGTCGTAATCCTGCGGGCGGTTCTTGCTCCGCGTGGCGATCGCCAGCAGCGGCGTGGAACCCAGGTGCGTGACGATCGGCAGCTTCTGCGTGCCGTCGAGGTAAGGGTTTTGCGCCCAATTGTATTCGTACGCTTCAATACCGCGCGGCGAGAGGAACGAGAAGCCCAGCATCGCGTCCGCGGTGGGGATGCGGGTTTTGAGTTCCTTCGCCAGATCGTCGACGTCGGACAGAATCTGCTTCTGGTCCTCGGTCGAAAGCTTGGTGGTGGGCAGCAAACGCTTGGCCACGTCGACCCACATGTCGACGTCCTTGGGCTTCACGCCGGTCGACTGGGCCAGCAACTGGCTGACGAACGTCACACCGGTGAGCTTCTCCCCCGCGTGATCGCGGAGCGGCTTGAGCTTGGGATTCGCGGCCAGCGACTCGCCGGTCCCCAGCGCCGCCAGATAATCCGTCGACTTGCCGATGGAGAGAATCACGTTGCCTTGCCGCACGCCGAGGCATATCACCACCTTCAGGCCGCGGAGCTTTTCACGGAGCTTGTCGTACTGCCCCTTCTGCTCGGCGACGTCATCAAACGGGATGTTCTCCCAGGGGATCATGGCGCCGTCGACGGTGAGCGTGAGGAACTCGCCGCCGGCGATCTTGGCCCGCTTGAACTTGCTGCGCCATTTGGCCAGTTCCGGCACCTGCTCCAGCAGCACGGTGGCATACCCTTCCAGCCGCCGCAACTGCTCTTCGGCCGGCTCGGCGCTTTGGATTTTGAAGCCGATGATGATTTCCGGCACCTTGATCTTGTCGATGTCCGCATTCAGGGCATTGAGCGACATGCGGGCCACGTACTGGTCTTGCGTCAACTCGCCGCCGCCGGTCAGGTTGTAAAACATCGGCCCGAACCGCGCGGCGTTCATCACGTCGTTGACCACGGTGATTGTGTCGGCCACGTCGCCGTTGCCGAACGTGAACACCTCTTCGGAGAACATCTCCTTGATCACGCCCAAGGCTTGCTGATTTTCCGGCAGCTCCATTTTGGTCATGAACTGGCCGGCGGGGCCCGGCTGTTCGAGGGCCCGCTTGATGTTGATCTCCATCTGCTTGTAGAAGTCCATCGCCTGCAGCTTTTTCCAGAACTTGCTTTTGGCGATGATGTCGATCTGCTCGCGGCCCCGCAGCATCGACGAGTAGAACGCCGAGTCGGCCGGCGCCAGCTTGAGCGACGGCACCGCGGTCGTCACGTCTTCCGCGCGGGCGGCGGGAGCGAGCAGCATCGCTGCGGAGGCGGCCGCAAACAACGACAGAAGGAGTAAGCGGCGGCCGCCGGCAACGACGCCGGGGCGAATGGAGGCAAGCGGTCTCATGGGAAAATCCTTTGAAGGGCTGCGTGAATTGTTGGGCTGCAGATATTGAGCTTTGGACGTTGGGCTTTAGATCATGAACCGATAGGCGCGCCACGGGCAGGGCAGCGCCTGTCCACCCCATCCGCGACCGATCATTGTAGCGCTGTCCGCCGCATGGCACAACCAGTGATTACGTCCGGTTTTCGGGCGGATTTTTTGGCGATGCTATCGTCTGCGAATTGCGGCTGATCCAGCAGCCGCCATTGGCCATCGCGCGAAGATTAATTTCATCATGTGGCCGCGCGACAACCATGTCGTGTGGCCAAGTCGCTGAGAGCGGGAATTTTGGAGCGGGGAGATTTTTTTCTGACAATTTTCCTTCGCGCAACGGCGCGCACTCCAACTGGGCGAGCGAATATTAGGCCCGGCGTTTACGCCGGGTCTCGCCGATCCAATTGATCTCTCGAATAGCCCCGTTTACGGGGCTTACCGGGTGCTTGGTGAGTAAGCCCCGTAAACGGGGCTGGCCAGCGTTATGGAGGCAGCGGTGGACCCGGCGTAAACGCCGGGCCTAATATCTCTCGCATTCTGTCGCGATTCGCCCGATCCGTCTGGCCGGCCTTTTCTCGATGATTTTCTTGACGGAACCGGGACTGACAGCGTATCGTCAAACGTCGCGGGGCTGATTTCATGGGCCGCATGGTCGATCTGACACCCGGGCCGTCCACGCGTACAGGGAGATCTGAGCATGAATCGTCGCTGGATGATGTTGGCCGTCGCGGCTTCGCTACTGGCGTATGGGGCGCTCTCGCCTATCGGCCGCGCCGCCCCCGATCCTAAGGCCCAACCGACGGCAGAACCCCCCTCGGGGCCAATTCAGCCGGCCGAATTGAATCCGTTCGGCGACAAAGACGACAAAGTAGAAGCGAAGGGGTTTGCGGGCTTGGGAGCGGGCCTAGGCGGAGCGCAGTCAGCCCGCGCGCCGGAGTTGCAAATCGTCCGCATCCTGGCTCCCGCATCGGGAGGCGGTAAAACCGGCCCGCCCGTCGCCGGTAAAGAACACGCCGCACCGGCCGGCCCGCTAAACGACGCGGAACTCAGTGCCCTGCTCGACCGCAAAGTGCAGATCGACGTGCAGGAGATGCGGCTGAAGGATTTCGTGCCGCTCGTCTCCGAGCGGCTGGGCGCCACTCTGCGGCTCGATCCCGCGGCGCTGGAGTCGATCGCCGACAAGGAGAACGCGGCGGTGACGCTCAAGATCTCGGGCATCTCGCTCCGCACCGCGTTGCATTTAATCTTACGGCGGCTCGATTCGGGGCTGCGGCTGGTAGCGACCGACGGCATGCTGGAAATCACCAACGAAGAGCAGTCGGCAAGACGACTGGTTCGACATGTGTATTTGGTGGGCGACCTGACCCGCCGGCCCGGCGGCGAAGTGATCGACGCTTATCGCGACGAGCGGCTCCACGCGGGCGAAGACCATGCGGAAGACCTGCAGGATCTCATCAAAGTGGCGATTCTGCCCGACTCGTGGGACGACGCCGGGGGCGCGGGGTGCGCGAGGATGCTCGACCCAGATACTTTGGTCGTCGTGCAGACAGGAGCGACGCAGGACGACATCGCCGCACTGCTTGTGGCGCTCCGCGAAGTTCAGACGGCACAGCGAGTGCAACCCGGCGGCGAACCGCGGCGTTTGTTAGAAGCGACTCCAGATCGACGGGCCGAAGGGGAGCGACTCCGCAAGAAGCTGGCCTCGCCGGTGACCATCCAATTCACCGGGAAACCACTCTTAGCCGCTCTGACTGAAATGGGCCTGCAGGCGGGCGTTGAGATCCAACTGGATGCCAAGGCGCTCGAGGACGTGGGAGCCGGAGAGGATAGTCCGGTAACAATTCAATTGAAGAAAGTTTCGCTGCGGACCGCGCTGCGGCTGACCTTGCAGTCCATCGACCCGACGCTCACTTATTCCGTCCAAGACGGCATCGTGATGGTCACTACCAAGGAAGGAGCCCAGCAAAACCTCGATTACGTCGTCTATCCCGTTCACGATCTGGTGGAGGCGGGGCAAGCGGGAGGGATCAACCAAGCCCAGGCCCAATCGCTGATGGACACGATCAAGGCCACGGTGGAATCCGATAGCTGGGACGACGCGGGTGGTCCCGGCGCGGTCAAATACCTGGCCACCTGCGGAGCCCTGACCGTCGCCCAGACGGAAGAAGTGCAAGACCAGGTCGCCGCGCTGTTGAGCGATTTGCGCAAAGCCCGCGCGGGCCAGCAGCACGCCGCCGCGCCGCAGCCACTGGCCGACGATAAAGTCTGCGTGGTCGCCTATCACCTGCAATTCCTTCTGCCGCCGGATCCCAAGACGGCTGGCGTTCCACTCGTCAGCGGCGTTCGCGAGGGGGATCTCGACGGCCTTAAGGCGCTGATCATCCAGCACGTCGGCGCCGACGCATGGCCCGCCGCCACGACCTCCATCCACCTCATCGGCGATAGACTGGTGATCCGCCAGACCGGTGCGGCGCAGCGGAAGATTCACCAGTTGCTCATCGAATTGAATTTGCTGCTATCGCACCGCGGCCAAGGGTCGGGCGGAGGATTCGGAGGCGGCGTGCTTAGATCCGTTACACCCGTCGTTGGGGAAGAGGTCAAGGCAGGAAAGTAGCTTCTTCAGTGGTTCCAGGATCGAGCCATTTGTGGCTTAAACCGGTGTGTTGAGTTGGTTGTCAGTGCCGGCACTGGCAGAGCCAGTGGCACACGGACAAAGGCGAAAACCAGGGAAGAGTTTGCTGGTTGTGCCGCGTCGCCCCGATCGTGCGCCCCGTCCCTGCCTTGCTCCTATCGTGTGCCACTGGCTTTGCCAGTGCCCGTGATGGCCGACCACTGCTTGCAGGCCGGACTTACCACCCAACCCCTTGCTCTCGCCGCCGTCGTCAGGCCATCATGGGGCCTTCCCCATGGAGAGCCTCTGGTGCAGATCGGCCCGACGATTATTGAAGAGACGTTTGCCGAGGCGTTTGGCATGCGCTATGCGCGGCTGATCGTCACGGCCCACGATGACTATTGGCTCGACGCGGCGATCCGCGAGTTCACCGGCTATAGCTCGTCGGTCATCGCCTGCGACGCGGAAACAGGCGTCGACCAGCGGCTGTTGCCTGCCGACACGCCCGACGGCCGCCCCGGAGCGAGCCTGCTGGTGTTTGGCTTTTCCACGGACGCACTGGCCAAAGCGATCCCCAACCGCACCGGCCAGTGCCTGATGACCTGCCCCACCACTGCCGTGTACGATGGGCTACCCGAGGCCGAAGAACGGATTCCGCTCGGCAAGCACATCCGGTTCTTCGGCGACGGATTTCAAAAGAGCAAGCAAGTGGCAGGCCGCCGCTACTGGCGCGTGCCGGTGATGGACGGCGAGTTTCTCATCGAAGACAAACTGGGCGTGCGCAAGGGCGTGGCCGGCGGCAACTTGATCGTGCAGGCCGCGTCGCTGGAGGCCGCGCTGGCCGCCGTGCGCCGCGGCACCGCGGCCATCGACGCGCTGCCGGGCGTGATCACCCCGTTCCCCGGCGGCGTCGCCCGCAGCGGCAGCAAGGTTGGCTCGCGCTACAAAGCGATCAAAGCCTCCACCGCCGACGCCTACTGCCCCACGCTACGAGGGCGCGTCGAAACGCAATTGCGCGACAACGTCTCCGCAGCGCTCGAAATCGTGATCGACGGCGTCGATGAAGCGACCGTCGGCCGGGCGATGTCCGCCGCGATGCGCGCCATGGCGGGCGAAGGGGTCATCGCCATCGGCGCCGGCAACTACGGCGGCAAGTTGGGGAAGTTCCACTTCCGCCTGCATGAGTTATTGGCCAGCGCTTAGTTTTTACCAGGCGGAATGACCAATGACCAAATTCCAATGACCAATAGACGGTGAAAGCACCGGCAACGCATTCCCTGGTTTTCGCCTTTTTCCGTGTGCCACTGGCTCTGCCAGTGCCGGCAGCACCAACACCCTCAATACACGTTTTATTGGTGATTGGAATTTGGTCATTGGTCATTTGCTTCCGTCACCGAGCCAACTGCACTCCGCGCAACTGCACGCTGCGGAGTCGGAATAGCTCGCTGCCCCGTTTCTCGGCGGCGGAGATGCGCAGCGTGTAGCGGCCGCCGCGTTGGATCATCACCTTCGGCGTGACCGGCTCGGTGAGGAACGTGTCGCGGCCCCCCGTGTCGTGGATCGGCAGCAGCAGCGGCTCCGCACGGCCGCTTAAATCGATTCGTGCCCGGCCCCCAACGCTCGTCGGGTCGGTGGCGTACGTCACCTCGACGCTAAAGATGCCGGGGCGGTGCAGCAGGAACTCCCACTCGACCTGGTCCACCGCGCTGTTGAAACCCTCGGTGGCGTCGGACTGGATCTTGAGGTCCGCGCCGGT
Source organism: Planctomycetia bacterium (assembly GCA_021413585.1). Lineage (GTDB taxonomy): Bacteria > Planctomycetota > Planctomycetia > Pirellulales > UBA7805 > JAIOPX01. The sequence goes on from JAIOQB010000483.1 coordinate 14,942, forward strand.
CAGCTTCGCGCGCGGCAGGTAGAGGTTCACGTCTCCCGACTCTGATTGCAGCACGACGTTCTGCGGCAGCACGACCGTTTTGCCCCCCAGTCCGGCCCCTTCGGTTTGCTCGCTCTTCGGCAATGCAATCGCGGGCGGCCCGGATTGCGGCGCCGGGTCGCCAACGGACCGGCCGCGCAGCAGCAGGACAATGCCCACGATCGTGGCCGCCGCCATCAGCGCGACAACGATCCAACCGCTGGGGAACCGGCGGGGGATGATGGAAGGGCGCACTGTTGTTGAACCGGTCGCGTGCGCTTCTGCTTCCAGCGCTTTTAAGGACTCAGCCGGCCACGATTCCGGCGGCAGCATTGGCGGGGCGTCGGGGGGAGGATTCGGCGGCGGAACCGGCAGACGGGCGGCGAGCCACTCGCGCAGCGCCGCGTCGTAGTGGGCCTTCGACGCCGGGTTGAGCAGGCAAACCTTCGCCGCGGCCAGCTCGTTGAGCACCGTCTGCGATGCCTGCGACCGCTTGCCAAGCTGAAACGTCCGAACGTGCTGCATCCGCCGATCGGCTTCGTCGCGGATCAGCGTCGGATCGCTCTCGAAGATCGCCAGCCCCAACAGCCGATAGCGATGCGGCGGCTGCTCGGCGGGCGGAATGCCCAGCCATTCGTGATAGGGGTCGAAGGGGTCG
>JAIOQB010000083.1 GCA_021413585.1 Planctomycetia bacterium
GTGCCGAACATGTGCGTCTTGTCGCCAAGCACCTTGTGCCATAATTCCTTCCCCTGATGCGAATAGGCGGCGGCGCCGGTGCGGCCGAAGTAGACGTACACACCCGAGGCGTCGGCGGCCGGCGTGCTAGACGCATAGCCGTGCAGGGCGACGAACTGCCGATAGTCTTCCACCGGCGTGCGGGCCGGACGAGTATCGGTCCACAGAATCTTGCCGTCGGCTCGGCTGAGCTTCGAGAGATGCAGCTTGAGATTGGCCTGCTCGCCCGGATGCTCCTGGCTCTGGCCATAGCCGCTATAGCCGGTCACATAGATCGCGTCGCCCCACAGGATCGGGCTCGACGCCCCGTAGCCAGGCATGGGGGTCTTCCAGACGACGTTTTCTGTCGGGCTCCATTTGACGGGCAGTCCGTGGGCTTCGCTGGTGCCGAGGCTTCCCGGCCCGCGGAACTGGGGCCAGTTCGCCTCGCGCGGCACCTGGGGGGAATTGGCCCCGCCGACGACCAGCAGCAGCGGAGCGACGATCAGCAGCGGTACGGTGACGCGGAGTGCGAAACGGCGAAAAGCGACTAGGCTCATGGCATTTGGACCTTGGCGGAACGGTTCAATACGTGGAATCGCCTCTCGCGTCATGCTATCCGGGCGTTAGTCGGCACGCCAGCGTCGGCTAACCAGGCTGAAGGCTTGAGACTGTAGGTCGGACGCCAGCAGGCCCGCACTCCGCGTCGCTAGGGCAGCGGCGGCTAACGAAGGGAGGCCGGACTCCACAGGATGAATCAACCGTTGCCGCCGCGATGGCCGTGGGACCGGTCGGCTTGTGCCGGTTGTGCGGAGGGCCGGGGCGGCCGGCTCGCGGGTGGCCAAAAGCGTGGTATCTTTAAGTGGACCGCCGTTGAAAGAGGCGGGGTTTCGGTTACAATGCGTTTTACCGTCAATGGGGTGGCGGAAAAGAGTCACGTTCGATGTTGATGTGAGCCCGGCGTCCCTCCTTTGGAAGCTCCTTCGCGTCCGACCACGGCTTTTCGGTTTACTTGCTAAAAGTATCGACGAGCGAGTGCGTTTGATCTCGGCCTCCCCGACGTTTGTTGGTCCATTGCCTTGCTATCCAGCGGAGGGAGCTGGTGGTGGCAAAGGATCCTGTCGTTTCGTTCTTTTTTTTGGGAGTCGCTGAGATGGCGCAAGGTACGATCAAGAAGTTGATTTCGGAAAAGGGTTTTGGATTCATCCAGGGCGAGCGGGGAGAGCTGTTCTTCCACCACTCGGCCGTCCAAGGCGGTCAGTTCGACATGCTGCACGAAGGGCAGCGGGTCGAGTACGAGGAAGGGAGCGGCCCGAAGGGTCCGCGTGCCGAGAACGTCAAGGTGGTCTGAGGTCGCACCCTACTACAGTGTGCAATGGCGGCCTGAACTCCGCCCGCTTCTGACACAACAACCATTGCGGCCTCTCCGACGAGAAATCCCGGAGCGGCCGTTTTTTATTGCGCGGACGCGCAATAGTGTGAAAGTAAGGTGCGAAAACGGGGTGTGAAATAAGAGTGTGAAAAAGAGGTGAGAAGGGTGTGAATGTGTGAAGGGTGCCATGGGCAGCTTGCTGCCCTTGGCACCACCGTTCTATCTCCAGGGCCTTGGCATAGGCGGCCTGGCGGCGGAGCGCCTCGTTGCGGTCCGCCGCCGCTTTCGGCTTGGCAGCTGCTTCGGCCGCCGGGGCACGGCCGCCGAGCACATCGGCCGCGGCGGCGAGTTCCTTTTCCGTTACATTCGGCCCGGCCGACGCGGCGGCGGCTCGCGGCGCGACCACAAACGTCCGCACGAACATGTTCACCGCCGGCGGCAGGCCGAACAGAATCAGGATCACCAGGTACGCCGTCATCAGGCTAACCGAGGTCTTGCGAAAGATCACCGAAGTGAACAGGGCCAACGTCCCAGTGGTCAGGCAGGCCAGCGAGATCACCACCAGATACGCCAGCATCGTGGCGAAATTGGCCCAGAAAAATGGGTTCATCAGGCAGGCCAGCAGAATCGGCCACACCAGGAACATGGTCAGCACGGTGGAGACCCGCAACCCGGAGTAGAGCTTCCCCCACAGGATCTGCCACGGCGACACGATCGTGGTCAGCAGCAGCTCCAGCGTCTCCCGCTCGCGCTCACTGGTGACGCGATCGGCCGAAAACACCGGACCGACGAGCATATTGAACACCAGCACGTAGCACACGTACCAACCCGCCGCCTGCGGCCAGATGTAGAAGAACACGGCCATCAGCGGGATGGCCACGAACATGCTCACCTGGATCACGACGCGGAGCATCAGCGTCCCCTGGCTGAACAACTCGCTGCGCATTTCCTTGTCGTAGATCGGGTTGATGCCGTCGGGCATCAGATCGTCGCGCTTGGCCGGCGCGAACAGCCGATCGGGAAACTGGTCGCTTTGAATGACCATGCCCACGGCGTGCTTCATTTCGCTCGCCAGGTCGACCACTTCCTTCCCTTCGCTGCCGACGTCCGGCGGATACAACAGCCGCCGGGCACTGGCCATAAACAGCGCCACGAACAGCGCCGCCGCGCTGCCGGGCAGCACGATCAAGCTCACGAACAGCCGCAACTCGCCGGACGACGCCAGCCCACGCCAGGCGAACGTGCCGACCAGCGCCAGCGGCAGAATGATCAGATACGAAACGGTCAGCGACGCCACCGTGCGGCGGAAATAGCAACTGCAAGCCAGGCTGATCATGCCGAACGTCGCCACCGCCGCCACCAGCGCCACGTACGCCGCCAGCACTTCATAAAACGAAACGCCGCCGAGCGGCACGCACAACATTACAATCGGCAGCGAACAGAATACGAGAATGCCCAAGTGAGAGAGCGACGCCAACAGCTTCCCCAGGATGATCGCCCCGGGGCGGAGCGGGCTGGCCAGCAGGCTCTCGTACGTCATCCGCTCCTTCTCGCCCGTCAGCGCCCCGGCGGCGAAGCTGGGCGCCATCAGCGAGGCCAGCACGAATTGACCGGCGAAGAACAAGTCCACCAGATCGCGGGCGGCGGTCGACCGCGTCATATCCACCTGCCGCTCCGTCGGCCACGCGACATACACCACCGCCCCAAGCGTGGCCAGGTAGAAGAACAACAACACAAACGCCCGGTCCATCCGCAGATTGACCAGCAGTTCGCGTTGCAGGACGGGGTTTTCGCGGAGGTACATTTGGGGAATGTCGAATGTCTAAGCACGAATGACGAAGAATTAAATTGAGACCTAAATCGGTCGCATTATAACATACTAGCGAGAACTCGGACTCTCGCCCTTATCGCCTCCGATCCTTTCGTATCATCTCCAGGCTGGAACTGAACTTTCGGCCAGCGAATTTCTTCTTCCAGCGGGCAAAGACCGCCGCCATCTCATTGGTTTTGGAATCGGCAGCCTGCTCAAGTATCCGCCGAATTTCGATTTGCAAGGAACGGCCGTGACGTTTGGCCCGCTGCTTCAATCGCTTGACGGTGTCGGGGTCCAGATTGCGAATGAGAATGTCAGGCATTGCCGCGCTCTCCGTGCGGTAGAATTAGAAGCCGCCGCCTGCATTGCCATGCGTTGACTACGAGCGCCCGTGGCCGTTGCCTCGACCCTTCTTGGCTTTGCTGGGCGACCAATCGAGTGACACGACCAATAGTGGCTCAATCCAGAGGCAAGAATCATCGTCTTGAATCACCACTGCGCGCCGCCTTCCCACCGCAACCACTTCGGGATGACGGATGGCGATGGAGCGGCCGTCCGCCAGGCGAATGGCAAACGGCTCAAAAGGTTGCCGCTGAATTGCTTCGCGAATTCCGCTTATTTCCATGATTCAAACCTGCACAGCAAATGAAGTGGATAGATGGCCAACAGTCTCATTTGCAGTATATGTTCACGCGAATCTTCCGACAACGCTCGGGTGCCATGCCCACGTCCACCTGGGCATGCTTCCAAAAGTGTCAAGTCACTTCTATTGAGGTATCCTTTATACCTCGTCTTCTATCTCGAGCACCCCATTTTTCCTCGACAATTCCCTCGGCCGCACCTTCGCCTGCACCCGCAGTGGCAACCCTTGCAGCCGCAAGAAACCCTCAGCGTCCGTTTGGTTGTACGACCCGCCCCCTTCCATGCTGGCCACGCCCGCGTCGTACAAGCTATTGGGGCTGGTGCGGCCGGCGACCAAGACGTTCCCCTTATACAGGCCGAGCGTCACTTCGCCAGTCACAGACCGTTGGGCTTCACGAATGAACGCCAGCAGGGCATCCATCTTCGAGCAATACCAGAAGCCGTAGTACACCATCTCCGCCACCTCGGGTGAGATGCGATCTCGCAGGTGGACCAGGTCGCGGTCGAGCGTCAACTGCTCGATCGCCAGATGGGCGTCGTACAGAATCGTCATGCCCGGCGCTTCGTACACGCCGCGGCTTTTCATGCCCACGAAGCGATTCTCGACAATGTCGATGCGCCCCACGCCGTTGCGTCCGCCGATCTCGTT
>JAIOQB010000222.1 GCA_021413585.1 Planctomycetia bacterium
GGCGCCTCGCGGCAGCCGATGAGAGACCCCCGCAATGGGGAACTGCGAACCGGGTCAGGACTTAACCGTAGCAGCCCTAAGCGGCCATCTCTTTGTGCGGTGGGTCTCTCATCAGCGGCCGCGAGCTTCGGGGCCGAGGCATTTCAGTGGGTGGCTGGGGCAACGCCCCAGAAGTAATCGAAGCCAGCCCACTGGGGCGTTGCCCCAGGCACCCGGCACCCTGTTTAGGCATTCAGTTCAGGCGGCAGTGTACCAACTCGCGGGATGCGTATGGCGGCTGTACCTGTTGACTCAACTGGACCTCAACACGCCCCCAGTGCGGCTGCTTCCGACCAGCCCGCCGCTGCGGCCGATGGCCGCTACATGGTCGTCGCTCGCCGTTATCGGCCCCAGTCGTTCACGGAGTTGATCGGCCAGGAGCATGTCGCCAAGGCATTGAGTGCCGCAATCGATTCCAGCCGCGTGGGCCACGCCTACCTGTTCACCGGTGCCCGCGGGGTCGGCAAAACCTCCGCCGCCCGGATTCTGGCCAAGGCGCTCGATTGCGTCACCGGCCCGACGCCGACGCCGTGCAACGAATGCGACATCTGCCAGAGCATCGCCAGCGGCAGCGACGTGGATGTGATGGAGATCGACGGCGCCAGCAATCGCGGCATCGAAGAGATCCGCCAGTTGCGGTCCAACGTCGGCATCCGCCCCAGCCGGGCGAAGTTCAAGATTTACATCATCGACGAAGTCCACATGCTCACGCGCGAGGCGTTTAACGCTTTGCTCAAAACGCTGGAAGAGCCGCCCGAGCATGTGAAGTTCATCTTCTGCACCACGGAGCCGACGAAGATTCCGATCACGGTCCTGTCTCGCTGCCAGCGGTTCGACTTCGCGGGCATCCAGTCCCGGGCGATCGCTGATCGGCTGGCCGATATCGTCCGCCGTGAGGGGCTCGAAGCCGAGCCCGAGGCCCTGGCCCTGATCGCCCGCCGAGCGGCCGGCTCGATGCGCGACAGCCAGTCGCTGCTGGAGCAACTGCTGCCGCTGGTGAATCATCGGATCGACGTGGCGGACGTGCATGCCCTGCTCGGCACGGCCGACAGCCAGCGGCTGCTGTCGCTGGTGCGGCACCTGGTATCGAGCGAACCGGCGGCGGCGTTGGCGGACCTCGACGCGGTCGTGGGCGAAGGCGTAGACGTCGGCGAATTGCTCGACCAGATATTGGGCGTCCTGCGCGACGCCATGGCGTCGGCCGCCGGCTGTAGCGGCGACACATTGCTGTTTGCCGCGACCACCGACGAGCAGCAAGCAGTGGCCGAGATCGGCCAGGCACTGGGGCTGGAACGGATTCTGGCGATGTTCCAGGTGGTGGAAGAAACGCTCTCCCGGCTTCGCTACAGCACGCACCGCCGCACGCTAGCCGAAATCGCCATCGTGCGGATCTGCCGGCTGGAAAATCTCGAAGATCTGCGGGCACTCGCCGCCCAAATCGCAGCCGGCGGGACGGGCGTTCCGACAATGTCCAGTGCGCCGGCGGCAAAAAAAAAATTGACTGAGGGGTCACCGACAGTACCGGTGCGACCCGAGCCGGCACCACCCCAGCCAATTCGCCCCGAGCCGACGCGCATCGCAAGCCCGCCGCCCAAACCGGCGGATGCAGTAGCGCCTCAGCCCTCGCGCCCAGCGCACACCCCAGCCCCCTCCCCCCCTTCACACCCTTCAAACTCTTCGCACGCTCCGCCTCCCCCCACCGTCGCCTCAATCAACGACGAACTCGCATCGTCCGATGAACCCGACCAGTATTCATCGACGGAAGACGGTGGTTATAGCGATAGCGATACTGCATCGAGCACTACGTCATTCAGCAGCGCACCAGCCGAACCAACTTCCACTTCACCCAGTCGGCTGACCGAAGACACCGCCGACGCCGTGTGGAAGGAATCGCTCGATCGGCTCAGCGGCATGGTGGCGGCGAAGGCGAAGAGCTATCACCAGGTGGCGGCGCGTGGGCCCAATCGGCTGGAAGTTACGTTTGCCCAGACGTACAATTTCTGCAAGTCGTTTTGCGAGCAGCCGGAACGTCTGGCGATGATCGAAGCAACCGTGTCGGAAATCGTCGGCCAGAAGGTGCGCGTCACGTTTGTCGTGGCGAACGTCGCCCCGACGCGAACCGACCAGCCAGAAGCTCCCAAACCACCGTCGGCATTGCAGCGCATGAAAGCCGTTCACGAAAATCCCCTGGTCCGCCGGGCAAGCGAACTGTTCGGCGCCAAACCGGTGAACATCGAATAAGGCAACCCCCGACATGTTCAAAGGACTCGCCAACCTGGGCTCGATTCTCAAGCAGGCCCAGCAGATGGGCTCGCGGATGCACGAGGTGAACGACCGGCTGAAATCGGTCCGCGTCACCGGCTCGGCCGGCGGCGGGCTGGTGGAAGTCGAACTCAACGGCCTGGGCGAAGTGCTGCGGCTGACGCTCGACCCGTCGCTGGTCGAGAAGCAGGACCGCGAATTGATCGAAGACTTGGTGCCGGCGGCGGTCAATCAAGGCATCGCCAAAGCCCGCGAGCAACACGCCGCGATGGTCCGCGAGATGACCGAGGGAATGGAGTTGCCGGGATTGCAGGACGCGCTCAAATCGATGGGCGTGGATGGAGCGGGGCCGGCATAAACGCCAGTGCTGCGGCGGGGTGAAACCAGCGAACATAAGAAGCGGCCCAGAATACTCCATGAACGCCAACGAAGTCCTGCGGATCGTTGACGCGATTCACCGCGATAAAAATATCGGCAAAGAGGTCGTCTTTCAGGCGATCGAGCAGGCCCTGATCTCCACCGCCAAGAAGTACTACGGCGAAGAGCAGGACATTGAAGAACAGGACATCATTGTGCAGATCGATCGCCAGACCGGCGCCATCACCGGTTCCCACAATAGCACGCCGCTCGACTTGGAAGAAGCGGTCAGTCGCATCGGCGCCCAAACCACCCAGCAGTTAATCATCCAAAAGGTCCGCGAGGGGATCGACACTTCAAACGCCTCAACAGAGTAACGATACGACGATAGTGGGGCGACGATTTACCCTCCCCCAACCCCTCCCTTAAAGGGAGGGGGGTACTTGAAGTCCAATCTCCGCTTGCGTCCGACCTCTGATTTCCGACCCCCTACCTCCAGCCTACAGCCTCAAGCCTCCAGCCTAAAATGGACCAAGTCAGCCAAACTGTTCGCGACCTGGTCGACCAGTTCGCCCGGCTGCCGGGTATTGGCAAGAAGTCGGCGGAGCGGCTGGCGTATCATGTGCTTCGCCAGCACGAGTCGGAGGCCCTGGCGCTGGCCGATGCGATTCGCAACGTCAAGCAAAACGTCCACTACTGCCGCGTCTGCTTCAACCTCACCGAGGGGGACGTGTGCGGACTGTGCAGCGACGAGCGGCGCGACCGCAGCCTGCTGTGCGTCGTCGAGCAGCCGCGCGATCTGTTTGCCCTGGAGGCGGCCGGCACCTATCGCGGCGTGTATCACGTCCTGCTGGGGCGCATCGCGCCGCTGGAAGGGGTCGGGCCAGAGCAGTTGACCATCGAGCCGCTGCTGGAGCGGGTGCGACAAGGCGGGATCCAGGAAGTGATCATGGCCACGAACCCGACTTTGGAGGGAGACGGCACCGCCCTGTACCTGTCGAACCGGCTGGCCGAGTTCCCGGTCCGCGTCACCCGGCTGGCCCGTGGCATCACCGCTGGCAGCGTGCTGGAGTTTGCCAATAAGGAGGTTTTGAGCGATGCGATGTCTGGCCGGCAGCCGTTTTAGCCGCGTCTAAACGCACGAACCGGAACAATCCCAGCCAGCTATCGCCGAGCCCACCCGAAAAGAGCTACAATTGGCCGAGGGGTCAAAGCTGCCCCAGCAACAGCGGCCCCAGCAACGACGCCATAGCACTGCAAGGATGGCAATGCCGGGTACAGGAAAACACAAACGGCTATCCGCTTCGGCCTTCCGCCGTCATTAGGATTTGGATATTAACCAGTTCTCGTCGCGCGCAGGTCTCCTCAGGAAAGGGTGAGCAGCACAACCCATGCGTCTCTCGTTCGGCCAAGAACTGCGGATGGTTCAGAAGCAGGTGCTCGCACCGCGGATGATCCAATCCATGGAGATTCTGCAACTGCCGATCCTGGCATTGCAGGAGCGGATCGAGCAGGAGATTCAAGAGAATCCCACGCTCGAACTGGCGGACGAAGATCCCGACCTGCCCGAGGAGGAAAACCTCGAGGCCGAGAATCCCAACGCTCCGACCAGCGAAGAGAAAGAGCTGGTCGTCGACGAAACGAAGAACAACGAGGAGGATTTCGAGCGGCTGCTGAATATGAACGAGGAGTTCCCCGACCACTTCGAGGACCGCTCCCGTCCATCGGCAGACCGCATCGACGAGGAAAGCTCGCGCAAGCACGACACCATGGCCAACATGGTCGATCGGCCCGAGTCGTTGCAGGACTATTTGCACAACCAACTGAGTTGGTTCGACCTCGACCCGGAAGTCCGCCAACTCGCCGACCGGATCATCTACAACCTCGACCACAACGGCTATTTGACCGGCCGCCTGGAAGACCTGCTCGAGCCGGACGCTCCGCCGCAGCGGCTGACGCTGGCCCAACGGGCACTCTCCGTGGTGCAGCGGCTCGATCCACCGGGCGTGGGCGCCCGCGACGAGCGCGAATGCCTGCTGTTGCAGCTTACGCCCGGCATGCATTGCTACGAAGAGCTGCGCACGCTGATCACGAATCATCTGGAAGATCTGGCCCACAACCGCCTGCCGGTGATCGCCCGCAAGACCGGCCTGACGATGGAGCAGATCCACGAGGCGAAGGAAGAACTCAAGAAGCTCAACCCCTGGCCCGGCGCGGTGTTTGCCAACGCGTTCGTTCCCACGGTTACGCCCGACGTCACCGTCGAGCAGGACGAAAACGGCAAGTACAAGATCAAGGTCGAAGACGAGCGGACGCCGCAACTGTTCATCAGCCAGTACTATCGAAAACTCCTCTCCAGCGACGAAGTGACGCCCGAGACGAAGGAATACATCAAGAAGAAGATCAACGCCGCGCAGTGGCTGATCGAATCGATCGAGCAGCGCCGCGGCACGCTGTCGCGCGTGGCGCAGGCGATTGTCGACCACCAGATCGCGTTCCTCAACAACGGCCCGGAAGCGATCGAGCCGCTGAAGATGCAGCAGATCGCCGACAAGGTGAAAGTCCATGTCACCACCGTCAGCCGGGCAGTCGACGACAAGTGGATCCAAACCGCCCGGGGGATCTTTCCGTTGAAGCGGTTTTTCGTCGGCGGCACCGTCAGCGCCGACGGCGAAGAAGTGGCCTGGGACGCGGTGCGGCTGAAGCTGCAGGAAATCGTCGATCACGAAGACAAGCAAAAACCGCTGAGCGACGACGACCTGGTCAAAGAACTGGGCAAAGCAGGCCTCACTGTCGCCCGCCGCACCGTGACCAAATATCGCAAAGCGATGAACATCCCCAGCTCGCGCCAAAGACGCGACTGGCTGAAGCACGACGGGCCGCCGGCGGCGGAATAATGCCGCGCTCTATCAGTCGCGCCGTACTCTCCTCCCTTCCAGGGAGGGAAGTCTTGTTTCTAGGATTTGGCGACGCGGTGCTTCCAGAACGGGATGAGGAAGGTCGGCACACCAAGCCGCCGTTTCAACTGACGACCAACTTTGCGGATTGGTTTGTCGAAGGCGCAATGGCCCCCGGTTCTGTGTTCACGAGCACCGAATCCCCCGTGCTGGAGGCTGCGGCGGACTCGCTGATAGGAAAACGGGTCGAAAGTTGGAATTTGCTTGAACGCAACGGCCTGTGCGTGCAGTTCACCGGAGGGAAGGCGCTGTCCGTCACGCCATGGACTCCAGAAGAAGAACTGACGGACGCTTGGTGCATCAGCTCGCCTGATGGCCGCATTTTGGCGGTTGCCACCGATGGCCGGTCTGTGGTCGTTGACGACGCGATGCCGATTAGAGATTGGTTTGGCGACAGATCCGAGACATAGGTCGCGCGGAGTGTCTGGGGCTCGGCCGGCGCATGGGACTGGCGCTAGCGCCGAGCCGCTCACGGATTACTGCTGGCAGTCTGCCTTTCTCTGGCTTACAATTCACCCCATCTTTTCCACCGGGTTGCATAGCGCCACTTTCAACTTCTTCCTGCTTGAGGTATTCGTCATGGCGGCGCGCGGGGGCTGTGCCAGGGTGATGCTGATCGCCTCGGGCATCATATTGACGCTCGTCGGGCTCGTCTGTTCGGCCGGCAGCGTCTTGATGCTCATCGCAGGTGGCGAGGCGAAGGAGACGCCGCGCACCGTCACGCTGCAGAAGCTGCTGGCCACCGGGCATGGAGACAATACCCACGTGCAGATCACGGACGGGCGGCTGCTGGTCGACAAGGCGGTCTACGAGGAGCAGTCCGACGGGAAGTGGAAGTCGCTGTTGGTTCCAATGGTCCCCGCCACGGCGGCGGACGACGTCGCCACGTTCCAAGTGGTGCTACGCGCCGACGGCATCGAAAACGAGGATCAGCTTCGCGCCCTGGCGCAGCAAAAGCAGTTCCGCGGCGTCGTCGGCTCGATGGATATTTCTCACGGCAGCGTGGCGAAAAAGTTCAAGAGGCTATATCCCGGCGTGGCGATCGACAACTGCCTGTTGGTCGCGTATCTGGCGCCGGGCGAGCAACCCACGTCACGCTGGTTCGGCCTGCTGTGCCTGATTCCGTTCGTGCTATTAACGCTTTTGGGCGCGGCTTCCACGTGGAAGCTACTCCACCCGCGGCGCAGCAACGCCCCCTGGAATACGTCGCCGATCGTGCCGGCGCAATTGGCGACCGGTTCGGCCCTTCCACCTGCTGGACCAGGCCCGCCGCAGCCCAACCCCACGACTCACGAGATCTTGCCGATCTCCGGCTCCCGCTACCTGGCCGAGGTGATGATTCACAAGGGGATCATCGTGCATGGATTGTCCATGGGAAACGGGCTGGTGATTCTCCGCCCCGGCTATCTGGCGTTCATACCGACTGAAAAACGCAAGCACCTTGGAGCCGAGTTGCTCAAGGGGGTCGCAATGGGCGTCTCGGGTGTGCATACGATTAATTTCGGCGCCAACGATAAAATGACCCCCGAGGCGTGGATCGAGCAACTCCGCCGCCAGCCGGATCAATTCGACACCGAAATCGTCACCGCGGCGCGCGGCATGGGCGGCGTCGCTTGGCTATGGCCGGAGGTGGAAGTCGAGCAAAAGAAAGTGCTCTTTCGGGGCTCGAAGCGCGGGCTGTGGTTTCAGAACCATAGCGGCGAAAGCGTGCGATTGACTTCGCTCCTGGATTCTGTGCAATTGGCGCAAGCGGAAGCCCTCTACCGCAACGCCCGCCGGGTATCTTAGTGAGCGGCTTGACGCTAGCCACCGGTCCTTCGTGGGGCGGCGCACTGCGAGGGACCGGCGGCTAGCGCCGAACCGATCACTTGAGAATGCCCCCGCCTCACGACGTATCAATATGCAACCCGCGCCGCATCCGCTCGCGGCGGCGGTTTTGGTCGATCAGGTCGGCCACGTGCCGCACGTTTTCGATCCCCGTCAGGCTCAGCACGGGTTCGGAGTCGTCCGTCGATTTGATCCGCACCGTGCCCACGCCCAGCATCCGCTCGATGAATCCTTCGTCCACGGTCACGTCGTTAATGTCGATCACGTCGATCCGATTGATCCGGCGGTTGAGCAAGCCCACCTCGTAAAACAGCCGCTGGGTGGTGAGGCGGTAGAAAACGCCCATCCGCCGTAGCCACAGCCGGATGGCCAGGGCAATCCACCCCACCACCATCGCCAGGAGCAACCACATCCACACGGCGCCGGACAATTTCATGAATGCCGCGCCGATCAGCACGATTAGCGTCAGCACCGCGGCCGCCACGGCGTGCGGGATCATCGCCCGGGGGGAGAAGGTTCCCTGCCATTGGTCGCGTTCCTGATCTTCCGCGGTACCGGCTCCCGAGGCGCCGAATCGACTTTGGCCGCCGGTTGCTGTTGGCGCTGCTCCGGTTGTCGCTGCGCCACTGGCGCCCAACGAGCCGGGCAGCGCGGTCGGTGCCTCAGGAGAGGCGAACGGCATCGACGGGCCGTCCGCTAGCGGCTCGGCTCCGCCCGCGAAACCCTTCGACGCCGGCAACTGCGCGCCGCAGTGATGACAGAACACCGCCTCAGGGACGACATCGGCAAAACATTTTGAGCATTGCATATCTGGAATATCGCCTGGAGTGCAACTTCCGCCTGAAAGCAAACTGCCGTGGCCGACGTGCCGCCAACGGGCACAGTGGCCACCGCCCCGCCGGTGGTGTATCGTATAGCGTCAGCCGCCTCTCGCGAAGGGGTCGGCCCACCCGGAGATTCCCGCCGGAGGTTCCAGCCGGAGATTGCCGCGATGCGCTGTCCCTATTGCCGAAGCGACAACGACCGCGTGATCGATTCGCGGGCCAGCGAGGATTCGCTGGCCATCCGCCGCCGCCGGGAATGCCTCGACTGCCGCCGCCGCTACACCACCTACGAACGGATCGAAGAGCGGCCGATCAAAGTCATCAAAAAGGACGGCGTCCGCGTCCCCTTCGATCGTGAGAAGCTCAAAAGCGGCATCGAAAAGGCGTGCTGGAAGCGCCCCGTGGGGGACGCCCAGATCGAAGCGCTGATCGGCGACATCGAAAACGACGTGCTCTCCAACTTCGACGCCGAAGTCGATAGTCGCTACCTGGGCGAGCAGGTGATGGCCCGGCTGAAGCAGCTCGACCAGGTGGCCTTCGTCCGGTTTGCCAGCGTTTATCGCCAGTTCAAGGACGTGCGCGATTTTGTGGATGAACTGGAGCCGATGTTGAAGCAGCCGCCAGGGAAGTGAGGAACAACAGCCGTTTTGAAGGGTGCCATGGGCAGCTTGCTGCCCTTGAGTGTGACAGATCAGCAATTCATCTATTCAATGATTACTCGCGACAGGTATCCGCACATGCAAGGGTGGATCCGAGGCACCCAGTCGCAGATAGAAATGTTACGAAAAGCCGATTCCACGTTTCGGCTCTTCGGGGCATTCACCCATCAATATCAACTTGGCCCTCGAATGTCTGAGCGAGACGTCGCGGCAGCCGAAGCGAAGTATGGGATCACTCTTCCCGATGACTATCGGATATTTCTCATCGAATTGGGTAATGGAGGCGCGGGACCGGGATATGGTTTGCAGCGATTCGGTTTTGAAGAAACCGCAGTCGCCAGAAACTCTGCGCCGGCGAGATTAATCAACACCCTGACGTCCGAAGGACATCCGGTCCAATACACTTGCTCCGCATTCGATGACATGTATTATGATGAAATGGATCGGCTTAGATCAAATCCACGAGTACTTGCGAAGCCATTTCCGCTCGTCCGTCCCTGGAAAAGTGACAATGAAACTGTCTCGGAAGACGACGGAGAATACAGCAGGTGGCGCGATGATGTGTGGGAGCCTATGTTTGAGCATGGGAGCTTCCAATTATCGGACCATGGCTGCGGCATGAAGGACAAGTTGATCGTGTCTGGTGAGGAATCTGGGTCGATTTGGAAATTTGACGAACAAGATGGCGAATGGATTGTGCCATTTGGAGCCAACGTATTATCGGAGCATGTTCCAAAAGCACGGCACACTTTTTCTATGTGGTACAACGAGTGGCTTTCCAACTCGCTGTATCAAGTGAACGGCCTTACGCCGCATCGCCAACCGTCGTAAGCAACGATATTTGCTAAATGAGCCGGTCTCGTGGGTGCAAGCACTCACGCTACTTCAATGCTGCCGCATTAAGACAAACTGGGTCAGCGATTCCAGAATCTCGCGGGCCGGGCTTGGTGGCAACGTCTCCAGCTCGCGGCGGGCGCGGCGGGCGAACTCGGCGGCGCGGCTGCGGGCGTAGTCAATTGCTTCATACCGATTCAATAGCGGCAGCAGGGTCGCGTGGCGCTCGGCGCCGGAGAGACGCAAGATGGCGTCGATGTCGGCCCGCTGGGCGTCGTTGGAAAGTTGCA
The DNA here is from genome assembly GCA_021413585.1 of Planctomycetia bacterium. Taxonomy (GTDB): domain Bacteria; phylum Planctomycetota; class Planctomycetia; order Pirellulales; family UBA7805; genus JAIOPX01. Next base: position 10,050 of record JAIOQB010000222.1, read on the forward strand.
GCAGACGAATCAGCGGCAGCGTCGGCTTTTGCTTTTGCAGATCGGTTCCGAGCGACTTGCCCGCTTGGTGCTCTTCGCCCAACAGGTCCAGCAGATCGTCAACGATTTGAAACGCGATCCCCAGCCGGCGGCCGTAGCGCCGTAGTGCCCGCTCGGTTTCGCGGTCGGCGTCGGCATAGCGGGCCCCCAATCGGCAACTGCACGCGCACAACTCGGCCGTCTTGCCGTCGATGATTTGCAGATACTCGGCCTCGGTCAGGCCGTAGTTCCCCCGCCCGGCGACTTGCAGCAGCTCCCCCTGGCAGACGATGTTCGTCGAGCGGCCGATCTGCTGGCAGGCAAACGTGCTACCGAGCGTGCTGGCCAGGTAGAACGCGTGCGAGAACAAGTAGTCCCCCAGCAGCACGCTGGCCTCGTTGTCGAACCGGGCATTGACCGTTTCCACATGCCGCCGCAGCGACGCTTCGTCCAGCACGTCATCATGCACCAGCGTGGCGGTGTGGATCATCTCGATCACCGCGGCCAGCAGCAAATGATCGGGGGTCACGCGGCCGCACGCCCTGGCGGCCAGCAGCAACAAGGCCGGCCGCAGCCGCTTGCCGCCGAGCCGGAAACCGTGCTGCACCAACTCATTGACGAACGGGTAGCGGCTTTGCAATTCGCGGCGCAGGATCTCTTCGACCTCGGCCAGCTCGTCGGCCACCGGGGCGTAGAGCGATTGCAGTTGGCTGCGCAGCGCGCCATTGCGATCGGCGGGGGCGGCGGTCAGAGTGGCGTGCATTCCGTTTGTCATCGAGGCATCCTCTTAGGCTGTCAGCTTTCGGCTGTCGGCTATCGGCCAGAGAATCATGCTGCGTTCTCCGACTTCCGACCTCCAATTTCCGACTTTCCTTTACGCTTCTCGCCGGAAGTCGCCGCTGCGGCCGCCGGTTTTTTCTTCCAATCGTATTGCCCCGATCGTCATCCCTCGGTCGGCCGACTTGCACATATCGTACACCGTAAGGGCGGCGACGCTCGCGGCCGTCAGGGCTTCCATCTCCACCCCCGTGCGGGCGGTGACCGACGCCTGGGCAGTGATGCGGATCGTGTGGTCATCGGGAAACTCAAAGTCCAGGCTCACGGCGTCCAGCGGCAGCGGATGGCACAGCGGAATCAAGCTGGACGTCTGCTTGGCCCCCATGATCCCCGCCAACCGGGCCACCTCCAGCACGTCCCCCTTCGCCACCTTTCGATCTCGAATCAGCTGCAGCGTGGTCGGGGCCAATTGCACTTCGGCCGACGCCCGGGCGGTTCGGACTGAGACCGGCTTTTCGCCTACATCCACCATCCGGCTGGCCCCCTGGTCGTCAAAGTGACTCAAAGAACCCATCAGCCCGCCCCAATGCCTTCTGAAACCAATCAATAAGCCGCATTGTTACGGACGGCCGCCCGCGCGTCGAGTGGCGGGGGAGGTCGGCCCTCTGCCGAATTACCAACCGCACTGGGAACCCGGGCGTAACAGAGAAGTCCCAAGAAGGAGACTCTGCCGGGAGCGGCCTCAAAAGAAAAAGCCGCAGCGGTCTGCCCGCTGCGGCTTGGCGAAAATGCCCTCATCAAACGCCGCCGGCTGCGCCTTGGCCTGGTGGGGCCGCGCAGCCGGACGGTGCATATCGAAATTATCCGCTATGATTATCCATCGCAGGGGTCTTACCGCGACGGGTTGGCCGGAATCAGCGACTCGTTTCGCGACTTACAGTCGTCCCGCCGGCCGCGGGGCAACGTGCGGTGTGGAGCTAGACGAGTTCCTTCTTCGAGCCGATCAGCGTCTTCAGACGCTCGGCCAGCAGGGCCGCGTCGAACGGCTTCTTGAAGGTCTCGTTGATGCTCGAGCGGTCGAAGCTGATCGTGGTGCCATCATCAGGCAGCAGGGCGATCAGGATCGTTTCGGCAAACTCAGGGTTGCGACGCAGATTCTGGCAAATCTGCAGCGATTCGACCTGGCCGATCGAGAAGTCCACGATGATGCAATCGGGATGGAAGCTCTCCGACTGAATGCCCGCCTCGAACCCGCTGGCCGCGGTGGCCAACTTGAACGAGCGTTCCAGGGGCAGTTCGCGCTTCAGGTTCTCAATCATCACCTGATCTTGAGCGACGACCAGCACCTTGGCCATGGCTTCGTCTTCAAGATCGCCCAGCGGCATGCCGTGCTCCTTGAGGAACTTGATCAGATATTCGCGCGGGATGCGCCGGTCCTGCGACCCAGGGATGCGGTATCCCTTGAGCCGACCGGAATCAAACCACTTGCTTACCGTACGGGGTGCCACTTTACAGATCTTAGCGACCTGACCGGTTGTGAAGACCTTCATTGCAGGCTCTCCAATCCTCTCGCTTGTTTTCGCTTGTGGGTCCGCACCCGGACCGTCAAAGACGGCCGAGCCGGACATAAGGACCCCCAAAACCGCGAACTGGCAACTCGACTTTTTTCCGGTCCATCCCGCCGGCTGTGGGAAGTCGAGTTGTTCGCAGTTGTCTGGGTCGGGGTCGTTACGTCAATTCGCTACGGTGTGGCTGTGGTTCAGCTCCCTCCGATCCGCGCCAAGAATCGTTCTATTACGAAGCAGTCGCGATCCGTGGACTCTGACAGACTCGGTTTCCTCGCGGGCCTTCCACGAGGGAAAGTCCACGATCGACCGAGCTGACAACGGATCGCAATCTGTTCGTCCGGCGAACAATTGCGCGCAGGTGGGAATTCGAGCGGGCAGCTCGCCGGCCAATCTCCGGTGAGCCTCAAAAGGCAAGGCCTCTAGTGCTGTAGTTCCCCCCAGGGAAGATCTGCTCGGTGGGACCCCTTGGGTCGAAGTCCCCTGATGAGCTGACCTTCCGAAAGGTAGTTTCGAATTAAACAGGTCGGTTCCTTTAGAAAGTTTCGCCAACTGTATGGTTCGAGACGGTCAAACCGCGGCTGACGAACCTGAGGAGGCCGCAGATTCCGCAGAAACTAACGACACAACCTGCTATGGGGCCTGATCTTAAATCGAGCGGTCGCGTGGGCTCTGCCGATTGACCCAACGAAATAATCCACGCGAGCCTTGCGATCTGCAAAAACCTCGCCGAACAGGAAAGACGCGCCGCGCGAAGCAGCCGCGGCGGTGGGTGGCGATGAATTTGCCGGTTGGGGTGAATGAGCGGCGCGACGAATTGTACTGGCGAGGCTGGTAAGGCTGGCGGTGGCGGCACGCCTCTCGGGTGCCTGTGGCAACGCCCCAAATTTTATCCGCAGTGAGCATCTGGGGCGTTGTCCCACGCACCCTCGCTTCGGGCTAGTGAGCGGATGGCATCGCTGGCTGCAAGCTTACGCCGCTTGCGTCTCGTCCTGCTCGGTTGCAGCGGCGCTAGCACTGGCCTCAGCCTCGGCCGACTCATCGCGGGTGCGGAGGATCTCGCCGTTGTCGCTGACGTCTTCAAACCGGACCGATACCCGTTTGGAGATGCCCGACTCCTGCATCGTCACGCCGTAGAGCGCGCCCGCACAGGTCATCGTTTTCTTGCTGTGTGTGACGACGATGAACTGGGTCCAGGCCAAAAATTCCTGCAGCACGGCGACAAACCGGCCGATGTTCGCCTCGTCCAGGGCGGCATCGACCTCATCGAGCACGCAGAATGGGCTGGGTTTGCTACGGAAGATGGCCAGCAGCAGGGCCACGCAGGTCAGCGTCTTCTCGCCGCCGCTTAAAAGCGAAATGCTCCGCGGCTCCTTACCAGGTGGCCGGGCCACGATTTCCAGCCCGCTTTCCAGGATGTCCACTTCGTCCTCAATGATGATATCCGCCTGGCCGCCGCCAAACAGCTTGCGAAACAGCGTCTGAAAATGGCCTCGCACGGTGTCCAGCGTTTCGGAAAACAGCCGCCGACTGTCGACGTTAATCTTTTCGATGATTTGCTGGAGCGAATTTTTGGCGCCGCTGAGATCGCGAAATTGGGTCGACAGGTCGTTGAACCGAGTTTCCAGCGAGTCCAACTCGTCGAGCGCTTCGAGGTTCACGCTGCCGGTGTTGGTGATCTTGCGGCGGAGCGAGGCGATCTCTTCTTCCACTTCGGCCCGTACATGTTGCTCTTCGTCGGTTTCCTTGTGCTCCAGTTCGGACAATTCGATGTTGTAATCCTCGCGCAGCCGGTCGGCCATGCCGCCTCGCTCGTGGCGGATTTCGCCGGCGGAAAGCTCTTCGGCGTGCAGTTCCGTCTCCAACCGGCGGATGGCGGCGCGCAGTTTTTGCGACTCGGCCAGCAACTCCGCCCGGCGGGTGCGGAGCGTCTCGCGGCTTTCGATCAGTCCGACGATCTCGGACGCCATCGATTCCTTTTGCAGGAACAACTCGGCGATTTGACTTTCGGCTTCCAGGATCAATCGTTCCGCCTCGCGGGCACGCTCCGCGGAACGCAGCAACAGCGTTTGCCCGTCGGTCACTGCCCGTTGGCGTTCGTCCTGATCCTGCTGCAACTGCCGCAGCCTGCTTTGCAGATGATCCAGCCGCTGCTCGCTCTTGGCCAGTTCGACCTTGGCCAACGTCGCTTCGCGGATGCGCTGCTGCCGCTGGCGTTCCAGATGGTCTCCCTGCCGTTCGTCGTGCGCTAGCGAGGCCTGGGCGTCGGCCAGCGAGGCTTCCACCTCGGCCAGTTCGCCGCGGCAACGCTCCAGCGACCGCGCGGCTTCGTCCCGTTCCTGGCCGCTGCCGGTAATTTCCACCTGCAGACCGGCGTGCTGCGAGTTCAATTGGGCAGAGCGTTCCTCCGCCGCGCCGGTGAGCAGCCGCAAGTCGGCAGCGGCCGCTTGCAGCCGTTCTCGCTCGGTCCCCAGCGATTGAACGTCGGCGGCATCGCTTTCGATCTGTCCGGCCAATTGCTCGGCCAATTGCTGCTGAGCGGCCAGCGCGACCGTCAGTTCACCCATCCGGTCGGCCAGGTCGCGCAACTCACTGCGGCGCGACACCAGGCCGCCACTGGCCAGCGCGGGTCCGACATACACCGTGCCGTCGGAAGCCACCATCTCGCCGCTGCGTGCGACGAAACTCAGCCCCTCCCCTGCCGCCGACGCGGCCAATTCCAGTGCAACAGTGAGCGTCTCGACAATCCAGGTCCGCCCCAGCAGCCGGCGCTTCAGGGGCACGAAGTCCACCGCGCACTCGACAAACGTGTCGGCCCGGCCCACGACACCGGGCGTCGATTCCAAACGGACCGACCCACTTGGCCCCGTCGCCCGGCCCCCGTCGAGCGCGAGCAAACCCACGCGCCCCGACATGCTGCCGCCATGACTCTCCAGCAGTTGCGTTAGCGCCAGCGTTGACGCGACCACGGCAAAGTCGGCCCGCTGGCCTAGAGCGATATCGATCAGCGGCGCAAACTCAAACTGAGCCTGCAATGCGTCCGCAACGATTCCGCGGATTTCACTCAGCGGCCCCGAACCCGCCTCTTGAGCGCGACGCAACAAATCCTTGACGCCGGCACCGACTCCTTCTTGCCGCTGCTCCAGTTCCTCCAAAACCGCCGCCCTCTCGCGTGCAGCCGCCTGGCGCAATTGCAGCTCGGAAGACTCGCGCTGGCAGCGCTGTTGCTGGGCTTCCAGGCCGGCCAGCTTTTGCCGCGCGGCCTGCCAGTGCGATTCGCACCGCTCCAATTCCAGACGGACGCAACCCGCACGTTCGGTCAGCGATGCCAATTCGCTCGCCACGGCCATTCGTCCGGCGTCGAGTTCTGAGGTCCGCTTAGTCAGCCGCTCCAAAGACGCGGCCGCCGCAGTGACGCGGGCCTCCAGTCCGCTCGCCTCGCTGGCCAACTGTCCCGACCGCAGCAGCAACTGGCTGGGACCGATAAATCCCCAGCCCGCGAACTGAGCGAAGCCACTTGTTGCCGCGACTGTTGAATTTCTTGCTCCAAGTCTCGACTGCGGGCACGCTGATGCTCGATCGTCGCTTCGACCGCAGCAATCCGTTCGCGTTGATCGGACAACCGCCGCTCGCCGCCGTGAATCGCCTCATCGGCCGCCGCGGCATCCTGATCGAGCGAGAGCGATTGGGCTTCGCTCAATTCGGCCCGCGCGGCGTGGCCGCTGATCTCGTCCTGCAAGGCGGCAATTCGCTGCTCGTGCTTTTGCAACTGCTCGCTCAGCCGCCGCCAATCCGCCAAGCCCACCTGCGTGCGCAGCTCCTGCAGCCGATCGACATATCCTTTGTACCGCCGCGCCTTCGCCGCCTGCAGTCGCACGACCTTCAAGCGGTTTTCCACTTCGTCGACGATGTCGGACAAACGCAACAGATTCTGATCGACCCGCTCCAATCTGCGCTGGGCTTCGACTTTTTTCGCCCGAAACCGGCTGATGCCGGCCGCCTCTTCAAAAATCAGCCGCCGATCGCGGGGCGAAGCGGACAACAGCCCGTCGACTTTTCCTTGCTCGATGATGCTGTAGGCCTGCGTGGAAACGCCGGTGCCGGCGAACAGATCGCGAATGTCGCGCAGCCGGCAGGGCTGGCCGTTGAGCAGGTACTCCCCTTCCCCGCTGCGGTACACGCGGCGCGTGACATCCACTTCCGCCGCGTCAATGGGCAGCAGCCGTTCGCGGTTGTCGAACGTGAGTGTCGTCTCGGCCGAGTTGACGGGGCGCCGGCTGCCGGAGCCGTTGAAGATCACGTCGGCCATCTCGTGGCCGCGCAGGCTTTTGACGCTCTGCTCGCCCAAGACCCACTTGATGGCGTCGACGATGTTTGACTTGCCCGAGCCGTTGGGGCCGACCACCACCGTGATGCCGGGCGGAAACTCAAATCGCGTTTTGTCGGCGAAGCTTTTGAAGCCGACCAATTCCAGGGATTTGAGCATGACAGACGGGGCCTTTTCAGGTCGGCCGAAGCCGACCGAGCAACTCTCGCGGGCGGGACAGGTTCTCGTATCCGCGTTGATTTAACGCGGCCGCCGCAAGACCAGGCTGTTATGGGTCGCTGGGCGCGGCGGGCAAGATACGCCCCATCATTTTACCAACGCGACGAGCCAATGGCCACGATTCCGGGGGGGCCTCCGCCGCGGCCGCCTTGTCGGTTTCGTCGGGAATTCCGGGGGCGGGAGAGTCCTTTTTGACACCGGCAGGACCACTTTCCTCGGTTGGCGATGCGGCCGAGTCGACCTGACCATCTCCGGCGGCGGCCCCTGTTTCTGGTGCGTGGCCACTTTGATTCTCATGCCGCGGCTTCGCCACCCCCTCGGGGGAGTCGGTCGGATAGAGGTTCGGCGACGGCCCATCTACCGGGAACGCGTGAGCCGGAGCGCTGGCCACCTCACCCGGCACTCCTTCTTCCTCTTCGTTGGGCCGGACATACGAACGATCGTTCTTCGGCACGGCGTCGATTTCGAGCCGGCACTCCAAAGCGCCGCTCGACTTCGCCTGCTTCAGCGCCTGCACCACGTCAGGATACGTTCCACCAACCTCTGCGATGGAATGAATCAGATCCACGACCGACGTGCTGATCTCTCGCTTTTGATCGGGCTGCCCCGGAGCAAAACGGCTGACGCTCAGGTGCGTCGCGTCGATGTCGCGTACGATGATTCCACGGCCGGCGTTGAGAATCAGCGGCGCCCGCAGCTTCGCGTCGGCGCCGAAGATCACGATTTCGGGCCGGAAGGTGCGGGTGACGTGGACCATCGTCGGTCCTTTGCTCTTCACACGGTGCAGTGAAAATTGATTGTTGATCTTTTCGCCACGTACCGCCGGGTCGCGTGGGTTCATCGTCCACAACGCACGGAAGGCGCCGTAGCGAGTCTCCGCGCTGGGCGAATCGAGCAGCGTGGCCAATTCGTCGTAAGCGGACGGATCGTCCATCGCGCTTAAGGCCGTGAGTGCCCGAGCGCGGAACGCCGACTCATCGCGAGCCGCGGCGGCCAGCGGACCGGCGGCCGACGGATCGTCCAGGTAGGCCAGCGCTTCGGCCGAATAGAATCGCACTTCCGCATCGCTCGACGCAATTCCTTGCATCAGCACATGTTTGGCGTCGGCGCCAATCGCTTCCAGCCGCAGGGCGGCGGTGCCGGAGGTCACGGCGTCGAGCAACTGCCGCTCCAGCAACTGCATCCGCATCTGCCGTTGCGACGGGCTTTCGCTGATCGCCACGTTGCGAATCACCTGAAAATACCGCGAAACATTGTCTTTATAGCGGGGGTGCATCACCAGTTCGACGTAGCGATCGGTCTTGGCGGTGGCGACGCCGACCTTGATTCCATTGCGCCGGAAGAAGAACCGCTGATTCACCGAGCTGGCGATTCCCGATGAGTTGCGCACCGACTGCTCGTCCCGCTTGATCACCATTCCCATTGGACGGGATTGCAACGCCACGCCCCCTTCCGGAATCCGGGCTTGCGGATGCATGTTGGGCGAATCGGAATCGGCCGCGGGCTGTTCCATCAGCGGCCCCTTGGCCAACCCCATATCCTGGCCTTCGTGCAATTGATTGTCGGCCACGGCCACGCGCATTTCACGCAACCGCACCGGCATCAACAGGCCGTCGCAGAGGCTGGTCGTTTCGCAGCCGTTGGGAAGCGAGAGTTCAACGTCGAACAGATCTCCCTTCTCAATTCCCGGCTTGAGCGAGGCCCGCACGATGACCGCCGACACCGACGGCAGCTCCAGTAGCTTGCTGGGGTGATCGACGCCGCGGCGCTGCATCTCGGAGATCAGCATCGCGCGGGTGGCGCTGGGGGGCATGTCCCGCCCCGTGTTTTGTAGATTGGTGACCAATCCCACCCGCTCGATGATCAGCGGATGCAGGCCGAATGGAATGCTCACGTCCCCCACCAGGCGCACGTCGGCCAGCACGCGCTCAAAGTCTTCCGGACTTTGCGAGCGCATGGAGGTGGGAGTGCAGCCGATTGCCAGTTGACCCAGCAACAGGGCTACGACAGTCCAGAGCCTGTGACGGCCCGGACAAAATTGATCGCGAATTGTTTCCGAAGGCACCATGCCGCGTTGCACTCCCTTGCAAACCCGACGGCCGCACGCGCGATGAGACGTTTTTGAACGGCAATCTCGCTTCCTGCACCGCCCCCCAGTGTTGCCCCTTCAGCGCTACAGAGGTCCAACCTCTTTCGGGCGCTGAAGAATGGCAAGCCGTGGGCGGGACAATAGTGGAGCCATCGAATCCGGTCAATACGGACTCGCAGGCAATACTGGCTCTGCTCAGACGCCATGGGCATTTGGGCAATCCGGCCAAGATGGCTGAGAGCAGGAACTCCACCGAAACCCGTCCAACGAGGGGCTCCCCCACCAACCCGAGCCACGGGTTTATCCCCGTGAAAATGCGGCCCGCCACCGTTTTCAATTCTCACGGCGGATCAAAGCCCCCCGGATGAAACGGATGGCAGCGGAAAACCCGCAAAATCCCGCGATACGCCCCACGCATCGCACCGTGCTTCCGCACTGCCCCAATGAAATACGCACTGCAAGAAGGCTGAAACCGGCAACAAGGCCCGAGCAGCGGACTGATCGTCAGTTGGTATACCCGAACCAGCAATATCAGCGTCATCGCCGGCAGATGAACGAGCCAACGCAAAACACTTCCATGAGTCGCAACACTCTCGGGGGCCATGGGCAGCTTGCCTGCCCTTGCCTGTGCTGGGACATGGCAAGTCGAATCGAAGCGCAACGGTTCAGCATGCAACTGGCGCTCCGTTTGATTTGAACCAACTGCGTTCTGCGTCATATCTGCAAATCTCCAGCTGACAGCCGAAAGCCGGTAGCCGACAGTCACTTCAATCCCGCTCCAGCCGCTGCGAAACCTGCCTGGCCAGCCTCACCAGCGACTCGCTCACGCTCTGCAACTCGGGCGTCCCCCGCCGCGGCAAGACCACCAGATCGATCCCGGCCGGCAATTCACTGCGCGACAATCGAAACGCCTCGCGCAGCAGCCGCTTCCATCGATTCCGAACCACGGCGCCCCCCACCTTGCGCGAGACAGACAATCCAATGCGCGGGTAAGCTCGCTCATTCGGCAGGCCGTAGACAATCAACACTTTGTCCGACACCGAGCAGCGGCGGCTGTAGACGCTGGCAAACTCGTGTCCCAGTCGAAGCCGATGCTCAGGGCGAAAGCGTTGATCGGCGGCGGCGGTCATGGGTTCCTCACAACGGCATTATAGCCATTGTAATGGGGTGGCTGGGGCAACGCCCCAATAGTTTGGCGACCGCAGAAATCTGGGGCGTTGCCCCAGGCACCCATTCCCACGTTTCGCCCCATCACCACTTCAAATGCCGCCGCGGATCGCCCGTGTATTTCTCGCCCAATTGGCGGATCAGCGCCTGGGCGTCGGCGTCGATCGGATCCGGGAGCATGATCTGCACTTCGGCCAGCAGATCGCCGTGCGGGCCGTTGGTCGGCCGGACGCCATACCCCTTGATCCGCAGCCGCGTTCCGCTAGAACTTCCCGGCGGCACGGTGAGCGTGATGATTCCCTGCGGCGTCGGCAATTCAATTTTCGCCCCCAGCGCCGCTTCGGCCACCGTCACCGGGACGCGGCATTCCAGGTTATTGCCGCGGCGCGTGTAGCTGGGATGAGGGCTGACGCGAATCGTGATCAGGATATCGCCGTTCTCTCCCTGGCCTGTCGGCGAAGTCTCGCCTTGGCCACGCAAGCGAATCTTCCGGCCATCTTCGATGCCGGCGGGGATCTTCACGGTGATCGTCTCCAGCCGTCCGTCGGCCCGCTGCACGCTCAGCGCCGCTTCGCCGCCGGTGACGGAGAGGGCGAAAGGGACTTTTAACTCGTGCTCGATGTCCGCTCCGCGGACCGGCCGCGAACGGCGCGACGATCGCGAACTGCGTGCGGATCCGGTCCCCCCACCCGCGCCGAAGATGTCGGCAAACGGACTGGCGCCGCCGCTGTGCTCGCCGAAGAACTGGCTGAAGTCGACTCCTTCGAAATCGGGGCCGCCGGTCGTGGTCCAGGTGTACGACCCGCCCGGTCCGCCCGATGGTCCGCCTGGCCCCCCCGGCCCGCCGGAACCCATCGACTCGAACGCGCTGCCGTAGCGATCGTACAGCTCGCGCTTCTCCTGGTTGCTCAGCACGTCGAACGCCCGCTGTACTTCCTGAAACTTGGACTTGGCCGTTTTGTCGTCGGGGTTCATGTCGGGATGATACTTGCGGGCCATGCTCCGATACGCCCGTTCGATATCGGTCTTCGAAGCGTCGCGATTGATCCCCAGCGTTTGGTAGTAGTCTTCGGACATTACGATCTTCCACAGGTGATGGCAGGTCTCGCCTGCCGGGCGTGACCTGCGTCGCAGGTTGTGAGCGGAATGGCGCTAGCCACCGGTATTCGCAGGACGTGCCTTTCCGTGGGACCGGCGGCTAGCGCCGTGCCGCTCACAAGTCCCGTCCGGCAGGCGGGGTTTTAACCGTTTCATTTTACGGGCAGCGGTCGCACGGCTTCAAGCTCGCTTGGCGGCGGGCAGCGTCGAAGTGGGCGGCTACCGGCCAGGTGCGGCTGCGAGTATACTCTCTTGGCGATGAACCCGGCCGAAAATTGGCGCAATCTGTATCCTTTTCGGTCGCACGAGCTGACGCTCGACGGTCTGCGCTACCATTATCTCGACGAGCCAGAGGATCGCAGCACCCTCGCCGGCAATCCCGCAGGCACTGCCGCAGCCCCTGGCGGCCCGCTGCTGCTGGTCCACGGCAATCCCACTTGGTCGTTCTACTGGCGCAACCTGGTCCTGGCGTGGCGCGACCGGTGGCGTGTTGTGGTGCCCGATCACATCGGTTGCGGACTGAGCGACAAGCCGGCCGAATACAACTACACGCTGGCCCAGCATGCCCGCAACCTGCTGCGATTGGTTGAATCGCTCGACCTGAAGAACATCACGCTGGTGGCGCACGACTGGGGCGGGGCGATCGGCCTGAGCGCCGCGCTGGCCGCCTCTGATCGCTTTGCCAGAATCGTGCTGATGAACACCGGCGCGTTTCCGCCCCCGTTCTTTCCCTGGCGGATTCGCGTCTGCCGCACGCCGATCCTGGGTCCGGCCGCCGTGCGAGGATTGAACCTGTTTGCCCGGGCCGCGCTGTGGATGGCGTCGGCGCATCCCGAGCGACTCACACCGGCGGTGCGGGCCGGCCTGCTCGCGCCGTACGACAATTGGGCCCACCGCGTGGCGATCCAGCGCTTCGTGGACGATATCCCCCAGTCTCCTCGGCATCCGACGTGGCGCGTGCTCGCCGACCTGGAAGCAGGACTGCCCCGGCTGGCCGATCGTCCGGTGCAATTAATCTGGGGAATGCGCGACTGGTGCTTTCGCCCAGAATGCCTGACGCGATTCGAGCAAATCTTTCCTGCCGCCGAGGTGCATCGCTTCGATGACGCAGGGCATTATGTCGTCGAAGACGCCCACGAACGAATTGGGCCACTGGTGGCGGAGTTCATAACTGGTCAGTCGTCAGTTGTCCGTGGTCAGTTGCTGCGGACCACTGGCCACGGACCACTGACAACGGACCACTGACCTATGTCAAAACTTTCAACTGGCCAATGCGCCACCCTGGCCTGCCTGTGGGAAGTGACGATTCCCAAGCCGGGTAACGTCCATCGCGGGGCCGATTTTGAAGACGTGACGTTTGCAGACTTCGCAACCGGCACGGTGGCCATCGGGCCGGCGATGGACCGGGCGACAGAGCATGGCGTCGGCCGCACGGTCCGCGACGCGGTGGCCGCCACGCGGCATCTGGTCGGCACGAACACGAACCTTGGCACCGTGCTGTTGATTTCCCCGCTGGCCGCTGTTCCTCGGTCGCAGCCGCTGGCAGACGGCGTTCGCGACGTGCTGCGAAGCCTGACGGCCGACGACGCCCGGCTGGTGTACGACGCAATCCGGCTCGCTTCCGCCGGCGGGTTGGGGAAGGTTGACGAGATGGACGTGCAGGAAGCTCCGCCGGCCGATCTGATCGCGGCGATGCGGGCGGCGGCCGAACGGGATTTGATCGCGCGGCAGTATGCGGAGGAGTTTCGGCAGGTGTTCGAATGCGTGGTGCCGTGGTTGCAGGCGGGGTTAAAGGCCGACTCCCCTCTTGGCCCGGCGGTGCGGCACACGTTCGTGCGGCTGATGCACGAGTTTCCCGATAGCCTGATTGCCCGCAAGTGTGGGGACGGGGTGGCGAAGGAAGCGGCGATTCGCGCCGGCCGGGTACTCGACGCCGGCCCGCCGGAGAGCGAAGAGTACAACTGGATGATCGGCGACCTCGACTTCTGGCTCCGCAGCGACGGCCACCGCCGCAACCCCGGCACCACCGCCGACCTGATCGCGGCTGGTTTGTTTGCGTTGCTCAGGGAGGGGATAATTGGGTTGCCGGCGCGGTTGGAATGACGGGACGTGGTCCGTTGTCCGTTGCGAGCGTCAGCAACTGACAACGGACCACTGACAACGGACACCCTTCAATTGAAAGCTCCACAAATGCCCGAACGATATAGCGTCCGCCTCGAAAAAGAATACCTCGTCTTCAGCGCCGCCCACTTCATCACGTTCAACGGCGACATTTGCGAGCGGCTGCATGGGCATAACTACCGCGTGGCGGCCGAGGTGGCGGGGCCGCTGGATGAGAACCACTACGTCGTCGACTTCATCTTCCTGCGCGACACGCTCAAGCACTTGATCGACGCACTCGATCACCACATGCTGCTACCCACCGGGCACCCGCTGATCAATGTTGTCCCATCGGACGACAGCGTCGAAGTCACCTTCCGCGACCGCCGCTGGGTCTTCCCCCGCGGCGACTGCGTCCTGCTCCCGGTGCCCAACACCACCGCGGAACTGATTGCTCATTACCTTGCCGAACAACTGCGCGACGCCCTGGCCGCCCGCAGCGGCATGCAGCCGGAACGCGTGCAGGTGGGGGTGGATGAATGCTTTGGGCAGTGGGGGGTTTGTGAGTTGCG
>JAIOQB010000492.1 GCA_021413585.1 Planctomycetia bacterium
TCTCAACCCGGCCGCGGAGCAACTCACCGGCTGGGACTTGCTCAGCGCGGCCGGCGCCCGGCTGGATGAGATCTTTCAGATCGTCCAAGAGGAAACGCGGCAACGCGTGGAATATCCGATCGTGCCGGTGCTCCGCGAAGGCCGCGTGGTGAAGTTTGCCAATCATCTGCTGATCCTCACCCGCACGGGCAAGGAACTCAACATCGACGACAGTGCCTCGCCGCTGCGCGAGCAGGATGGCCGCATCATCGGCGCCGTGCTGGTGCTGCGAGACGTTTCGGAGAAGCGGCAGTGGGAGCGGGAGAGCGGCCGCCTGGCGGCCCTGCTCGCTTCTTCGGAGGATGCCATTGTCGGGCAATCGCTCGACGGCACGGTGCTCACCTGGAATCAGGGAGCGGAACTGCTCTATCAGTTTACCGCCGACGAAGTGGTCGGCCGCCCCCTGACAGCGACTATTGTGCCGGCCGACCGGGCCCAAGAGTGGGCCAACGTCCTGCGGGGAATCATTCAAGGCACTCGCATCGAGCCGTTTGAAACGATTCGCGTCCGAAAGGATGGCCGCCGGATGGACATTTCCATTCGCGTCTCGGCAATCAGGGACGCGGAGCAACAGATCTTTGGCATCTCCGAGATCGACCGCGACGTCTCCCCCCACCGCGCGGCGGAGCGGCGGCGCAATGCTCGTCTGGCGGTGACGCACATTCTGGCCCAGGAGTCGGAAATCGACGCCGCCAGCCCGCGGATCCTGGCGGCCATCGGCCAGGCGTTGGGTTGGGATTGCGGCGCCTTCTGGACGGTGGACGAGCGGCAGCAGATGCTCCGCTGTCGCGAGTTCTGGCACGAGCCGTCGCGCAATATCGAAGAGTTCATTCGTGCGACGCGCAGCAGCACGTTTGTGCCGGGCGTTGGACTTCCCGGCCGCGTGTGGTTGGAGAGGAAGGCGGCCTGGATTCCCGACGCGGCGTTGGACACGAATTTCCCGCGTGCCCAGGCGGCGGCCAACGTCAATCTGCATGCCGCGTTCGGCTGCCCCGTGATGGTGGGCGAAGATTTCCTGGGCGTGATCGAGTTCTTCAGTCGGGAGATCCAAGAGCCGGACGCGGACCTGTTGGAAATGATGGCGACCGTAGGGCATCAGATCGGCCAGTTCCTCGAGCGCCGCGGCGCGGAGCAACGATTGCAAGCCAGCGAGCAGGAATTGGCCGACTTTTTTGAGAACGCCCCGGTCGGCCTGCATTGGGTCGGGCCCGACGGCATCATTCTTCGCGCCAACAAAGCCGAGTTGGAAATGCTCGGCTACACGCGCGAGGAATACCTCGGCCAGCACATCAGCACGATGCACGCGGATGAGTCCGTGATTGACGATGTGTTGCAGCGGCTGGCCAACGCGGAAACCCTGATCAACTACGAGGCCCGCTTGCGCTGCAAGGATGGCTCGATCAAGGAGGTATTGATCGCGTCCAATTCTCTCTGGGAGAACGGCCAGTTTATCCACTCCCGCTGCTTTACCCGCGATATTTCGGATCGAAAGCAGCTCGACGAAGAATTGCGGCTGCGGCTGAAGGAACTGGTTGCCGCCGAGGAGCGGATTCGTAGCATTGTGGACAACGCCCTGGACGCGATCATCACGATCGACGATCGAGGGATCATGCAGACGTTCAATCCGGCCGCCGAACGACTGTTCGGGCGGATGGCGGAGGACGTGATCGGGCAGAACGTGAAAATCCTGATGCCCGAGCCGTATCACCGCGAGGACGACAACGATATCGCCCTCTTTTTGCAGACCGATGAGCCCCGCATTCTGGGGAGCGGCCGCGAGGTGATGGGCCGCCGGCGGGACGGCGGGTTAATTCCGATCGAATTGGCGGTCAGCGAGTTCCACCTGCACAACAAGCGGTTCTTCACCGGCATCGTACACGATATCACGCAGCGCAAGCGGACGGAGGCTACGCTGCGGTTTCTGGCCGACGCCAGCAAGCTGCTCTCCTCGATTGTGGATTACCGGGCGACGCTGCAGCGGGTGGTGCGCCTGGCGGTACCCGATTTTGCCGACTGGTGCGCGATGGACATGCTCAACGCCGACGGCTCGCTGGAGCGGATTGCGATCGCCCATCGCGACGCCGAGAAACTGCGGCAGATCGAGGACCACTTCCAGCGTCATCCGGTGCCGGCGGACAGCCCGTTCGGCGCCCCGCGGGTGGCCCGCACGGGCGTTTCGGAGATGTCCACGCACATCACGGACGACATGCTGCGCTCGGTGGCCGCCGATGAACCGTCGCTGACGTTTCTGCGGGATCTCGGCCTGCGGTCTTATCTTTGCGTCCCATTGGTCACGCAGGCGAAAGTGCTGGGAGTGTTGACGTTTGTCCTGTCCGAATCGGGCCGCGAATACAACGCCCACGACCTGACAGTGGCCGAGGATCTGGCCCATCGCGCGGTGGTCGCTTTGGAAAATGCCCGGCTGTATCAACAAGTGCGCGAGGCGGACCGCCGCAAGGATGAATTCCTGGCCATGCTGGCGCACGAGTTGCGCAATCCGCTGGCGCCGATTCGCAGCGGGTTGGACATTCTGGCGGTCGAGCAGCAGGCGTCGGGCGAGACGATCGGCATCATGCAGCAGCAGGTGGATCATCTGGTCCGCCTGGTGGACGATCTGCTGGATGTGTCGCGGATCATGCGCGGCAAGATCGAGCTGCGCCGGCGAACCACCGATCTGTTGCAGATCGTGGCCCAGGCGTGCGACGCCATCCGGCCGATTCTTGAGGCGGATAACAAAACACTGGTGGTCCGCACGCCGCCGAATTCGATCTGGATCTACGTCGATCCGGTGCGAATCGTCCAGGTGTTGGAAAACCTGCTGAACAACGCCGTGAAGTACACCGACGTGGGGGGCCGCGTCGAACTGATCATCGAGCAGCAGGATAAGGACGCAGTGGTGCGAGTTCGCGACAACGGGATCGGCATCGAGCCCGATTTGCTGCCGAAGGTGTTCGACCTGTTCATTCAGGCCTCGCGTTCGCTCGACCGGGCCCAAGGGGGATTGGGGATCGGACTGACACTGGTGCGCACTTTGGTCGAGCTGCACGGTGGAGAGGTGACAGCGACTAGTGCGGGGCTCAAGCAAGGGAGCGAGTTTACGGTTCGACTACCGTTGGGGCCGACGAGCAATCTTCCGGAATCGGTCGCCACCGAGCCCGAGTCCGCTCCGGCCCGCCGGATCCTGGTGGTGGACGATAACCTGGGCGCTGCTCGGCTGCTGGCCGCCTTGCTGCGCAAGTTGGGGCCGCACGAGGTCGAACTGGCCCACGATGGCCCGGCCGCATTGGCGCATGTTCAGCAGATGGAGCCAGACATCGTGCTGCTGGACATCGGTCTGCCGGGCATGGACGGCTATGAAGTGGCGCAAGCGATTCGCGGCGCTGAGAACGGCCGCCGTATTCTGCTCGTGGCTGTCACGGGTTACGGACAGGACGAGGATCTTCGCCGCTCGGCCGAGGCGGGATTTGACGAGCATGTGGTCAAACCGGCGTCGGTCGAGATGCTGGCCAATATACTGACCCATCCCAAGCTGGCCCGCTCCCAGCCCGGCAAGTGAACTGCGAGCCGTTGCCGGCCAATAATTGGGGCAGGTTTATTTGGCGCTCTGCTCTATTTGGCGCTTTGTGCGACCATCGGGCTGCGTAGGTCGCCCAGGATAGGCGCTGGCAGGCCGGCTGAAGCGCCGCATTCCTTTTGAATGCGATCGTAAACCTCCTGGCGGTGGATCGCGACCTGGCCGGAGGCGGTAAAGCCCAACCGGACGACATTGCCGCGAACTTCCAGGACCGTCAGATCGATATTGTCGCCGATCCGAATGTGCTCGCCCCGCTTGCGACTGAGAACCAACATGATAAACCCTCCGTGGAAATGACTGGATGGCGGTGCGGCAGGTTCACCTGTCGCTCACCACCACCCGATTATCGATCGTCAGCCGCCCCGCGAATTGGAGAAGAATCGAGTTCTGAGCGACCTGCTTTTGGTGGTAGCTCGGCACCCGGCCGGTGAGAGTAATGATGCCGTCACAAACGTCGCACACGACGCGCCGCACGGCCAAATAAGGAGACTGCTGTAGTAACCGTCTGGCCGCTGCTTTTAGTTCGCCATCCACTGGTGCGTCCTCGTTGGGGTCCATTATTGAAGCGTGCGATGTTGAATGTATTAAGTTCGCTGAATTGAAATCGATGGACTTGAACGTTTGGATTGAACGCTCGTCGTCTGAGACGGACCCATCCACCGCGATGCATGCGACTAGCTGATCCATGAGGTGCGACTTTCTGCCGAGTGTGGTTGAAACTCAGAAGAGCGACGGAGAGGAAGCAATCTTCGTGCCACTCTTTAGGATTCGTTCAGAGAATGTCGAGGAAGCCGATTTATGCCGAGGATTTTCCAGCGGCCGTGCGATCGGTCGAGCAGAAGAGAAGCGTATTAGAACGCTCAAAGTGTGCGGTCAGCGGCCAATCTGACCATAAGAAAACCAGCCATGTCGCCCAGGATCAGGGCAAACCGGCGGCGCGATGGGCTCGCATTTCTGCTAGCAATCAATGAACTCAATTGTTTGAAGAGCCGGTAAGGTTGCCCACGACGGTGAGCAACTCCTTTCCATCGACCGGCTTGGAAAGCACTCGCGCCACGCCGGCGTCCACCGCCGGGAACACCGTGTCGACACGGGTATGGGCGGTCAGGAAGATGCCGACCATCTCCGGGCGCAATTTATGAATGTGCTGAAACAGTTCCACCCCATTCATCAGCGGCATCGCGTAGTCGAGTATCACCAGGTCGTACGGCCGCTGCCGAACCATTTGCAGCGCCTGCGGGCCGTCGCTGGCGGAGTCGACTTCGTAACCTCGATCGGCAAGTAATTTGCTGACAATCAATCGGGTGCTGTGATCGTCGTCCACGGCCAGGATTCGCATGTTGTCCTTTGTCTGGCGGTTGTGGGTCCAACCTGGGAGGCGGGTGACTGGTATTGCTTTGTCTAATATGCAATTTTCGGGCCGCTATTTGGTCACTTCAAGCCAAACGCTGGTGCAGAGGGCGAACGGTAACGACATCCGTTAAAACTCGGCCTAGAAAGTTATTTAACAGGGTTTTCGATTTTCAGACTAAGCGGCTGAGGCGGTTGTCCAACGGTCGAGTTGGTCGTTAATCGATCAGCAGCCGAACGGAGCCATGGACTGCGTGCTGATAGAAAAAGGATTGTGTGAAACCACTTTCCCACTCGTTACTCGAAGCTTGGCCAAATCGAATCGAAGGGCTAGGCTATACCTCGCCGCCCCGCCGGAGCTGCAGCGGCCTCGCGCCAGAAAAGAGGCGGCCTCAGGCCCGAAAAGAGACTGTCATGAGCGATAAAGCAAAAGACGCGGGTCATGCGAGTTCGCACGCCACGGCGCCGATCTGGCAGTTGATCGATCGCGACGCCACCCTGGCCCGCCTCGGCGGTGATGAGCAACTGTTCAACGAACTGGTGGGCTTCTTCCTGGAAGATGAGCCGGGGCTGCTCCGCGATCTGACAGAGGCCGTTGAGCGACAGGATTTCGATGCCGCCGAGCGAGCCGGCCACAGCCTCAAGGGTCTGGCGGCCAACCTGGGGGCGACCGCCGCCGCCCGAGCAGGCCACGAAGTCGAAGCGAGCGCGCGGGAAAAGGACTCGGCTCGACTGGCCCTTGCGGCGAAGGGGGCGATTCCTGAATTCGCCAGAGTGGTTGAGGCGTTGAAGCAATTTCAGGCCAGCCTCGCGTGATGCGGTCAGCTCGCACGCTGCGGGAGTTCTTCGCTTGCGGATGCTGCCTCGGTATTGTTCGCTGTGGAAGTGTCTCGAACGGATACCGTGTGCCCGATCGAGATATTCAATTGCCGCACCTTGTTGCGCAGGCAGCCCCGCGTGATCCCCAGCGTCGCCGCGGCCTGCGATTGATTACCGCCGGTTTTGCGGAGCACCTGGGTCAGCAAGTACCGTTCCATGGCTTCGAGCGTTTCCGCATACAAATCGTTCGATCCGCCGTTGAGCCCTGACTGCACGACCGGCACGAGATCGCCCGAGATATCACCTTCCGCAGTAACCGCCCGCCCATTGCTGGGTTGCGAGCGAATCGTCGGCGAAAGACTCGTCGCCAGAATCACCGGACCGACGGTCTTGAGGATCGCCCGGTTCAGTTCGCCCTGGAGTTCGCGGATGTTGCCCGGCCACGTGTAACGCATCAGAATGGCCATCGCCTCCGGGGCCACGCTGTGGATGTCCTTGCCGAGGCGCTGGCTGAGCCGGCCGAGGTAATGCTCGATCAGCAGTTGCAAGTCATCGCCACGCTCGCGCAGCGGCGGAATGTTGATCGCGAAGCCGTTGAGGCGATAGTACAGGTCTTCGCGAAACTGGCCGTCGGCCACCATTTTTTCCAGATCGCGATTTGTGGCGGCGATGATCCGGACGTCGGTTTCCAGCGTGGTGCTGCCGCCGACGCGCTCGAACCGCTGCTCCTGCAGGATCCGCAGCACTTTGCTCTGAATCAGCGGAGACATGTCTCCCACTTCATCCAGAAAAATCGTGCCGCCGGAGCAGCGCTCGAACTTGCCGACGCGGCGTTGATCGGCGCCGGTGAAGGCTCCTTTTTCATGCCCGAAGAGTTCGCTTTCGAGCAGGGTGTCGGGAATCGCCGCGCAGTTGATCTCAAGGAATGGGCCGCTGGCGCGGGCACTGTGGTGGTAGATCGCCCGGGCGACCAGCTCCTTGCCGGTGCCGCTTTCGCCGCGCACCAGCACGATCACATCCTGCGGCGCCACGCGGCCAATGGCCTTATAGATCTCCTGCATCGCCGGGCTGCGGCCGATCATCGAGTCGGCGTCCCCGGCCGCCGAGTCAGGGCCCGGCATTTCGACCGGCACCCGCATCACGCGGCGCGTCTCCAAGGCTTTTCCGACCAGTTCGACCATTTTGACCAGGTCGAGCGGCTTGAGTACGTAGTCGTAGGCCCCCAGCGACATCGCTTCGATCGCCGTCTCGCTGCGGTCGCTGCTGGTGATGAAAATGACCGGCAGCCGCCGGTCGATCTGGCGGATTTCCTTGAACACCTCCAGGCCGGAGGTTTTGGGCAATTGAATGTCCAACAGCACCGCGTCCGGGGCGCTGGCCCGAATCATTTCCATTCCCTGTTCGGCCGTTAAAGCGGCACGGACCTCCGTGCCGGAGTTTTCAAAGGCATGGGCAACCATGCGCTGGATAGACCGATCGTCGTCGATCACTAATAGATATGACATGGTGTTGTACTCCCCCGATATGTGAATTGCCCCGTGTTGATGAAGGGCTCTGTTATTGACTGCGTTTTGATTGACTGGGCTTCGCAGGAAACTACCTAACATCCTCAAACTCACTCTATTCTCGTCGTTCGCTAGCCGTGTAGCAATGGCTCATGTTTATGGGTCAGGCTCTCGGACTCATAGGAGGACGGGAGCGACTGACCCGATTGCACGAGATGTTCGTTCGTTAGAGCCACGCCCGTGCGACTTTGTCGCTGGCAGATGATCGCCTGCACGTGGTCTTCGTCGTCGATGAAAACGGTGATCGAATCGCCTCGCCGCAAGTCGTCGAAGCGAGCGCGGGTTCCGTTGATGACCACGCTCACGGCCGGGCCGATCGGATGAAATTGCTCGCCGCCACGGCTCTCTTTCATGAACAACATGTTGTCCACCGCGGCGACTACGGTGCCGCGGTGCTGGCGAGTACCCGTCTGGTCGTACGCCTCTGTTGGTGCGATCGCGGCACTCACTGAGAGGGCCCCGAAGCACGCGACGACAAGCTGTAGGTGTGACATGGCTGTTCTCCTGTCGCCCTCTGTAGTTTCTTAGTGCTCCGGTTGAATCGCCTCGTTCGCGCTCAGCCTGCCTGACCCTGCATGCACTTGATATGCCGGTTGTGGCGAAATTCGCTCGTGTGTCTCGACCTAATTTTGGCCACGCTCCCTCGCTTAGGTGGGTAAACGCAACGAAATGAACGACTTCTGACCCGTAGATTGCCGCGATTTTACAAACGAAGGAGTGGGGCCGGAATTCGCGCGGCGCCCAAAGGAGTGCCTGAGCGTTTTGCGACCAGCTAGAGCGCCAAGCGCACACACCTCACCACCGCCGCACTCGATTGGCAAGCGCGCCGCTGCATCGATGCGTATGCAACCGCAGTGGTCAGCACGACTTACTGCATTTGTTTGCGAGATTCGGCCGCATGGCACGCTCATTGCGTTAGGTCACGAGATAACAACTCACCCAATTTCGCCGCGGTAGCACACAACAGAGTCACAACGCGAAATTGCATCCAGCCTAACTCCAATACGAGGAGCCGAATCATGAACTGGGATCAGATGAAAGGGAAATGGACGGAAGTCAAAGGCCAAGTGCGCGAGCGGTGGGGAAAGCTCACCGACGACGATCTGGCGGTGATCGACGGCCAATGCGAGCAGCTCGCCGGCAAGCTCCAGCAGCGCTACGGCATGGCCAAGGAAGAAGCCGAGAAGCAGGCCAAGGAGTTCGCGGATAGCTGCCACGGCTAGAGATAGCCCTGCCGAGCGGCAGTTCGCGGGACCGATCGTACAAACTGGTCCAGTCCGCGGCGTAGCGAACATTCGCACCCCGCGGGCTAGGGCCAGATAAGACACGCTTCCTTGATTCTCTACCGAAAGGAACCAGTAATGGTTAGCAAGCTGATTCAAAATGTCGTGACCGCGGGTGCGCTCGCTAGCGGATTGATCTGTTGGGCCGGGTGCAACACCAGCACGAGTACTTCTCCACCCCCGCCGCAACCCGTAGTGGAACCCAAGCCGACCGAGGTGAAGGTAGGCAATGGCGGAGTTGACGTCGAGGTCAACAAGAATCGGCCCGGCGCACCCAAGGTGGACGTGGAGGTGGGGGGCGGCAAGGGAGTCGATGTCGACGTCAAAAAGTAATTGAGAGTTCTCGAGCAGATAAAGAACAAGCGGGGGATCAATGGGCGCAACCGTGCGTCGCCGAGTAACAACTTTTTCTTACGAAAGGAATGAGTCATGGCTTTGAACACGCAGACGCTGCACGGGGCTTGGAACGAGGTCAAGGGGAAGATTCGCGAGCGCTGGGGCGATCTGACCGAAGACGATTTGCAAAGCGCGCGGGGCAATGTCGAGCAACTGGTCGGCATGATTCAGCGCAAGACCGGCGAAGCCCGCTCGTCCATCATGCATTACCTGGATGAGGCCGCCTCCGACGGCGCCAACGCGGCCGGCGCCACGGCCGAAGCGATGACGGACTACATGTCCAGCGCGGCGGAAACCGTTCGCGACACGGCCCACGACGCCGTCGAGTCGATGCGGGAAGGCTACGCGCAAACCGAGGATTTCGTCCGTCGCCGCCCCATGGAGTCGCTGGCTGTGTGCTTTGGCGCCGGCCTGATTGCCGGGGCGATCGTGACGCTCACGCTGCGGTCGAAGTAATGCAGCGTGTAGTTGTGTAGAGCGGGACGACGGCCCGGCGCGTCGCATGTGAACTGCGGCGTCGACCGGCCGTGGTCACTGCTTCAACGCCAGTTCACCCGGGCAGGTTGCCAACTCTTTTCAGGGCTGTTTATGAACGAAGATTCCGCCGATCAAATCCGCCGTCGGATGGCGGAGGTTCGCAGCCAGGTGAAGCGCGACGTGGGGCAAGTGGCCGACGCCACCCGCTCGGCAACCGATTGGCGAGCGTACGTGAAGCAATATCCGTGGCTCGTGGTGGGGACGGGAGCGCTGGCGGGATACCTGCTGGTTCCCAATCGTGTGACGATGGTTGCCAACCATCAGGGTTCGGCGGGACCAATGCCGGCGGGAGTCGTGCCGCGGCGTCGCGGATCGGCGATTACTCAGGCGCTGACCAGCGCCGTATCAACCATCTTGATGCGGCGGGCGGTGAGCGCCGTAGATGCCTTTTTTGTCAAACAGCAACAGCGTGCGACCAGTCGACCAACATCCAATGCGGGTACTACTCCTCCAGGATCTCAGCCATGGTAACTCGCGGACCAGGTTCGTGGACGGCCGGACATCCCAATGGAAAAAGGTTTCCTTCGGAGACTGAAATGCCCGTTGCGGCCCAGGCGATGAAAAACTCGCGACTCGATCAGGTTGTCGAACGAGTCGAAAGCCTCGTCGTGAAACATCCGATGGTTGCGTTTTTCGGGGCCGTGTCGGTGGGACTGCTGGTCGGATGGGTGGTAAAACGCAGATGAACGCCGACCGAGCCAAATCTGGATTTCCGCCGGCCGCCGTGGCCCGCAACTTCAAGGAGTTGCAGCACGACGTGCTGGTGCTGCTGCGGTTGCAGGTGGACTTGGTGCGGATGGACATCGAGCAGTGGCGGCGGCGATTGTCGGTGCCGCTGTTCTTGCTGGTTCTGGCGGTGGCGTTGGCACTCGGCTCGGTCCCCGTGCTGCTATATGGCGTGGCACAGGCGCTGACGTCGCTGTCCGGCATGCCGCTGGCGTTGAGTTTGGAAATCGTGG
The DNA here is from genome assembly GCA_021413585.1 of Planctomycetia bacterium. Lineage (GTDB taxonomy): Bacteria > Planctomycetota > Planctomycetia > Pirellulales > UBA7805 > JAIOPX01. The sequence continues at coordinate 10,523 of JAIOQB010000492.1, forward strand.
CGGTCGTCAGCCTGGGGATTGCCGCCATCGCCGCGTACTACGGCTGGCAGCGTCTGCAAGCGGCGAACGTGGTATTTCAGCGATCGGAAGAAGAATTGAAACGCAATATCGAATGGCTCAAGGAACTGCTCAGCGACAAAGAGCCCACTACTACCGGCCAGTCCTTCAACGAAGCATCGTCCCGTGGCGCCAATGGCAGGCATTGACGACGCGTGTCGCGATTACAACCAATGTTCAAACTCGAAAGCACCTTCAATCAACCAATAGGAGAGACCGCCATGACCAAGCGAGCCCATGTCACGCGCAAGCAAGTGATGCAACCTGTGAACCGCATCGGCGAACAGGCCGTCGAAGCGACCGAATCGGCGGTGGAGTTCTTCAAGGATTATGCCCGCGAACGGCCCGAGGTCGTGGCGCTGTGGGCGTTCGGCATTGGGTTTGCCTTGGGTTGGAAATTGAAGCCTTGGTAGTGCGGCAGTGAAAACGTCACAAGCCCGACGCGCAAGCGAGGGACGGAGATTGGTGCCCTCTCGCTTGCGTGTCGGACTAGTGGGCCTTCAGTACGAAACGGAATTCAATCAGTGCCTAGGATTTTGTCAACGCTAGAAAGTGGGAGTGCCCACATCAGCCGCAGGGCGCTAGCCCCCGGTTTTTGTGGCACAAACCGGGGGCTAGGGCCCTACGGCTAATCCGAAGAGTAAGCCGTGACAAATCTCTAGCACCGCCAATCGTGGAACCATGCCATGCAGTCTCGAGCGCCGCTTTCCGGCTTGTCGCGCGTTGCTGCACTGCTCAGCGTGATGCTGATTATTTCGGCGCTGTATTTCGCGCAGGCGGTGTTACTGCCGCTGACGTTGGCGGTGCTGGTGAGCTTCGTGCTGGCGCCTGTGGCGGATCGGCTGGAGCGTTACCGCTTCGGCCGGATTCCGTCGGCCCTGCTGGTGGTGAGTTTCACGTTTCTGTTTTTTGTGGCGCTGGGAACGGCCGTGACCAGCCAGGCGGTGAACCTTAGTCTGCAGGTGCCCACTTACAAAGAGAACCTGCTTAAGAAGGTGCGCGGCTTGCGGCAGGAGACGGGGGGCCGGTTTAGCCGAGCTACGGCGGCGATCGACGACATCGTCTCGGAACTCACCCTGACGCCACCGACGCCGAGCGAACCGGCCGGTGCCAAGAAGGACGAAGCAAAGGGGGCGACAGATCCCGTCATTCCGGCAGCGGCCGACGATCACCAGCGCGCCACACCCGTGCGCGTGGTCGAAATGCCCGGCACGCCGATCGCGCAATTATTGGGCGTGATCGGCCCGGTGCTGTCGCCGCTGGCTCACTTTGGCCTGGTGGCGATGCTGGTGATGTTCATCCTGCTGCGGCGGGAGGACTTGCGCTATCGGTTTATTGAGTTGGTCGGCCGGTCCGACATGCATGCTTCCACGGAAGCATTGACGGAAGCGACGCTCCGCGTTGGGCGCTATCTGCGAACGACGCTGCTGATCAACACCTGCTACGGTGTCGTGATCGCAGTCGGTCTCTATTTTATTGGGATGCCCAATCCACTGCTGTGGGGCGTGTTGGGTTTGTTGCTGCGATTCCTGCCGTACATCGGGGCGTGGATCACGGCGGTGTTGCCGATCACACTCAGCGTGGTCGCGTCCACCGGCTGGCAACAGCCGTTGTGGGTGCTGGCCCTATTCATCGTCGTCGAGTTGGTGGTCAACGGCGTTTTGGAGCCGTGGTTCTATGGCGCCAGCACCGGCGTCTCGCCATTGGGCGTGATTCTCGCGGCGATTTTCTGGACGTGGCTGTGGGGCCCGGTGGGCCTGGTCGTGGCGATGCCGCTGACGGTGTGCCTGGTGGTGGCGGCCAGCTATGTGCCGCAGTTGCAGTTTATCGCCGTATTGTTGGGGGACCGGTCGAACCTCTCGCCGCAGGAGCGCGTCTACCAGCGGCTACTGGCATTCGACGAGGAAGAAGCATCCCAGTTGGCTACAGAATTTTTAAAGAAGGGAACGACCGAGCAGTTTTACGATCAGGTGCTGATGCCGACGCTGATGACCGCCCGACAGGACGGCCACTCGGGACGGCTGTCGCCGGAGCGCACGGAATTTATCATGGAAGCGATCCAGGATCTGGTGGAAGAGGTCGACATGCCCGAGGCCTCATCGAACGATCCACCGGCCCCCCTGCCCCAGCCCCCGGACTCGCGCCCCTGCGTCTACTGCATCTCTCCATTCGACCAGGCCTCCGGTATCGCCGGCACCATGGTCGAGCGACTGTTGCGGCGTAAGGGATACGAAGTCAAAGTCGGCGCGGCCGAAGCGCTGGCGAACGAGCTGGTCGATCAACTGGAGCAAGACCAATGTGGATTGGTGGTCGTTTCGATTCTCCCCCCCGTGGCGATTCACAGCGGACGGTATTTGCTCAAACGCCTGCGAGGAAGGTTGCCGGATGTGCCGGTGATCGTCGGCCTGTGGCAGGGGATTCACCTGACGAAAGCTCAGCGGCGATTGGAAATCGACGGCGCCACCGACGTGGTGTTCTCCGTCAGCGACGCCGTGCTCAAGGTGCAGCAGGCCGCAACTCGGCTGCCGCAAGAACAGGCCCCGAGCGCTGGCGACGCGATTTTGAACCGGCATCGTCTCGACCGTCCCACCGCCGCGGCGCCGCGCTAGTCAGATCGTCCGGGGACTTTCCGTACGTTGCGAAGCAAACGTAAAGGGACTGTCCCCCTCGTCGTGCGCCTGTCCTCGTCCGCTTGAAGTCCCGGTCGCGTGGTGCAACACGTGCAAGTCCGTGCAACCCCCGGGCTGAGCCCGGGGCTATGTGTACGCGACATTCGCGTTCGCCGCTGATCGAATAGGAATCATCATGCACGTTTGACGCCCATGCTCTGGCGGATATACAAGCCAAGTCGTACTGTTTGGTGCTTTGCCACAGCAGCTAAGTTCGTGCCATCCTACAGGTATCGTCAAATGTTGATCGACGCATCCTAAAGTAATGTTCGTTCGGCCCGTGAGTTGCAATATCAACCCCTCAACGTCATTTGCCGGTTGGTTCCGTAGATCCATCCGGCGCAGGTCCATCCGACATGGCTCGGTGGCGAGCCGGCCCCGTTCAAGAACCTTTAGTGGAGGATAGTAGAATGTCATTGGCACAAAGCATCAGTCGAAAAGTATTGTTGGCCGGAGTTGCGGTCGCTTCGATTGCCATCGCTCAGGCGGTCGCGCACGCGGAGCGGCCGCAACGCGCCGAAGGACGCCGCGGCGAGCAACCGCAGACGCAACAACGGGACAATCATCCGCAGCAGAACGACAAAGACAACGACACGGATCGGCCTGCTCGCACGACGCCCCCGCAGACCGACAAGGGCCGCACCGTGACCAACGGCGCGGACCGTGCAAAAGCCCGCGATACGGACGCGAAGCGCGACGCCGCGCGTGACACAACCAAAGACGCCCCCCGCGACAATGCTCGCGATGCGGCTCGCGACGGAAACAAAACGCGTGACGCGGAACGAGCTACGGATCGGGCCAATGTGCAACATCGTGGCGGCAACAATTTCGGCGCCTCCGTGCAAGTCGGCGATCGCGACCGGATCAGGTTCTCCGACGTATCCCGCGACAGCGTGGCGTACCGCGCAGGGATTCGCCAGGGGGACGTGATCGTCAGCATCGGAGGAAATCGGGTGAACTCGCGCGGCGACTTCGATCGCTACTTATATCGCCGCGGCGTGCATCGGCTGCCGATTATCATCCTGCGTGACGGCGTCGAGCAGACCTATTACGTCGACTCGTCGGATTACTATACGGATGACCGCGGCGCCGGCGGCTCGGCCTGGTTGGGGGTCGATCTCGATCCTCGCTACGACGGCGAAGCGGTGATCGCCGGGGTACGCAATGACGGACCCGCGAGCCGTGCCGGCATTCGCGCCGGCGACCGCGTGCTGCGATTCAACGGCTATCGCGTTGACGGGGCGGATCACCTGATTCAACTGGTGAGCCGCAATAACCCCGGCCAGCAGGTGGACATCGAAATCCTCTCCGGCCGAAACACTCACACGGTGACCGCCACGCTGGGTGAACATTAAACTCCCTGCTGCAAGTTGATTTCCCAATCCCACCGGGCGGCCCGCATTGAGCCGCCCGGTGTTTTTATGCGCGGGCCGGGTGAATGCTATGAAAGAAAGTCTTGATCGTAAAACGCAAATGGACAAGTGGGCTGCGTATGTGGACAAGGCGCCGTGGTGAGTCGGGAGGCATACTATGGAGATCGAGCGGCAATGCAGCGCCACCGTGCTGCACCCAGTCCGCTGCATTTGCCGCTGGACGTTGGAACATTCAACGCGGCTCGCGCGTCGAACAGGAAATCGATATAATGAGCCTGCGGGATCCACGGACGACGGAGCACGATGCAATGTTTAGAGCAACAGAGAACCGCGGGGGAGCGTGGTGCAGCGAAATGCCCTGTTCGCTGCGATGGTCTGTGCGACAGAAATGGTGCGGGCTCTCGCTAATGCTGCTTGCGTCGGCTCTCCTGATTTCGTCTTGCGGTACTGTGCTGATTGCGGCCGAGCCGCCGCTGGCACCCCTGAACCCTGGCAAGCCGATTCCGGCGCAGCAACTTCCCCCCGTCTTGCCGCTTGTCGTGGATCCATTTCAAGTGCCAGGATTGCCCGACGAGGCGCCGGATTTTGAAATCCCCGAGCAACCACCGCAACAGCGGATCGAGCGCCTTACGTCCCAACTGGTGACCCCGACGGGCCAGCCCGACGTCAGCGGGCCGATCGATCCGCAGACCGGATACATTCTGGAGCATGGCTGCGAAGCGCCGTTGCAGCCGAAGCTGATGAAGCTCTTTCAGGATCGCAATCCCATGGTCCGCCAATTGGCTGCCGAGGCGCTTTCCAGAAATGACAAGTTGCCCCGGGCCGTGATCGCGGCGGCCGCGCCGCTGCTGCTCGATCCAAACTCTGCGGTACGCGAAGCGGCAGTCAAAGGGCTGGGCGAGCAAGCGGCTGCGCCCCAAGGTGCGGTCAATCAACTAATCGTGGCGCTGCACGACCCCGAAGATGGAATCGCCATCAATGCCGCCGGCCTGTTGGGAAAGTTGGGAGCGGACGGCGCCGCCGCGGCGCCGGTGCTGCTGGCGATGATCTCCGACGAGGATCGGGGCGACGCGGCGCTGGAAGCCCTGGGAGGAATCGGCGCGGCGGCGCGCTGGACCGCGCCGCAATTGATCGGCTTGTTGGAGAACGAGGCGGAAATCGACCCGAACCTGGTTACCACCTTGGGCAAGGTCGGCGCGGCGGAGGGGCTGCAGAAGGCTCTCCTGAAAAAGCTGAAGGACGCTCCCCACGATATGGCGGTCATCAATGCACTGGGCATGGTCCAACCGACGAGCGATGCGGTAGTCGACGCGTTGATCGCCGCCACCAAGGATTCGGATGATAATGTTTGCGAGAGCGCCACCGTGGCGCTCGGGCAGGCTCATCCCACCAACGAACGGATCGTCGCCGCGCTGGCGGAAAAGCTCAAGTCGAAGCGCGACGAGGAGCGGCTGGCCGCTATTTCCGCGTTAGGGCAGATTGAGCCCAAGCTCCCTTCCGCCATTCCCTTGGTCGTGGTGGCGCTTCACGACCGCCAGGAGTCGGTGCGCACTTATGCAGAGGAATCTCTGGAAGGTTTTACACTGCCGATTGAAGTGCGATTAAAGGCCTTTCTGCCGGCGGCGCTGCGCAATGGTTGGGGACCGGAAAAAGTAGGTTGGAACACCGCCGCCGAAGTGGCCAACGGGCTGCCACTGCTGACCGCGCTAAGCAAGAATCCGCGCGAGAATGAAGCGGTCAGGGCCGGGGCGGTGATGATGGCTTGGAAATGTGATCCGGCACCGCAGGCGGGCGTGAAGGCGCTATCGCTGGCCTTACTGTCCGATGCCGCCACGCCCCACGACGTGGCCACGCAGGCGGCCATCGGATTGGTTGACTTGGGGGAACCAATGGGGGAGCAAAACCCTCGCCTGGCCGACGTTTTGCTCAAGGCCGCCAAGGAGTCCCCGTCGAGCAACATCCGCATTGCCGCGGCGCTGCGGTTGGCAAAATTGAATCACGCTGCCGGCGTGGAAGAGTTGATCAAGGCGATGGAGGATTCCGATGAAGAGGCGGCCAGCAACGCCATCAACTCTGTTTCCCAATTGCCCGCGGCACAAATCGGTAAGGTGCTGCCCGCGCTCTGCCGGATGGTGAAGGATCCGAATTCGCCCCACATTACGGAGGCAGCCGCGACGTTGGAGGCGATGGGAGAGAGCGCGGCCCCGTCGATCCCAACTTTGCTGGAGGTTATAGGGAGTGGCGCCGAGCACATGGACGGAGTGGCTCAGGCCCTGGGCAAGATCGTTCAAGCCAAGCCGGCCGAGGCGGGCCATGCGGTCTCGGCATTGGCGGCGTTGTTGCAGAGCCCGACCACGGATGTCCGCCGCGTAGCCCTGGTGGGACTCGGCAGCCTGCCGCCAGCCGCGGCAGCGGCGAGAGTTCCCGAGATCGCGGACCGGTTGGCCGACGACGATGAAGAAGTGCGAATTGCGGCCATCGATGCGCTGAAGGAGATCGGCCCGGGCGCTTCAAAAGTCACGGCCGCTTTGGTCAAGGTCTTGGACACATCGGCTGGGGAGGAGGATCGAGCGCATGTGCTGCAGGCGCTGGCGGCGATTCAAGGGGATGCCCGCCTGGTCGTGCCCGCCGCGACTCGATTTCTGGACGATCAAGAACTCTCCGACAGCGCGATCGAGGTGCTGTGCCACTTGGGCCCTGGGGCCAAGGCGGGTGTCCCGGCGCTGACGCAGTTGCTGCACCAACCTTGGGCCCGCCACCGCACCGCGGCCGCGGAAGCCCTGGGCAAGATCGGCGCCGACGCAAAGGCCTCAATTCCGGAACTGACCAAGGTGCAGCGCGGCGACCCGGACGAGCAAGTGCGAGCCGCCGCCACGGCGGCGATTGGGGTAATCGCGCCGCAGCAGGCCAGTCAATTGGGCGCCAAGCAGGTGCGTTAGTTGCGGCGAACATCGTCAGCGAGGCTTTGCCGCCGCGGCTTCTTTCCCGCGCAGCTTGGCCACGGTCTTCTCCACCAGCTCCGCCGGGATGGCGAACGTGCACACCTGATCGTAGCGGGCGATGTTCACGCCGACGGTCTTTCCTTGCAGGTTGATCAGCGGGCCGCCGCATTGGTCGGCCCACACGGCGGCGTCGTGCTGGATGGCTAGCGGAAAATTGGTGCGGCGCTTGCTGAGCGAGCCGGCGGCGATGTTGTCAACCTCGCCGACGCTGCTGTCCGTCTGGTCGACGGTCTTGGCTTCGCCCAAGTGAGGCTTCAGCACCAGTTCCTTGCCGTTGCGGCGCACCTTGAGGGTCAAGGTATCGCCCGGCTTGGACTGTAGCACTTTGGCGACGAGTTCGCTGGAATCCGAAACGGGCTTGCCGTTGATTTCAAAGATCTCATCCCCCACTTTCACGCCCGCCTGCTCCGCCGGCATGCCGGGGGACACCACTTCCACCCGGCACGAATCCCCCGCCGAGGCGAGCCCGAGAATGACTCGTTGATTCCCGTAGAAATGTGAGAACGATTCTGGAATGCGGCGCGCGGCAACCGACACCGCGCCGACCGCCGGCTGATTCGGATCGCGCACCGGCGAGGCCAGCCAGGCTCCCAGTGGGGCGCTGCTGGCGAATTGCGCCGGCGTCAGCCCCGTGGCGTCCACTTTGATCAGCGCCAGGTCGGTGGCTTCGTCCTTGCCCACCAGTTTGCCGGGGCCAGTGAATCCGTCGGGCAGCGTCACCGTGAAGGGTTCCTTTAGATCGCTGGCCTTGGTGACAATCAATCCGTCGGCCTCCACGATCGTGCCCAGGAGAATGGGTTTGTTGTCGGAATAAATGGTCGCCACGCAATTGCCGGCGGCATCGAGCGCCGGAGAGAACAACGACAATGTCTGCAGCGAGGTCCGGTCAAACTGCCGCGACATGCGATTCGAATCGTCCGCCTCTCCTGCCAGCTTGGCCAGTTCCTCGCGCGACAGGCCAAGGGCTTCAAAATCCTCGGGATCGAGCGCAGGGTCCATCTTGGCCGTGGCCAGATCGAACGTCGATTTGTCCATGATCCGATCCAGCAGCGCGTCTGGAATCTTCGCGCCCGGCAATTGCTCTTGTATCGAATGCCTCAGCCCGGGGCGGAAAAAGGGGCGCAGGTCGGCGGGGACTCCTTTGGTTTTCGCGGTCTTCCCCTTGGCGTCGGCCGACTCGGCCAAGCCGGCCTTCTTGATCAGCCGTGCGGCCTGATCGGGAGTCATGTGGAAATGCCCGCCATTCTTCTGGGCGTCTTCCATGACCTTCATCGCTTCGCGATCGTGCTGGGCGACGAGCTTTTTCAGCGCTTCTTCCAACTTGTCCATGTCGGGAGCATTGTTTGCTTCCTCGTCGCTGTTGATCTTCATCTCCGGGTGCGCTTCCTTGCTGGCCAAGAGATCCTTCCACTGCGCGCTGTACAGGCTGATGGGGACATGGAACGAGCGCCAGGCGATCGGATGTTCTTCGCTAAGGCCGACGGCGCTGATGGCGGTGTTGACGCCGATCACGTTGCCCGACAGGTCAAACAGCGGGCCGCCCGAATCGCCGGGCTCGATGGCGCAGTTGGTTTGCAAATGAGAGTCGTCGCGGCTCGTCACGCGTCCCAGGCGGATTGGCGGGCTGCGATCAATCACGATGCTGCCGGGATGGCCGACGGCCAGCACCCATTGCCCGCCGCGGGGCGGGTCGCCCGTGGCGATGGGGGAATACGGCCAGCCCCCTTTGGGAGGCGCATCGGTGATGCGGGCCATGCCCGTGTCGACTTCGTGGTCGAGGCCCAAGGCCACGGCCTTCGCCACGCGGCCATCGACAAAGCGAACGGTCAGCGGGGTGCCCGGCTTTTCCACGACGTGGCCGACCGTGAGGATCAAGCCATCGGCCGACACGACCACACCGCTGCCGGAGCCTTTGCTCCCCACATTATCTCCCTTGATGCCTACGACCAGCCCCACCGTGGAGCTGACGCACTTGGGCGCGACCGCCATGGTCTGCGATTCCAACGACGCGGCGATCGGGCAGAGAACGGAACTGGTTGGCGTGGCGGCGGGCGTTTTGGCGCGGGGCGGAGCGGCCGAACCGTGCTGCGCCATTAGCGCCGCCAGCGCCGCGATAAAAAATACGCCCACGGTCAGCGGTCTGATTTTCATATCAAGTTTCATCCTTTCGCGATATTCTCAAAACGAATGTGTGGGCAGAACTAATTTGTGGGAGAACGGCGCGGCGGCAGTTTTTCTGAGGGTGGTTATTTGTGCGGAATCGCTTGGCCGGATTTCTTGGCTTTGTATTCGGCCAGAGACTTCGTCAACTGTTCCTTGTCGTTCGCGGAAGACTTATCCACCGCCTTGGTTTGCCATTCGATGGCCTTGTCGACGTCTCCGCGGTTGAAGTATATCCGCGCAAGGGTGTCCATGATCTCGGCGCTCTCGCCCTTGGACAACTCGTTGGCTCGCGTTGCGACCTTCAGGGCCAAGTCGAGGTCTGGTTTGGCCGGCGTATTCTCAGGGTCCACCAGCGACCAGGCCATCAGGTTCAGGATATTAGGATTGTCGCGATATTCCTTCTTTTCCAAAGCCCGATTGATGGCCGCCGCCAGGACGGGGCCGCTTTCCGCCTGGCCCTCCTTGGCCGCCGCGGGAGCGTCGGGTGTGGCGGCAGTTGCTGGGGCTTTGGGCTCGGCGGGGGATTTGGGCTCAGCCGCGCCGGTCTGCTTGGCCTTGTATTCCGCCAACGATTTCTTGGCGTCTTCCGCGTGCTCTTCGTCCGCCTTGACCACGAGAGCGGTTTGCATCTCGATCGCTTTCTTTACATCGCCGCGCGTGAAGAGGACGCGAGCCAGCGTATCCAGGATTTCAAAGCGCTCTCCCTTGGTGATCTCGTTGGCGCGTTGCACGGCTTTCAGCGCCAGGTCGAGGTCGGGCTTGTCGATGGGGTTTTCCGGATCGACCATCGTCCAGGCGATTTCGTTGAGCAGCTCGGCATTGTCCTTCTGGCTATCGCACAGTTCCTTGCCCAGGGCAATGACCGCCGCGTAATCCTTCTTCTGCTTGAGCACCTCGAACTTGATCTTGGCCAGCATTTCCGCGGGCATGATTTGCGGATATTCCTTGGCGATCTTGTCGAGCGCCGCGAGGTCTCCCTCTTCCATCGCCTTGGCGAGTTGTTCTTGAACCTTGGTCTCCGCATCGGCTTCGGCGGCTGCTTTCTTGGAATCGTACGTGCCCGCGACAACCTCCTTCACCACGGCATCGAGCTTCATCGGGTGGCCGATCCAGGCGATCTTCCCGTCCTTGCCGACGACGAAAGCGGCGGGAATGCCTCCTTGTCCGGCGGCCATCAACCACGCCTTGGCGATGCTTCCCTCCTCGTCGTCCGCGGCGACGCGGTATTCCATTTTGTCCCCCATCTTTTCGACAAAGGCGGGGGCCGAGGTTTGATCGCGCTCCAGGCAGTTCACGCCGATGAACGTCACGTCGGCATTCTGCTTTTGCAGTTCGGTTAGATGGGGAATCGACGCGCGGCATGGCCCACACCAGGTGGCCCAGAATTCGACGACGTAGATTTTGCCGGGCTCCAGCTTGTCGACCGCCTGGCCCTTGAGCCATTTGGATGGCTTCAGTGCCGGCGCGGCATCGCCGATGTGCAGCGTCACTTTTTCTTCCGCCGGCGGTGCCTCTTCCTTGGCGGGTTCCGCTTTCTCCTGTTGGGTCGTTTTAGGGGCGTTAGCGGCGGCCGGTTTGGCGGGGGCCGCCGTGCCTTTTGCGCCGGGCAGCTTGGCCTGGTACTCGGCCAGCGTCTTGCGGTTTTCGTTCTCTTCGTCCTCCTTCTCGACTGCTTTAGTCTGGAAGGCGATTGCCTTCTCCACGTCGCCGCGAATGAAGTACACGCGGGCCAGTGCCGCGAGAACGGCCGGATTCCCGGCGGCCACTTCGTTGGCGCGCAGCGCCGCTTTCAGCGCCACGTCGAGGCCGGGCTTCAGGTCAGGATTGTTCGGAATCGCCAACTCCAGAGCGATCTGGTAGAGCAAGTCGCCATTGTCGCGCTGGCTGTCGCAGAGTTTTTCAGCCAGGGCGATGGCCGCGGCAAATTGCTTCTTTTGCATCAGCAGCTTGAACTTGGCCTGCTGCAACTCGGCCATTTTGGGATGGTCGTGGATCAGCTTATCGATCCCCACGATGTTGCCCGCTTCGAGCAACTCTTCCGCCTGGGCCTGAATCTCCTCTTCGCCGGCCCCTTCCTTTTGCTCGGTGGCGGCAAACTTCTGTGCGTCGAAGGTGCCCGCCTTGACCTCTTTGAGCACCACGTCGAGCTTCATCGGGTGGCCGATCCAGGCGATCTTTCCATCCTTGCCCACCACGAACGTGCAGGGGATGCCGTTCTGTCCGGCGGCGCTCAGCCACGTTTTGGCCATGTTGCCGGCCGCGTCATCCATGGCGACGCGATAACCCATCTTGGCACCCATCTTCTCGACAAAGGCGGGGACAACGGACTGGTCGTCCTCCATGCAATTCATGCCGATGAACGTGACGTCGGCGTTACGCTTCTGAAGTTTGGTGAGATGCGGAATCGCCTCAGCGCACGGCCCGCACCAGGTGGCCCAGAATTCGAGGATGTAGATTTTCCCCGGCTCGAACTTTTCAACGGCTGCGCCTTTGACCCATTTTGACGGTGCCAATGCCGGCGCGGCATCGCCGACATGCAGCGTGGCCGACGCGTTGGGTTTCTCTTCGTCCTCTGCGTCTTCGGCCGCCGTGAGCTTTTGCACCAACCGCTGCAGCTTGGCGGCAATGGCGGCGGGCAGCTTGGCGAAATGCGTGTCGTTCTCCATCGGGCCGTCGTAAATCACCTTGCCCGCTTTGTCCTTGACCAGCAGATGTCCTTCCTGACCTTTCTGGTTGGTCAGCGTCAGCGTGTGCTCGCCATCGTCGAAGGTTCGACCATAGGTCGCCTGATCATCCTTGTCTCCCTTGGAGTCCTTGCTCGCGCCGGACGCATCGGGGGAAGGCTTTTTCGGCGCGGGTTGAGGGGCGGCGGCCATCGCCGCCGAAGTAAAGTTCGCTGTCATCGCTGACGCCGTCGTCAGGACCACCGCAATCAGAAGCTTCTTCATGAGAATTCTCTTTCCTTTTGAAACGATGACTGAGCGATCCCCGACGTCGTGCGAAGCCCCGATCGTGCGGACCCGCAATTTGGCGGACCGAACTATTCAACCTGACTGTTCATCCTGGCATGCAACCGGCCCCCACAGTTCCGCCAACAACTATCGTGGGGAGCCCGTACAATTATGATGAATATCCAGTATGATAGAAACGGAAGCAAAAGTCTTGTCCAAATCCATATTTAAGTTGTCCAAAGACGTTCCTGGGGACGGTGGTTTTTTATGAGTATCGAGCAGCCCAGCATTCGGCAGTTCGTTCGGAACGGGAGTGTCCTGGAACTGGTCGGCAATACGCCAACGTTGCCGCTACGCTTTGAGCCAGAAGGGGTTACGATCCATGCCAAGTGCGAGTTCTTAAACCCCAGCGGCAGCATCAAGGACCGCTTTGCGGTGGCGGTCGTCGCCGACGCGCTGCGGCGAGACGCATTGCGGCACGACAGCGTGATCCTCGAATGCACCAGTGGAAACACGGGGATCGCCCTGGCAATGGTGGGGGCCGCGTTGGGCTTGCGAGTCTCTATTTTGATGTCGCACAGCGCCAGCGTCGAGCGCAGGCAGATCATGCGGCACTTCGGCGCCGAGGTGATTTTGTTTGAAGCGAACGCCGGCTACCGCACCGGGATCGATCTGGCCCGCGACATGGCCGCCAAGGACAGCCTCTATTTTCTCCCCAGTCAGTTCGACAACCCGCTCAACGCGGCGGACCACGAGCACGTCACCGCGCAGGAGATGGTGCGGCAGATTCAGAAGCCGATCGATTGCTTCGTGGCCGGCTATGGCACGGGCGCCACGCTGGCCGGCGTCGGGCGCGGATTGAAGCAGCACCATCCACAGACGTTGATTCTGGCGATGGAGCCGACCGAGGCGGCGATGCTCTCGGGCGAATGCCCTTGTTGTCATGCGATAGAAGGAGTCGCCGGCGGCTTTCTCCCGCCATTGCTCGATAGCGCCCCGCTGGACGGGACGGTAAAAATATCGAGCGAGGAAGCGCTCGACATGACGCGCCGCCTCAGCCGCGAGTTTGGCCTGCTGGTGGGCACCTCCGCGGGGGCCAACGTGGCCGCGGCACTGAAACAAGCCCAAGCGCTGCCGCCAGATGCAACGGTTGTAACGATCCTCTGCGACCGCGCCGAGCGGTACTTCAGCACGAAGCTGTTTGCGGACGAGCCGATGTCGCGATCGGAATGCTAGACCAACGCATCGCCCGTTAGCCGCTGATAAATCTCATCGCTGGCGTAGTGGTGTAGGCCGTCGGAAGAAAACCGATACACGCCATCGCGATTTCCTTCCCAGTCATACGCGAAGTAGCCTAGGCAGATGCCGGTCCAAATGGATCCCCCTGTGCAATGAATGGCGCCCCCGCACCCGGGATGCCGCAGCATCCACGCTCTGCTCTCCCCAATGCCATCTTCGAGGAGTTGAAAAGTCGTCGAACCACACGTCAAACAGCGGGCAGGCGACTCACGGCTTCGACGCCATGCGAGCATGGCTTTGAGGATGCGACGATGGAATTTTCTGCCCACGGTCTGGGGATCCGATATTGCTCGCGTGCAAGACCAGATGCCCTGTCCCCAGATTGAGAATGTCCAGCGAGTTCGCCAAAGTTCCGTGAGGATATCGGCAACGTCCAAGAGTCGTTCTGCTTGCGCAATGCCATCGCACCGCTCGCACCAGATCCAGCGCGACATGACCGGGATGGGGAGCAAATCGGCAATGCGGTACAGACCCACAACGCCATGCCAGAGCTCGCTCAACTCGGCGTTAAAGCTGCAGCGATCGCATTGCACAACGTGGGAGGCTGGCATATTACACCGCGGTAATCGTATGCCCCACAGCCGTTGTCAGGCAAGCGGTAGTGGCGTCCTCTCAAGTTGACGCGTTGTAGTCCGAGCGACCCCGGTGATGCTCAACGGGCTTTCCCTTTTGGCAAAACGATTGACACCGGCACGTCATTCTTTTGCGGCGAGCCGGGCGTGCTGCGGCCGGCGTCGATGTATTGCTGCAGCAGCCTGGTCAGCCGCTCGACAATTTCTGGATGGTCCCCTTGCACGTTCTTGCGTTCCCCAATGTCCTGGGTCATGTCGTAAAGCTGCACGTCAGGCGGTTCTTTGTCATTGACGCGAGCCGCCGCCGGGTTTCGTGAATTGTCAAAACCATTCGAGCCGCGACAGAACTCCAGTTTCCAGCGCCCTTGGCGAATCGCAAGGGCGCCGTGCAATCCTTGATGGACGATCGCTTCGTGGATTGGCGCTTTGGCGCTGCCCAGCAGGTCGGGCAGAATGCTGGTGCTGTCCTCCCCTGCGTTGTCGGGGAGCTTTACGCCCAACATGTCGGCCGTAGTGGCAAGCATGTCGCACAAACAGGCCGTGTCGTCGCAGGTCGATCCAGCTTTGACCTTGCCGGGCCAGCGGGCGATGAATGGCACATGGTGGCCGCCGTCCCAGATGTCGGCCTTGTAACCGCGGAACGGACCGCTGGGGTGATGCCCATGCTTAAGCAACGCTTCCAGGCCGGTATACGGCGAGTGGCCGTTGTCGGCGGTAAAAATGACCAGCGTGTTGTTCGCCAGACTTTGCTTATCCAACTCGCGCAGCACCTGACCCACGGCCCAATCGGTTTCCATAATCAGATCGGCCACGGGATTGATGCCACTTTTGCCCTGCCATGCTTTCGACGGAGCAATCGGCTCGTGGGGCGTGGTCAGCGGCATGTAGAGAAAAAATGGCCGCTTGTCGGCGGCGCGCCGACCGATGTATTTCACCGTTCGCTCAGTGATCGTCGGCAGAATCTGTTCGAAATCCCAACCCGGCAGCATCGGGCCGGGGGTGCTGGTGAGATATCGGGCCTTGATTTCGTTGACCGGCAGAGTGGCCGTGGGGATGCCCACGGTCCGGTCGTTCTCAACGAAGCAATACGGCGGCTGATTGGGCACATGCGTGCCGAAGTAATAGTCGAACCCGCGGGTGGTGGGGCCATTGGCAATAGGGTGCGTGAAGTCGAACTTGCCATCTTGTCGCGGCCAGTCCCAGCCCAAGTGCCATTTGCCAAAACAGGCGGTCGTATAGCCGTGACCATTGAGCAGCGCCGGCAGGGTCAAGCGGTCGGCGGCAATCAACGGCTGATCATAGGCCGCGAGCACCCCGCTGCGGAGCCGAGTCCGCCAGGCATATCGCCCCGTCAGCAATCCATAACGCGTCGGCGAGCAGACGGCGGAACCCGAATGCATGTCGGTGAACGTCATTCCCTGCGACGCCAGGGCGTCGACATTCGGCGTGGCGATCTTTCCTTGCGGATTCAAGCATTTAATGTCGCCGTAGCCCAAGTCGTCGGCCAGGATCAGCACGATGTTAGGTCTGCTTTCGGCGGCCGCTGCAATCGCGGCACAGGCCAGCACGGCCGCAAATCCGGCGGAAGCCAACAGGTTCGTTAGCAGCGAGGCAGATTTGTTCATGGTGTCCTGTGCCGATAGGGGGAAGGAGCCGGCAAACAGGCGTCAAAGACGAAGCACGCCCACTCGCCCGCGTGAGAATTGGCAACACGCTGTAGCGAGACGATTTCATCCGTCTATCTTGACGAAAAAGGAGAAGCTGTGTGCCGCTAATCAGATTGCATTTCGCACGTTCCCTAACAGGCGCGAGCGCGGCGCGGACATGGCGCAAGCGCCATCCGGGCAGGCCGCGAACGCCTTGGGGCAAGGCCGGATATGCTAGAAACCTTGATCCCGTTATCCTGCTTGGACTTGCGCTGCCCGGCGAAAACAGATTCGGATAAGCAGAAGCCACCCAACGCAAGGTGGGTTCGACCGCGCCAGGGGGACTGGCCCCAGAATACGGCTTTCACCAAACTGCCAGTCACAAACGGGGCAACGCCCTGCGCATATTCACTTGATCGTAATCGTGGCCGGATTCGTCCCGTCGTTTGTGTAAGTGATGGTGTACGTCACTTGCGGCTGGAAGGAGAAAGAGGTGTTGGCCGATTGGGGGGCGTTGGGCTTGGGGAGCAACGCCTCAACGCGGACGGCTTGATTGTTGCCACTGGCCACGTCGGCGGGTGCCACGGTCGCGCCGCCGGGTTGAACGACATCCACCTGAGTGCCGCCGACAAACACAGTGACTTCATAGGCAGAATGATTGACCAGCAAGACTTTTGCGGTCGCTGCCACGCGGCTTTGCGCGGCGAGGCCGGCGCCCGTGGTGGTTCCG
This sequence comes from Planctomycetia bacterium, assembly GCA_021413585.1. Taxonomy (GTDB): domain Bacteria; phylum Planctomycetota; class Planctomycetia; order Pirellulales; family UBA7805; genus JAIOPX01. The sequence continues at coordinate 26,985 of JAIOQB010000492.1, forward strand.
CCGGTTGTCGTGTCGCCGGTGGTGGTGCCACCCGTGGTGGTGCCGTCGGTCGTCGTGCCGCCGGTGGTGGTTCCACCGGTAGTCGTTCCACCGGTCGTGGTATCCCCCGTGGTCGTGCCGCCCGTCGTGCTACCACCAGTGGTTGTATCGCCGGTGGTCGTGCCGCCAGTTGTCGTTCCCGCGGTCGTTGTACCGCCGGTTGTGAGCCCCCCCGTCGTGATACCACCGGTGGTGGTGTCACTCGTGGTGGTTCCGCCAGTGGTGGTCGTTGTGGTCGTGGTGGTAGTCGTTCCACCGTGATGATGTCGGCGGCGCCTGCAAGAACTATTCATCGCAATCAGTGCAACGATCAGCATGGTGACGATGAATCGAGTTCTCATGGTAAACCTCCCAGGTGACGCCGCGAATCGAGTAGAATTAGCCGAGCCGAATGTCGGTAAAAACAAAGCTGCTGTGCCGTGCAGGTCTGCGTAACTTACCTGAACTAAAGTCTGTATTCAAGAATTTACCTGCATATTTGTGGAAAACTATTGGCTGGCCGCAAATAACAAACTCCGCGGGCCTCCGGTTCTATGGCCCGAATCTGGCCATCGTGGTCGCATATCGTCCTAATTCGGTATTCGACCGAGTCACCGCGGTTGGGATGACTCACTCCGTGTTCGAGCCATTTCCTCACCACAGCATTGCATGATGGGCGGGCCCATGGCCGAATCGCAGGGCTTGGTGATCTCTATTTCCATCCCGCATAGGCGACAGTAATAGGATTCCCCTTGTTGCGGTAGCAACACAGCGGATGTCTTGCCCTCTCGAGTGGCCATGATTTGCTCCTTTATCAAAAACGCATAAGCAACACTGCATGCTCAGGCCGCATTGGACGCGCCGCTGGGGCAGCGGCGGCGAATAAGGGCTTTGATAAAAACGAAATTTGATTGATTTGGGATCTGCTAAATGCAATCAACGTGCCAATTTCGAGGGATGGCTGAATGCACATGCGTGTCTGGGGTCGGGGCGCGTACGAATTCGCACGGTCCCATGACATAGCGAGGAGAGTGCCGGCTACAGATAAAACGTCCTTGCCAGCGACCGCCACAATCGCCGGGCCAGCGTTTCGGAGGCCACCTCGATGCGGGCTTCGCCCCGCAATCCCAATCGCAGCGTTCCTTGGGGATCGTCCAGCAGCACGCGCGCCTGATAGGAGGGGCTCGCCGGCTTCTCTTGCCCAGTGGCCTGATCGGCCCGCGTGTCGAGATCTCCGCCGTGCTTGACTGAGAGTCTTTGCGAACTGGCCTTGAGGTTGACTTGCGATACTTCGGCGATCATGCCGCGGATCGTGGCACCCGCTGCTTGGTCGAGCTTGAGCAGAACCTGTTGTCCCGGGCGAACCTGCGCGATATCGGCTTGATCGACAATGAGCACCGCTTCATATTTCCGCGCGTCACCGACCAGACAGAGACTTTGACCGGCGGCGAGCCACGCGCCGCGGTTGCGCTGTTCCAGGGGTGTGCCTGACCAGCCGGGGAGTTTTCCATCGACCTGCGGCGTACCGTTGACCAGTGCCGGGGGCATGACCGTTCCGACTCGCGGGCTGCGAAGGGTGAGCAGCGTGAGTTCGTCGGCTCGCTCAGCCAGTTGCCGTTCGTTGCTCTTGAGTGTCGCTTCCGTTTCGGCGATCTGTTCTTCGGCTTCCTTGCCGGCGGCACCCCGGGCGAGCCGCTGCCGCCGCATGGTGGTTAGCGCGGCCCGCGACTCGTCGCATTGCCCCTGGAGTTTGGCGATCTCCAATCTCGTATCGAGGTTGTCGAGTTCGGCCAATACCTGGCCTGCCGCCACGGAGTCGCCCGGCTGCACCAGGGTTCGCATGATCCGGCCTGGCACTTCCACGAACACCTGGGCAGCATCGTGCGTTTGCACTTCGAGCGGAACATAGACGCGATGTGGCAGCGGGATCGTCAATATGCCTACGAGCAACAGCCCAGCGAGTGCGATCGTCAAGATAAGCCTGGGAGGATGAACCTCTTGCCACCGGCCCGGCACGGAGAAGTGCTTTTTAAGCGACCAGAGTGGCTGGCCCACGAGTCCAACTACCGCGGCCAGGGCGAACATCTGCCCAATGGCCTTCAGGCCGTACGGTTCCAGCACCTTGTACAAGAAACCCAGGACCGCCAGCACCACTACCCAGCGGTAGATCACCGCCGCGATGGTATACAGCGCGAACCAGCCGTGATGGGCTCGCGGCAGGTAGCGATCGTGCGGCTCTTCCAAGCCCAGGCACCAGGCGCCCAGCTTGCGGGTGACAATCGCCGTGGCCTTTTGCCGTAGATTGGGAATCTCCAACAGATCGGCCAGAATGTAGTAGCCGTCGTATCGCAACAAAGGATTGGCATTGAACGCCAGCGTGCTGACGGAGCAGACAAACATCACGCTAAGCATCAAGTGATTGAGCAAGCCGGGCGAGCTGTACCACCAGATAAAAGTGGCCAGCGAAGCCAGAACCAATTCCACGTACATCCCGGCCGCGCCAATCGCCGCCCGCTGCCATTTGCTCTTGAGCATCGACGAATCAGAAACGTCGCAATAGAGCGACGGAGTAAACACCAGTAACAGCACGCCAATCTCGTGGCATTCGCCCCCGAATCGCCGGCAGGTCATGCCGTGGCCCAGCTCGTGCAGCACCTTGGTCACCGCCAAGGCCAAGGCAAGGTAAATCCAGTTGCAGGCGGCAAAGAACTCGTGAAACGCCGGCAGCCGGGCGCGAAAAGTTTCGAACTGAACGGTCACCAGCGACACCGCCGCCAGACCCAGCGTCAGGCAGGCAATCATCGCCGGCAGTGAGAACATCCACTGCACGTACGGCAGCAGCCAAGTGAGGAACCGCTGTGGATCGACGCCGCGAAATCGGATCGCCAGCAGATTGCTCAGCGTGCCGATCAGGTCTTGCCGCCGCCGCTCGTCGCGCCGCCGCTTTAGCTGCAATCCCTGGTCGGGCAATTGGGCCAGCACCAGATTGTTCTTGTGCAGTGTGCCGACAAAATGCGTGATTTCCGGGAGAGTGATTTTTTGGGGAGGGAAGCGAGTCTCGTATCGCTTTTTCAGATCATCCAGGCTGGTCTGCCCGTCGAGCATCGTCAGCAGGGCGTACTCTTCGTCGCGGAAGCGGAAGTATTTCAGACCCACGGGATCCTTTATGACCCAGGCGGCTTGGCCCTGGTAGCGGTGCTCGCAAATGGTCAGGTCCGGCCGCATCCGCACGTTGAGCGGACGAGTTGAGCTGGAACCGAGATGTTTGACGGAGGTGACCACTTGGAACGCACTCCTCTGCGAGTCGCGGCTAAACGAGTCGGGGCTGAACTTGTCAATCGATGCGCATGGCGACCGGTTGCCCGGGCTGCAGAATCCATTGGCCATCTTCGGACCGATTATCGACTTCGGCCCACACCTTGTAGTCCCCGGCGGCTTGCAATAGCGGATTGACGAACACCACTTTGCCGCGGAGTTCACGCTTCTCGCCTCCGGGCAATTCGGCGATGACGGTGACCTGGTGCCCACGGACGCGGCTGGGGCGGACGTCGGCCGATTTTACGAAGCCCTCGATCCGCAGGCGGTCCAACCGCACGACGTGCAGCAGCACCTCGCCCGGTTGAACCCATTCGCCAACGTGACGGCGGATTTCGACCACGGTGCCGTCGATTGGGCTGACGATTCGGCGACGGCGGATCGTGTCGTCGGCCGCTTCGACTTTGGCGGCCGCGGCGCTGGCATCCGCGTGGGCGACGGATTGCTCCACTCCCGATTGCTCGATTTGCAATACGGACTTGCCATGCTCGAGCTTCATCTTGCGAACTTCGGCCAGCGCCACCGAGTTAGCGACGTGATGGTTCGCATCGTTGGCCGCCAGATATTCGGCCTCCGCCACGTCGGCGGCGGCTTTGGCATAGCGGACGTTGATGTCACTTTGCGATTTGTTTTGTGCCGCTTGATATTCAAACTCGGCGACCCGCTTGTCGATCGCGACCCTGCGATCATCGATCCGGGCCAGCAGATCGCCGGAGCGCACTTCGGCCCCTTCGCGGACCTTGATCTCCGCGAGTGACCCCGCTTCCTGGGCGGGAATCTCGGCTTCGTCGATGAGCATTACGATGCCGGAGGTGGCAATCGGTTCGGGCGTGCCTGCGGTGGGGTGTTGTGCGCCTAAGTCGGAACCAAGATCCGGCTTCTCCGCCGCGGCCGGCCGGGCGGTCACGGAGGCGAACGAAATCACAACGCTCGCAAGGAATGCGAGTTTGAAGGGGCCCATTGCCACGCTCCGTTTCAAAATGTCCGACGGGAAAGTACTCAGCACTCAGTACGTACTCACTGCCGATAGCCGACAGCTGACAGCCCCCGCTCAAATCCTGAACAACAGCTTCGACCGAATAAACGCAATCACGTCGTGAAACCAGACGTACCCGATCGCCCGGCGGCCGCAGTAGATTCTTCCGGTCACGGTGGCGCCCGGCCGCAGCTCGCTGGGGTCGAGGCTATCGCGATCGATCCGCACGCGCACCAGTACGGTGTTTCCATCATCACCGCGCACCTCGGCGCTCGAC
>JAIOQB010000084.1 GCA_021413585.1 Planctomycetia bacterium
GGTCCGGCTCGGCATCAACACCATCGGCGAATTGGTGCGCCGCACGCAGGACGAGTTGCTGGAGTGCAAGAACTTCGGCGTGACGAGCCTGAACGAAGTGCGCGAGAAGCTGACGATCATTAATATGAAGCTGCGCGGGGACTGAGTTGCCGTTGGCTAGCGCGATCATTGGCTTGTAATAGGCTTGGCGTTTACGCCGGGCCTGTGTTCAAATGGCATCGGCGTGGATGGCCGTCGCCGCGCATGGGCATTGCTGCTGGCCCTCATTCAAGCCATGCCCACTTCCATATTTCATTTTGAACTTCACCACACCGACGCCTCAACGGCGGCGCGGCTGAGCACGTTTCACACGCCGCATGGGCCGGTGGAGATGCCTGCGTTCATGCCGGTCGGCACGCAGGGGACGGTCAAAGGGATCACCGTCGATCAGATTCGCGCCAGCGGCGCACAGATGGTGCTGGGCAATGCGTACCATCTGGCGCTCCGTCCGGGAGCGGACGTGGTGCGCGACCTGGGGGGCCTGCACGCCATCATGGGTTGGGACGGCCCGATCCTCACCGACAGCGGCGGCTTTCAGATATTCAGTCTGGCCGAAATGACCGAGGTGCTTGAAGAGCACGCCGTGTTTCGCTCGCACATCGACGGCTCGGGGATCGTGCTCAGTCCCGAACGGGCGATCGAAATCCAGCAGCAGCTTGGCAGCGACGTGGCGATGGTGCTGGATCATGTGGTGTCGTTGCCCAGCAGCCCCGACGTGCTGTTGGATGCCATGCAGCGCTCGATCCGCTGGGCGGCCCGCTGCCGGGCGGTGCCGCCGCGCGAGGGGCAGGCACTGTTTGCGATTGTGCAGGGTGGGCTCGATCCGGTGCTACGCGTCCGCTGTGCGGAGCAACTCGCGGCGATGGACTTTCCCGGCTATGCGGTGGGAGGACTGAGCGTTGGAGAAACGCCGGAGCAGATGGTCGCCACCCTGCGGGCCACGATGCCCGCGCTCCCCGCCGATCGCCCGCGGTACCTAATGGGGGTCGGGCGCCCCGAGGACCTGCTGGCGGCCATCCGCCTCGGGATCGACTTGTTCGATTGCGTGATGCCGACGCGCAACGGCCGCAACGCATTGGCGTTTACTGATGCAGGGCCGTTGCGGCTGCGGAACCAGAAATATCAGCGGGACGTGCGGCCGTTGGAGGAGGGTTGCCCTTGCGTAGCGTGCCGGCACAGCCGGGGCTATTTGCGGCATCTGTTTGCGGCGGGCGAGATGCTTGGCCCGATTCTGCTGTCGATCCATAACCTGACGTATTACCAGCGCCTGATGGCGGCTGCCCGGCAGGCGATTGTGGAAGACCGTTTTGCGGCGTTTTGCGCGGCACGCGAGGCTGGGTGGCGGCGTAGTAAAGAAGAGGTGCATGAGTGAGCATTCGCTGACAGGATTGGGTGCCCGGGGCAACGCCCCAGTGGACAAATCTGAGGCGTTGCCCGAGGCACCCGATGTCGACTCCCGAGCAGTGGCTACCGCGCGGCCCAATTGTCCACTTGCCCCTTGGGGCGTAAGGTCTTATGATATTTCGCGTTGCCCAAAATGGACGTGGCCCGATGCCTGGGGGCGGCGGGCCGTTTTTGTTGGCTGGCGCTGAGGTTTCAGCGGCGGGCGGTATCTGTTTTCAGGACGCGTGCCAGGGCGGTTACAGCTCGCAGCCTAACGCCGCCGATTTGTGGATTTCGTAGCGGGAAAACCATGCATATATTCAGCACACTGGCTCAATACATCGTATTAGCAGACGCGGCCGGGGCAGGCGCCGGGGCCGGGGCTGGTGGAGCGGCTGCCCCGGCTGACCAAGGGCCCACCTCCACCTACATGTTCCCCATGATCGCCATGTTGTTGGTGCTGGGCTACTTCATGCTCTTTCGCCCTGAAAAGCAGAAGCAGAACGCCCACAAGGAGATGATGGCCAACCTGAAGAAGAGCGATCGGGTGGTCACCGTGGGCGGCATCAAGGCGGTGGTTGCCAATGTCCACCGGGAGGCGGACGAAGTAACACTGACGATCGACGAATCGACCGGCACCAAAATTCGTGTCACACTCGGCTCGATCGCCCGACTCGAAGGGGACGAACCGGCGGGCGAAAAGAAATAGGCCGCGGGCAAATATCACAGGCAATCCAGGCAATCATCGAATAAAAACCTAGCCAGCGCGCATCGGACGTCCGCGGCTTTCTCAATGCTATCGAATCTAGTCCAGGAAACTGTTCCATGCTTGCGATTCTGACGCCGCTTATCGTGTTGGCCCAGCAAACGGCCCCCCCTCCCCCTCCAGCAGCCGTGCCCGGCCCGTGGTTCGCCGCGTGGTACATCATTTTGGCGCTGGTGCTGCTGGTGTTCGTGGTGCCGTTTCCGTTGGGGATCTGGATCGCCCGCTCGCTGCGCATGCCAGACTACGCGTGGAAGTTCACGCTCGTGCTGTGCGTGATGTTTGCCGCCGTGGTGATTATCGCCACCAGCCGCGCGCCGAAGCGCGGCATCGACCTGGCCGGCGGCACCACGTTGAAATACCTGGTTGACAAGACGCAGCGTCCGCCGGGGGCTGGCCCGCTCGACAAAGAGACGATGAACAAGCTGATCTCCCGGATCATCCAGCGCATCGACCCGGCCGGCACGAAGCAGGTGGCGGTGCGCAAGTTCGGCGACGACGGCGTGGAAATCGTCGTCCCCGAAGTCAACCCGGACGAAGTGGCCTTGCTCAAGCGGCTGATCAATTCGCAGGGGCACCTGGAGTTTCGCATCCTGGCCGATCCCCAGACAGACGACACGGTGGCCGCCCAAGCCCGCCGCATCGATTGGGTCGTAAAGAAAAAAGACGCCGACGCCCGCCGCGCGGACGCCGACGAGCGAGACAAATACATCATCAGCGAAGCCGAGGGAAACAAGAACAGCACCGAGGTGCTGCTGGGCAATCGCGTGGCCGCCCGTTGGGTCGATGTGCCCCAGGATGAGACGGCCCGCGCTGCGAAGGACGCCGACCTGGTTACTCGCACGAACGATGGCCGGCTGCAGAAGTTGGTGTTTATCGGCCAGCCCGTGGCGCAGTGGTTTCCCGTGGGAACCGACCAGGCGGGCAAATCGCGCGTGCCGGTCGATCGAGAGACGGTCGTTCGCCCCCATCCGGGCGATCCCAAGCGCCACGACGTGTTGGTGCTGATCGACGGCGAGAACGTGGAAGGCTCCTACCTGACCGGCTCGCGGGCCGGCATGGGGATCGAAGGGCCGCACGTCGCGTTCAACTTCAATGCGGAAGGAGCGAGGCGGTTCTCTCGGCTGACCGGCAACAACCTGCCTAAGCAGGGGCGGATGCGTCGGCTGGGGATCGTGCTCGACGGCGAGTTGTTATCCGCACCGACGCTGCACTCGACGATTTCCGACAGCGGCCAGATCACCGGCAACTTCACGCAGCCCGAAGTGCAGTGGCTGGTGGGGGTGCTGGACGCCGGCAGCCTGCCGGCCGCTTTGGAGCGTGAGCCGATCAGCCAGGATTTGACCAACGCCACGCTAGGCGATGAGACCATCTGGTACGGCGAACTGGCGATTGCGATCTCGATGATCGCCGTGCCTTTGTTCATGATCTTCTACTACCGATTTGCCGGCTTCGTGGCGGCCTTTGCGCTGTTCTTCAACCTGGTGCTGGTGGTGGCGATCATGCTGGCGCTGCAGACGCCATTCACGCTGGCCGGGCTGGCGGGGTTGGTGCTCACCGTCGGCATGGCGGTGGACGCCAACGTGCTGATTTATGAACGCATGCGCGAAGAATTGGAGCGCGGGGCCGCGTTGCGGATGGCCATCCGCAACGGATATAGCCGAGCCACGCGAACCATCGTGGACGCCAACGTCTGCAATATCATCACCGCCGTGGTGATGTACTCGGTGGGGACCGAGCAGTTGCGAGGGTTCGCCGTCACGCTGATCCTGGGCATCCTGATGAGCATGTTTACGGCCATCTTCTGCTCGCGACTGGTGTTCGACGTGTTCGAGAAGAAGCGATGGATCGAGACACTCCGTATGGGCAAGCTTCTGCCGCACACGGATATCAACTTCTACGGCAAGATGTGGCCCTGCCTGATTGCATCGTGGGTGCTGATCGCCGTGGGCATGGTGGCGGCGTTTTCGCGGGGAACCGAATTCTTCGATATCGATTTCCGCGGCGGCACGAAGATCCAGGTGGCGATGAAAGACGCGCAGGACAGAGCCGAGGTGCAGCACTTGCTGGAAGCGGATTCAAGCAGCCAGCCGAAGGGAAGCCAGTTGGACGACCTGACCGTGCAAAGCGTCGGCAAAGATAAGAAGAGCTTCGACATCGAGACCACGCAGGCCAATCCCAAGCTGGTGGAAGCCGCCATCACCCGCGTGTTGGGGCCCAAGATCAAAACCAATCAACTGCACTTCGACGCAACGAAGTTCACGACAATCGCGGCTCCTGCGGCACAGCCCGGCGCGCCCGTTGAGCCTGCGCCGCCAGCCGTCGCTCCACCGGCCGAGGAAAAGAAGGCTGACGACAAAAAGCCCGAGGACGGCAAGGCAACGGAGACGAAGCCAGAGGAGAAAAAGGCTGACGAAAAGAAGGCCGCGGAAAAGGCGCCTGAAAAGAAAGCCGACGAAACAAAATCGGATGCCAAGTCGCCGGAAAAACCGGCCGAGCCAGGCAAGGCTGCGCCCAAATCGGGTGCGAGCCTGCGGCATGGCGCCGCACAGTTCCAGTATGTAATGTTTGCGGATCCCGAAAAGAAAGCGGATGCTCCGAAGCCCGCCGATGACGTGAAGAAAGCAGACGCTACGGCGCCGGCAGGAAGGAACGATCCGAAGTCGGCCGCTGCCGACGACAAAGAAGCCGACACTAAAAAGGATGGCGCCAAAGAAGCCAAAGAATCTGACGCCAAAGATGCTCCCAAAGATAAGAAGGCCGACGAAAAGAAAGTCGACGCACCCGCGGCTCCCGCCGAAAAGCCCGCCGACGCGCCACTGGGGGGAGTGCCAGCGGTCGATCCAAACGCCGCCGTCGAAGGGATGCCCCCTGGCATGGAACTCGCCGGCGCCAAGGAGTCGTTTGTCGGCGGCACCGAGGCCCAGTTGCACTTCGACCAACCAATCAATCAAGAAGTCCTCTCCGACATGATTCAGCAAGCGGGTGTCTCCGTGGGGCTGGTCCGTACTCAGGAGGCGCAGAAGGCGGCCGTAGAGCCCGAGAAGGGGCCCGCCACGAAGGCGGGCAACACGCCGCCGCCGGAGCTGAACTTCCGCTATAAGGTGTCCAACTCGGCGGTCGTGGGCTCCAGCCGTCTGCCGGAGAACGAGTGGACGCTGCAAACCACGTTGAACAAGCAAGACGCCGCCAAGCTGCTCGCCCGCGTGCAGCAGCAGTTTATCGACAAGCCGACGTTCGCCGCCGCCACCAACGTCGGCGGCCAGGTGGCCGACGACATGAAGTGGGTCGGCCTGAACGCCATGCTCGTCAGCTTCGGTTGCATCGTGGCTTATGTCTGGTTCCGCTTTCAGGAGGTGCGCTTCGGATTGGCGGCGGTGGTGGCGCTGGTCCACGACGTGCTGGTCATGATCGGCATGTTGGCGCTGAGCAAATACCTGGCGCTGATTCCCGGTGTCGGCCACTTTCTGCAGCTTGAGCCGTTCAAGATGAACCTGGTCGTGTTGGCCGCCGTGCTCACGCTGGTGGGCTATTCGCTCAACGACACGATCGTGATCTTCGACCGGATTCGCGAAATGCGCGGCAAGAGTCCGCGCATCACGCCCAAGATCATCAACGACAGCGTCAATCAAACCCTCAGCCGCACGCTGCTCACGTCGTTCCTGACGTTCATGGTGGTGTTCATCCTGTACTTCGTCGGCGGGCCTGGCGTGCATGGGTTTGCCTACGCGTTGCTGGTGGGGATCATCGTCGGCACGTATAGCTCGATCTACATCGCCTCGCCGATCTTGATCCTGATGCAACGCACGTCGCCCGCCACCTCGGCCCGCTCCGAGCGGGATCCCAACCGCAGCCCAGCCCCCGCGGCGGGGTGAGCCGTAGCGTGGGTGCTTGCACCCACGGAATGAATGTCTAATGTCGAAGCACGAATGACGAATGAGGGAGCTGCGCACGCTCTTTTTTGGTCATTTAGACTTCGGCATTCCTTCGTCATTCGAGCTTAGACATTCGTCATTCAGTCACCCCGGCCGGCCGTGGGCGCCAGCACCCGCGCTCCCTGATTCTGGCCTTGGCCCCTCGGGGCCGGTTTGCTACAGTCCCGCCCCGCTCGTCTCGGTCGCTTGATTCTCAAGCCGTTGCGTTCCACGGAGGTTCGACATGCCCTCGTTGTCTATCCGCGCGCTCGCGGTTTTGTTGCTAGGCGTGGCTATTGTTTGGCAGAAATCAACGGCCGAGGCGGCGCCGCCGCTGGCGAACCTGGTGCGGTTTGAGCGGATCGATGCCGATCCAAAGAACGCCTACCCGCTCACCGAGCGCCAAGGCCCGTGGCTGATTATGGTCACCACGTTCCAGGTGCCGCCGTTGGAAAAGGACACTCGCAGCGGCACGGCGGCCCAGAAGGCGGATCGGCTGCAGCACCAGGTCGAAGAGCATGCCCGCCGCAAGCAGCAGGCGGAAGACGACGCCCGCAAGCTGGTGTACGAGTTGCGCAAACGCTACAAGCTGACCGCCTACACGCACCAGATGACGTTTGATTATTCTGATGCCGTCGTGGGGCGCGGCTTGGACCAGATGGGGAATCGCCAGCGAATGCGCTACAACCAAGGGGGCAAGCCCGAGGAAGTGGCCGTGCTGGTGGGGGACTTCAACTCCGTGGATGACCCGCAGTTGGACAGGGTGCTTAAGAAGATCAAGCTGCTGCGCCCCGAATCGCTAGGGGGAGACGGCGGCAGTCACAGCCAGGTGTTCGAGAGCGTGCGGCAAAGCCTGATGTCGGAGGAAAACAAGCAAAAGAAGCCGGGCCCGCTGCGGCTGGCCTTCGTCACCACCAATCCGCTGCTGCCGGAGAACTATTATCACCCCAAGGGGATCGATCAGTTCGTCCGCAAGCTCAACCAGCCGTTCGAGTACAGCCTGCTGAATTGCCCAGGACGCTACACGGTGCGCATCGCCACGTTCGAGGGCAATGTGATAATTGATGCCAACAAAATCAAAGAGATCGAAAGCACGAAAGAGTCCGACGTGATGCAGCACCGCCTGCAAAAGGCCGGCCAGAAAGCGCACGAGACCACGGTCTACCTGCGGGCCTCGGGTTACGAGGCGTACGAATATCACGACCGCAACAGCAGCATCGTGACCGTGGGGAGCTTTGACTCGCCGGGGTACCAGACGACGTACGGCGGCTTCAAGTACAGCCCGCCGGTGCAAAAGGTGGTCGACTCGTTCAAAGCCAAGCTCTCCAAGCTGGGAGGCCCTTTGGTGCCGGAGCGGATTCCGTCCATCAACGTTGTGTTCGACCCGCAGCCGATCGTGATCGAGGCCCCCAAGCAGTCGATCGGCAGCGACTACACCCAAGGAGCGGCGGAGGGACGATAGACATGTCCACGCGGCCGCTGCTGGTGTTGGGAACGCGCAACGCGAAGAAGGCCGCGGAACTAGTGGAACTCTTCTCGCGCTGCGGGTTGGACGTAGCGCTCTTGAGCGCATTTCCCGCGGCCATCGAGGTCGAGGAAACCGGCGACACGTTCGCTGCCAACGCGGCGCTCAAGGCGGGCCAGCAGGCGCGGCAGCTCGGCCAATGGGTCCTCGGCGAAGACAGCGGGCTCGTCGTGGATGCCTTGCACGGCGCGCCGGGCGTTTACTCCGCGCGATACGCCGGCCCCGCCGCCACGGACGAAGCGAACAATCGCCGGCTGCTTTTAGAACTCGACGCGGTGGCCGAAGCCGCACGCACGGCGCACTATGTTTGCCACATGACGTTGTGCGACGCGCAAGGGACGGTGCGGGCGGAAGCCGAAGACATCTGCCGCGGGCGCATCCGCCGCGAGCCGGCCGGTACGCACGGCTTCGGCTACGATCCGCTGTTTGAGATCGTGGAGTACCATCGCACGTTCGGGCAGATTGGCCCGGCGGTGAAGCAGGCCATCAGCCACCGTTCGCGAGCTGCCCGGCTGCTGCTGCCGCAGTTAGTGCGATTGGTGGAGTCCGGGGCGTGGGACTGAGCACGTTTAACGGGTGCCAGGGGCAACGCCCCAGTACATGATGCATCAACTGATCCGGGGCGTTGCCCCAGGCACCCACGTTCTGCCCGTGCTGATTCAGCCTCAGCGCAAAATAGCGGGCAAGCCAGTCGAATGACTATCTGGCTTGCCCGAATGACAGGAGTTCACGCAATGAACGCCCGTCAGTGTAGCGAATCGCGTTGCCGCGCCAAGAGAATCGTCCGCAATTTTTTGTTTTCGTTTTTTAATTTCGCGACTCGATCCCCTCGGAAGTTGGGGTGCTGTCACTTTTGGGCGGCGCGCGGCGTTTTCTGCTTTAATCAGAGCGCCCGCTTTGCCACGATAGGTTAAGGCGTGTTCGATCTTGCCACATCTGAATTTAGCGCAATAGCCTGCATCGCCACCCGCATTTTTTCCATCGAACAGTTTGCCGTTCCATGCGAAGACCTTTCAACACGCCCGCGACCTGGCTGTGGGGGGGCGTCTATTTGTTGGCGATGGTCCTGGTCGTCGTGACGCTGTTGAATCTCCGGCGCGACACGCTTGATTCGATGGACAACGCGCAGGCGCGGCACGCGTGGGCCCTCCATCGCGCCGATGCGAAGGCCCACAGCGGACGCGAGGGCCCCGTGCAGCGGCAGGTGCCGCCGAGCGTCGAGCCGCCGGCGCTGGTGCTGATGCGCGACTACTTTGGCATCATGCTCGCCGCCGCGTTGGTGTTCAGCACGGCTCTGTTCGCGATGCTGGTGCTGGTGGTCAAAGGGACGCTGTGGCGGGCACCTGGAAACTCCCCTCCCTTTCAGGGAGGGGCCGGGGGAGGGTAACGATTCGGCTTGAGTTACAATGGCACTACCATGTCCACAAGCAAGGTGACCTCAACCGATAGCGGCGTTCGCAGCGGCAGCAAGGTGCGGCCGGGCAGCAGCGTGCAGCGCCCGGGATCGGCGGGCGCTGGTTCAACTCCAGGACCAAATCCGGTCGTGCTCACCCTCTGGCCGCTCGTGAGCCGCCGTGCGCTGGCAGAGCCGGTTCCATGGCTGGCGCTGGCACTCGGGCTGATCGCCTGGTTCGTCACGCAAAACGAGATTCTCACTGGTCTGGCGGTTGCCGCCGTGGTGCTTTCCGCCTGGCGATACTTTGTGCCGGTCAGGTTTCAAATCGACGCCGCGGGGATCCACCAGCGCGTCCTCAGCCGCCGGCGCGTCGTCCACTGGACCGCGGTGCGCCGCGTGGAACTGCGCGATACAGGCGTGCTGCTGAGATTTGACGCGGGCCGCCAGCCGTTGGATGTTTTCAACTCGCTGTACGTGCCGTATGGCGGAAAGCGGGCCGAGGTGCTGGCGTGGTTTGAGAGTTTGGAGGCGAGGGGGTGAAAGGAAGTGTGAAAAAGGGGTGTGAAAAAATGGCGTGAAGGGGGAATTATTTGGGCGGCGCGTTTTTTTCCGCCCAGCGCGTGACATCCCAGGCGTAGAAGCAGGCTGCTTCGCGCGAGACGCCTGCGGTGGCGTGGTCGGGCGGAGCTTGTTCCAGCGGCGGCGAGGTGATGGAACATTTCGGATCGGCGATCGGGCAGCGATCGGCAAACCGGCAGCCGGCGTACTCGCGGTCGGGCGAGGGGACTTCACCCGTCAGTGCGATCCGCTGCCGTTGCCTTGCCGGGTCGGGAATTAGGGCACTGCTTAAGAGTGCCCGCGTGTAGGGGTGGCGTGGATCGGTGTACAGCGCTTCCGCCGGCCCCAGTTCGACGAGTTTTCCCAGATACATCACCCCGATCCGCCGGGCAATGTGCCGCACTACGGCCAGATCGTGAGCAATGAACAGCAGCGACAGCCCCAGCCGCTGCTGCAAATCCATCAGCAGATTGATCACCTGCGCCTGAATTGAAACGTCGAGCGCCGAGACGGGCTCGTCGCACAGCAGCAGTTGCGGCCGCACCGCCAGCGCCCTGGCGATGCCGATCCGCTGCCGCTGGCCACCGGAGCACTCGTGCGGGTAGCGGTTCAAAAACCGCGGATTCAGTCCCACCAGTTCCATCAGCCGCAGCACTTCCAGCTTCCGCTCGCTCGGGGCGTGCAGCTTGTGGATATCCATTGGCTCGGCCACGATGCTGCCGACGGTCATCCGCGGATTGAGCGAGGCAAACGGATCTTGAAACACCATCTGCGCCTGGCGGCGAAATGGCCGCATGGCATGCTCGTCGAGTCCGTCGATCCGGTGCCCTTGCAGATACACCGCGCCGGACGTCGGCGGCACCAGGTTCAAGATTGCCCTCGCGGTGGTCGATTTGCCGCAGCCCGACTCGCCGACCAGCCCGAGGGTCTCGCCCGGAGCAATCTTGAAGCTCACTCCATCCACTGCGCGCACGAAGCCGTTCGTGCGGTTCCAGAATGGCCCACGCGTGAACGGAAAATGCACCTTGAGGTCGCGCACTTCCAGTACCGGCACGGGACCGGCGTCCAGTGGCCGCGGCGGAGCGCTGAGCGTGTGCGGCAAGCTATTCACAGACGGCCTCCCGCGGCGCGGTGGTGCGGACATCGACAAAGCAGGCGAACCGGCCCCCATCGGGAGCGTCGAACAGCGGCGGCACTTCCTGCGTGCAGCGGGCGATGCTATACGGGCAGCGCGGGGCGAACGCGCAGCCCGGCGGCAAGTGCGCCAGGTCGGGGGGCTGGCCGGCGATAGGGTTGAGCTGCGTCCCCGGCGGCTCGTCGACGCGCGGAATCGACTTGAGCAGCCCGAGCGTGTACGGATGCCGCGGCACGGCGAACAGTTGCCCAACCGGGGCCTCTTCCACGATCCGCCCGGCGTACATCACATGCACGCGGTGGCACATCGCGGCGATCACGCCCATGTCGTGCGTGATGAGGATGATGGCGGTCCCCTCGGCCCGCTGCAGCTCGCGCATCAGGTCGAGGATCTGGGCCTGCACGGTCACGTCGAGCGCGGTGGTCGGCTCGTCGGCGATCAGCACATCCGGTTTGCAACTTAGCGCCATGGCGATCATCACCCGCTGCCGCATGCCGCCGGAGAATTGGTGTGGATAGTCGAAAATCCGCCGCTCGGGGGAAGCGATCCCCACGCGGGTAAGCATATCGACGGCGTGATCGAGGGCCTGTCGTGGAGTGTGCCCCAGATGGCGGCGCGTCACTTCAGTCAGTTGATCGGCGACCGTTAGGAACGGATTGAGCGACGTCATCGGATCTTGAAAGATCATGGCGATCCGGCGGCCGCGGATGGCGGTGATTTGCTTTTGCGGCATGGTGAGCAGATCCGCGCCGCGAAACAATGCCCGGCCGGAGACGTACCCCGGGGGGCGCGGCACCAGGCCCAGCAGCGCCAGGTTGCTCACGGACTTGCCAGAGCCCGACTCGCCGACTAGCCCCAGCGTCTGCCCCGGCTCGATTTCAAACGACACGCCGTCCACCGCCCGCACCACGCCGTCGTCGGTGCGGAACTCGACTTTCAGATCGGAGACTTGCAGCAGCTTGTGAGGCATGTGCTTGTGGATTGCTTAGCGGTTTTTCAATCGTGGATCGAGTGCGTCGCGCAGGGCGTCGCCGAGTAAGTTCAACGCCAAGAGCGTCATTCCCAGAGCCAGGCCGGGGAAGACCACAAGCCACCAGGATGTCTTGATCGGGTTGATTGCCTGTACCCCTTCGCTGGCCAGAATGCCCCACGATACGCCGGGGGGATCGACACCCAATCCCAAGTAGGAAAGAAATGCTTCAAACAACATCACCGACGGCACGGTGAGGGTCAGATACACGATCACCACGCTCATCAAGTTCGGAACCAGATGCCGAAAGATGATCCGCGCCTTGCCAGCGCCAACTGCTCGGGCCGCCTCGACGAACTGTTCCTGCTTGAGCGAGATCACCTGTCCGCGCACCACGCGGGCCATGGTGAGCCAGAAAATCGCTCCGATGACAAAATAGAAGATCACAATTTTGTCCACGCCGTGCTTCAGCAGCCACGTCTTGATCGACGGTTCGTCGAGAATCGTAATCAGATAGATCACTACGAAGATAAACGGGATGGAATACAACACGTCGACGATGCGCATCATGGCGTCGTCCACCCAGCCGCCGACGTAGCCCGCGATCGCGCCGTAGCTCACGCCGATCACCAGCGACACCAGCGTGGCCACGACGCCGACGATCAAAGACACCCGCGAGCCCCAGAACAGACGCGATAGCAGGTCCCGCCCCAGTTGATCGGTGCCGCAGATCGATGGCACGCACCAGTCGCGGAAGATCGCCACGCGGACACGGATCATCGCCCGGTCGATCACATTGGGCTCATCCCACAGGGCTTTCACGCGGATGTCGTAGGGGGAGTCGACGGATTTTTTGTCGTTCGCGATTGTGGCGGCAGGTTTAGTTGGGTCAGCTTTTGCCGCGGCAGGTTTTGCGGAGTCGGCTTTTTCCGGGACGTTTCCTTCATTTCTGAGTTCGGGCGCGTTCACCTCAGAGTCAGCTTTTTTCGGGAGGGCGCCAGCCGGCGGCTTGGGGGCCAGCATCGCCACTAAATCTAACGAATGCTTCGCCAAATTCGGCGGCTCAAACGCCCGCTGCTCCAGGTTCCCCTCCTTGGGAGATTGCAGCGGCAGCAGGGGCACAAAGAATGACAGCAGCGAGAGAACAACCAGGAACCCCAGCGACGCCATCGCTGCCCAATTCCGCCGCAGTCGCCGCCAGGCGTCGCGTCCCAACGAAACGCCCTTGATCCGCTCGGCCTCGGTCAGCAGAGCTTCGTAGCGCGCGGTGTGCGGCGGTGGGTTGGACGGGAATTGATTCATGCTATTCGGCGGACCAAAGTTTATTGCAATTTCACTCGAGGATCCAAAAACCGATACGACATATCCACTACAGTGTTGAGCACGTACAGAATCACCGTGTACACCAGCACCAGCCCCATTGCCACGGGGTAATCGCGCTGCGTGGCCGATTGAATGAAGTTGCGTCCCAGGCCAGGCAGAAAGAAGATCGTCTCGACGATCAACGAGCCGGTGAGGATGTCAGCCGCCGCTGGGCCCAGGAACGACACCACCGGCAGCATGGCTCCTTTCAGCGCGTGATGCACGACGACGCGCGCCGGCGAAAGCCCCTTGGCCCGCGCCGTGCGAATGTAATCTTGAGAAAGAACATCGAGCATGCCCGTCCGCGTCAGCCGGGCGATGTAGCCCGCGTACGGTGCGCCCAGGCAGAACACCGGCAGCACCAGTTGCCAGGGGGAGCCCCAGCCGGCGGCAGGAAAGATCGGCAGCACGAACACGAATAGCACAATGCAGACGCTCGCCAGCCAGAAGTTGGGCACCGCGATGCCGATCGTGGCGGCCGTCATCATTCCCACGTCGGTCGTCGTCTGGCGGTACAGCGCGGCCACGATGCCGGTGATGATTCCCAAAGCTAGCGCGAACGAGAGCGCCAGTATCCCTAACGTTGCAGACACAGGAAATCCGGCGGCGATGATTTCATTTACGGTGAAATCGCTCATCCGCATGCTGGGCCCAAGGTCCAACTGCATGGCACTCCACAACTGCTCCGCATATTGTTGGTAGAGTGGTTCATTGAGATGGTAACGGCGCTCGATGTTCCGCTTCACGTCAGGATCGAGCTTGCGCTCTTCTGAGAACGGCCCGCCGGGCACCGCCCGCATCAGAAAAAACGAAAACGTGAACACCACCCACAACGTGAGCACCATCCAGGCCAGCCGTTTGGCGAGAAATTGAATCACGGCGTTCCCTTGGCTTGGAAATATTTCCGCCGCTCGGCGGCGTCGATCGACAAGTCGCGCAGCGGGTGCAGATCCTGCGCGTTGGGGTAAAAGCCTTTCACGTAGGGCTTGACCATATTGACGGAGACGTACGAATACACCGGCAGCACGGGCATTTCGTCCATCAGGATCCGCTCGGCGTCGTGAAACATCTGCAATCGTTTTTTCGCGTCGACTTCGCGTGCCGCGTCGGCAATCAACTGGTCGTAGCGAGGGTTTTTCCAACCCGTGGAGTTCTGCTCCCCATTGGAGACAAACAGCCCCAGGAAGGTGTTGGGATCAGGATAATCGCCGGTCCAACCGTTGCGGGACACGCTGTAGCTGAGCTGGCGAACGGCAGCCAGATAACTGTTCCACTCGATTCCCTTGTAGCCGACCCGCACGCCGAGATTCTTTTCCCAATCGCTGCCGATCTTCTGGGCGATGTCCCTGTGATCGCCACCGTCGCCGTTGAACAGAATCTCGATGCGGTCCAGTCCCTGGCCGCCAGGAAAGCCCGCCTGTCGCAGTAAGTCTTGCGCCTTGTCAATGTTGTACTCACCTGCCGAGGCGGGCTCGTAACCGGGCAATCCGGGAGGGACGAACGACAGTGCCGGCTGTTGCCCGGCGCGCAGCAGGTTCTTGCACAGCGATTCTTTGTTCACCGCCAGATTCAGCGCGCGGCGGACGAGCATATTGTCCAGCGGCTTCTGCGTGACGTTCATTCGGTAGAAATAAATCGCCAGCGAGGGCTTGGCCAGATAGTCGATGCGATTCTCCAATTCGGGAATCACGGCACTGGGGGGGGCTTCGGTCCATTCCACCTGGTTATCGAGGTACATGTTCAACCCGGTGGCGGGGGACTCGACCGCCAGCGCGTCGGCCACGTTGATCTGCACATGCTCGGCGTCCCAGTAGTTGGAGCTTTTGCGCATTCGGATCCGATCGCGAAAGCGGCGGAACTCCAACCGATAGGCGCCGTTGGTGACGATGTTCCCCGCCTTGGTCCAGTTCGGATAGCCATACTTCTCGACGCACGCCCTTTGGACGGGGCACAAGGGAAAGAATTGCGCCAAGTAAATGAAGTACGGCGTCGGATTGAGGAGCGTGACTTCAAACGTGGCCGGGTCCGGCGCCTTGATTCCGACTTCGCTGAAATCGAGCAGCACCTGTCGGCATTTCTTGATTTGCGCATCGCCGGCAGGGGGCTGTTTGCAATACTTCTGGCGCTGGCCGTCGATCTCAACGGTGTATTGCCACTTCGCCTTCCAGGCGTCCTTGATTTTGTCTTCGTCGTCTTCCGAGGTGCCCTTGGGAATTTTCGGCTCCGGCGGTTTGTCGATCGCCAGCACTTTGCTCCGCAGGATGGTGCCGGTGGGGAAGGGTTCCGCGGGGTTAGGACGGTCCTCGAGTTCGATCTCCACACGGTTGCCAACTTTGACAGCGCCCCGATGGTATTGGTCGGCCCCGACCACACATTCGCCCAGCAGCGAGGCATACTCCGAGCCAGTTTCCGGATGCAGCATCCGCTGCCACGACCAGCGAAAATCCTCAGCGGTGACCCGCGTCCCGTCGCTCCACAGGGCGTTGGAGCGGAGATGGAACGTGTACGTCTTCCGATCGCTCGAAAGATCGTGCTGCACGGCCATGCCGGGCAGGGGCTGGAGCGTCTTGGGGTCGGGCCGATAGAGCCCTTCGAGCAGGGCCCCCACGATTCGCCCCTCGGGCACGCCCGTGACGCGGGCCGGGTCAATCGACTTCAGTTCCGTCCCGTTGATGAACGTAAAGTCCGCCTGCGGAAGCGTGCTAAACGTCGTCGACCAGACCAGTGCCAGCCCCACGGCGGCCAGGGCCAGATAGGGAAACAGGGTTCGGCCGGGCCGGTACATGGGGACCGCTGGGTAAGCACGCAGGGTTGCCAAACCGACT
This sequence comes from Planctomycetia bacterium, assembly GCA_021413585.1. GTDB lineage: Bacteria > Planctomycetota > Planctomycetia > Pirellulales > UBA7805 > JAIOPX01. The sequence continues at coordinate 15,871 of JAIOQB010000084.1, forward strand.
ATCTTAAGGCCCCCAAATTTCAACGGCAACGCCCCCCGCCGCGGCAGCCGCCTGCCGTAACGACTTAGGCGTCGGCTGGGGCCCATTTTCAACACGATCTTCGCGGAATTGGTCCCTGCCGGCAGTATTTTGCTTTGCCGGCAGTGGCAGCATGCCGGCCCGGGCGGCAGCCGATAAACCACGGCTCAATTATTTTTTCTCCCCCATCGGCAAATCCTTTTCTAACCCCCAGCCGCCGGGTTACAATGACCGCGACGAATGCGATCGTGAAGTTTGCCGCGAGCGGGACTTTTGGCGGGGTCGCTTGCGGCGCTTAGCTCCGGTCACGTAACCTGTACCCTTCGGTTGGCCGTCGCGCGAGTTTATCGAAGCTGTTTCGAGCCGCTGCGTCGCCGTACAAGAAAAAGGACAATTGGCCGTGTCAATGAGTGCCTTCACTAAAGACCAACTGACCGACGCCCCTGCCAGCCCCGAGGGCTCCGCGGCGCCGCCCGTTCAAGAAGAATTAATCCGCGATCTGACCAAGACCTTCAAGCTGCTGAGCGACGAAACCCGGCTGCGGATTCTGTTGTACCTCACACAGGACAAGGAATTGCACGTCAGGGCGTTGTGCGAGCGGCTGGGCCAAAGCCAGCCAGCGGTAAGCCATCACCTGGCGATGATGCGTACGGCCGGCGTGGTCGAGGCGCGTCGCGACGGCAAGCACAACTACTACCACATCCTGCCCGGCAGCTTCCAACGGCTGCTGGAGTTGGCCTTCGACGCGTTGCCTCACGACGACGAGCACAGCATCCGGTTCAAGGATTTTGAACTGAGCTACAAGGCGCCGATCCGGCCCCGGTGAGTCGATTTAGGTTAATTGCTCACTAGCCCGAAGCGTAAGCGAGGAGGCACTGGTTTCCGTCCTCGCTTACGCTTCGGGCTAGTGTTTTGCCCAAATGGCCGAGTTTCAACACCAGCGCCACAAGCCCCCTGCTCCGCTGGCGCGGCCCCGCGAATTGATCGTCGCTTGCGCGCCGCTGCGCACCCAGGTGAACCTGTCGCGGATTGCACGCACCTGCGGCTGCTGCGGGATCACCCGGCTGGTGGCCTGCGGCAATGCGAAGGTCATCGGCAAGATCGCCCGCGACAGCGTTGACCCCGGGCGACCTGACTCGCTCCAGGTTGAAGTCCACCGCACATTGCCGCCGATGTTGGCGCGGTTCAAAGTAGAAGGGTATCGAATCGTCGGCCTGGAGCAGACCAGCGACAGCCGCAACCTGCACGACTACCGGTTCGAGCGCCGCAGCGTGCTGGTGCTGGGGAATGAACGGCAGGGGCTGACCGAAGATGAACTGGCCCTGCTCGACGACGCGGTAGAGATTCCCGTCTACGGCCAGCCGCTGAGCTATAACGTCGCCACGGCGGCGGCGATGGCGCTGTATGAATACTGCCGGCAGTTTCCGGAGGGGTAGCACGCCGAATCTGTTCACGAGAAGCAAAAGGAATTTTGAACAGAAGAGCGCGAAGGACGTGAAGAAGGAAAGGTGTTCCGGGCGCTGTGCAGGTTGGTAGGATCATACGCATGACCGAACCGATTCCAGAATGCGACCGCGCAGCCTACAACGCGATGGTGCTAAACGTAATCGCGTTCTTCGCTCCGATTTGCAGCGATTACCAGATCTGGCGGGGTGTTGGCGGGAAGGCCCTTGATTTGAAGTATTCCACCAAGGGCCTCTACATAGCCATCAACTCGATGGAAGCAGACGGGCTTCTGACGAAGGCGCGCCGCGAGGGATACCCGCAATATGTCTACAGCCTTACGCCGGCTGGAGCGGAATGGCTCAGGGCCCACTCCCATCTATTATCAGACTCTTAAAATCAAGCGAATGAATTAGCGGGCCAGCTTAATTCAACTCGTCCTAGTTCAGGACGCTCCATATGCCGCCACCCGCAGCAACTTGTCCCCCCGCCCCTCGGCCGCTAAACTTACGGGTTTGGCCGTCGCTGGACGGCTGGCGGGTCACCCTGAAAGCTCTAATTGTTGAGGCGCGCGCCGTGCCGGGTACTTGTGTTATCGGATTGCAGTGGGGGGACGAGGCCAAGGGGAAGCTCGTCGATTTGCTCACGTTGGAGCACGACATTGTCGTGCGGTATCAAGGGGGGGCCAACGCCGGGCATACGGTGGTCGTCGGCGATCAAAAATATAAACTCTCGCTGATCCCCAGCGGCATCCTCACCTCGCATGTGCAGTGCGTCGTCACTGGCGGCGTGGTGCTGCATCCACCAAGCATCCTGGCGGAGATCGATGGCTTGTCCGCCCGCGGGCTTTCCGTCGGTAAAAACCTGATGCTCAGCGACCGGGCTCATGTGATCTTCCCGTGGCACATTGCCGAAGACCGGGCGCTCAACGACAGCACGGCCGATGGCGAAAGCCTGGGGACCACGCAGCGCGGCATCGGTCCCTGCTATCGAGACAAGGTGGGCCGCTCGCTGGCGCTGCGGCTCGGCGATCTATATCGCGATACGTTCCGCAGCCGCGTGGCCCACATCGTGCAGGCCAAGAACCGGGCGATCGCCGCGATGGACAGCAGCGACACGTTCGAGCCGCTGAATCCGGAAGAAATCTACGCGGAATACTCGCGCTGCGCCGAACGGCTGCGCCCGCATGTGGCGGACACCACGGCGTATCTCTTGAACGCGGCAGAGCAGGGAAAGCGGCTGTTGTTTGAAGGGGCCCAGGGATCGCTGTTGGACGTTGACCATGGCACGTTTCCGTTCGTGACCAGCAGCAACAGCTCGGGCGTGGGAGTGCCGTCGGGATCCGGCGTGCCGGGAAAACATATCAATCGCACGATCGGCGTGATCAAGGCGTATTCGACCCGCGTTGGCGGCGGACCGTTTCCGACCGAGCAGGACAATCCGCTGGGGCAACTGCTCCGCGATCGGGGAAATGAATACGGCACGGTGACGCGACGCCCACGGCGGTGCGGTTGGTTCGACGCCGTGGCGGTGCGCTACACGGCTCGCTTAAGCGGCGTGGACGAACTGGCGATCATGCTGCTGGATGTGCTGAGCACGCTGGACGAAGTGCAAATCTGCACAGCCTACGAGATCGATGGCCGCCGGGTGACCGATTTCCCCAGCCACGTGGACGACCTGCGCCGCGCGGTGCCGGTGTTTGAATCGATGCCCGGCTGGCCCGAAGAGATCAACCAGATGCGGCAATTGGGCGATCTGCCTCAAGCGGCCCGCGATTATCTGGACCGGCTGAGCGAACTGATCGGCCGGCCGGTGTCGTATGTCTCCGTCGGCCCGGAACGCCAGCAAACTATTTTTGCCCAGCAGAAGTTGAAACCGGTAGGAGCGGTGTAGGGGCGAGTCCAAAAACGCTCCTTCTTTTCAGGGAGGCGTGGGGGGAGGGTGAACCGCAACGCCTTCAACTCCCTTTCAAATCGCCCCCGACTCTATCCATGCCCACGTCCCAATCCACCGCCGCCCAACCCACCGCCACGCCGGACTTCGACGTCCCCCCCGAGCAGCGGCCGCGGCACATTGCCGTCATCATGGATGGCAACGGCCGCTGGGCGCAGCGCCAAGGGCTGCCGCGGATCGAAGGGCATCGCCGCGGTGTGGAGAGCGTTCGCCGGGCGGCGGAAGAATGTGCGCGGCTGAAGATCGGCCAGTTGACGCTGTACTGTCTATCGAGCGAGAACTGGAAGCGGCCGCAGGAAGAACTCGACTTCCTGATGCACCTGTTGCAGCAGTATATGATCGAAGAACGCTCCACGCTGATGCGCAACAATATGCGCGTGAGCGTCATCGGCCGCCGCGATGGCATCCCCGACGCCGTGCAGCGCGAAATGGACAAGACCATTGAAATGTGCGGCGGCAACACCGGCACCCGACTCTGCTTGGCGATCAACTACGGCGGCCGGGCCGAACTGCTTGATGCCGTGCGCCGCGTGGCTGGCGAGGTTCAGGCAGGCACGCTGAAGCCCGCAGAGCTAAATGAGCAGACCATCGGCGATCGGCTGTACACGGCCGGGATGGACGATCCCGACTTGCTGATCCGCACCGCCGGCGAAATGCGGATCAGCAATTTCCTCTTGTGGCAGATCAGCTACGCCGAGTTGTGGGTCACCGACCGCTGCTGGCCCGAGTTTCGCGAAGCTGATCTGCACCGGGCCCTGCGCGATTTTGCCGGCCGTGAACGCCGCTTTGGCGGCTTAAGTCCGGTGGCATGTCCGGAGTGATCACAGACCGCGTGCTAGAATCCATGTAGTGCGGGTGTGAGCACGGCGCCCGACGCAAGAAAAATTGAACCACAGAGACGCGGAGACAAAATCCCAAATGTCTAAATCCCAATGTCCAAAAAGACTAGCGCCGCAGTCTATTGGACATTGGGATTTAGACATTAGACATTCGCTTCTCCTCCGTGTCTCTGTGCCTCCGTGGTGAATCAATCCCTCCGCCATGCTGACGAATCTCGACGACACCATCGCCGCGATTGCCACCGCCTCCGGCGGGGCCGCGCGGGGGGTGGTGCGGATCGCTGGGCCGCGGGTGCTGGAATACGTCGAGCCAACTTTTCACGCTGCGGATGGCGCCTCATTACGTGAGGTTCGCACTGCCACCGCGATTGCCGGGCGGATCGATCTGGCTGGGCTCGGCCGCTCGCTCGAAGCGGAGTTGTACTTCTGGCCCACGGCGCGGAGCTACACGCGCTCGCCGCTGGCGGAAATTCACACGCTTGGCTCGCCGCCGCTGTTGGCCGCGGTGCTGCGCACAGTGTGCGAGCAGGGGGCTCGGCCCGCCGCGCCGGGGGAGTTTACCCTGCGGGCGTTTCTCGGCGGGCGGATCGATCTGGCGCAGGCCGAAGCGGTGCTAGGCGTGATCGACGCCCAAGGCCAGCGGCAGCTTCGCGTGGCGCTCGATCAATTGGCGGGAGGGCTAAGCGCGCCGCTGCTCGCGCTGCGGCAGTCGCTCGTGGATCTGCTGGCCGACCTGGAGGCGGGCCTGGACTTTGTCGATCAGGACATCGCACTGGTCGCCACGACCGAGCAGACCGCCCGGCTCGTCGCGGCGCAGCAACAAATCGAGGGATTGCTCATCCAGATGCAAGGCCGCGGCGAAGCGGGCAGCGTGCCGCAGGCCGTGCTGCTGGGCATGCCCAACGTCGGCAAAAGCAGCCTGTTTAACGCGCTGCTGGCTCAAGGCAATACTAAGCGGCCCGCCGCGCTGGTCTCGGATCAGGCCGGCACCACGCGCGACTATTTGGTCGGCACGCTGCGGCTGGGCGATACGGCGGTGCAACTGACCGACACGGCCGGGCTCTCGGCAGTACGATTGGTGAGCTGCGAAGCGGGTGCCTGGGGCAACGCCCCAGATTTGTCAACTACTGCACTTGATCCAACCCACGCGGCGGAGACCGCCACGCTCGCCCAGCGCGAACGAGCCGCGGTGCACGTGCTGTGCCTCGACACCTCGCGGCCGCTGCTGCCTGCCGAGCGTGACGCACTGCGCAGCGAACGGGCGGGCCCGCAATTGATCGTGCTAACCAAATGCGATCTGCCGCGGCAAGTTCCATTCGACGATGTCCGCTTGGACGGTCCAGCGATCGAAACCAGTGCGACCAGCGGCGTGGGCATCGCCCGGCTCGCCCAGGCGCTGGCCGACGCCGTCGCGCACGTCGAACCGGCGGAAGGTTCCGTCGTGGCCGCCACGGCCAACCGCTGCCGGGCGAACCTGACCGCGGCCGCGGACTCGCTGCAAGCCGCGGTGCAGTTGGTCGCCGTCGGCCACCAGGAAGAACTCGTCGCCGCCGAGCTGCGCGCCGCGCTCGTGGAACTGGGCCAGGTCGCCGGCACCGTCTATACCGACGACATCCTCGACCGCATCTTCAGCCGGTTCTGCGTGGGGAAGTGAGCGGCGGTACTCAGGACTCAGTATAACTCTACGTCCCTCGCTCGCACTTCGGGCTAGTGACGGCTCGTGCCGCTACCTGCTCACGCTGCCCGCCGCTGCGGCTGTTGGCTTTCATGCCGCTCGGTTGCATCTGCCGCGGTCTCGCGGAATCGGTTGTACAACAGCAATGCCAGCGCGACGATCGACGTGGTGCAGCCGGCGACGTCCGCGGCCCAGTCGAGCCAGTCGAATTGGCGGCCGAAGGCGGGTTGCGTCAGCTCATCGACCAACCAGACGCCGCACAACGTCACCAGGACGACCAGCGCCGGCAGCAGTCGCCCACGCCGCGCACAAAACGCCTGCACCGGCCGGAGCGTCGCCGCCGCGGCGACGACCAGCGCGGTGAGCATTGCGTAAGCCCCGAAGTGCAGCACCTTGTCCGACACATGCATCGCCTTGAAGTTCGGCAGCATCGAGCCGGACACATGCGTCGCGCACGCCAGCGCCAGCACGTAACCGAAGACGCCGCAGCGGACCACCAGCGAGAGGTTGAATCGCCGCGGAGCGGTCGCCTGCTCCGGCTGATACAAACGCAGGTGTGGTGTGCGGTGCTTTGAAACGGACCGCTGCGAAGTGTGGGGCTTCATGGAGAGAATGCTCGTGAAGAGAAGTGGAGATGTGAGCGGAATGGCGCTAGCCACCGGTCCCCACGGTCGGCCACGCGGCTGATGTTATCCGCGGCTAGTAGCGCCTGGCGGCTCACGCTGCGCTTGGCCTCAGGCACCCGTGCTCCAATAAATTTATTGAACTGGAGAGCGGGTCACCCCCGGGCAGAGCCCGGGGCTATTTTTGCGAGTGCAATGACCGCCACTTCTCTCTTCGACCACCGCACCCGCGCCGCATCACTTCCGCTCGCCACGGGCCTTGCCGGCGCGGATTTGCCGCAACAGTTCGACAGCACCGCTATCACGCGGCGCGAGTTGATTGACGCGCAGGGCGAACTTTTCGGCGTCGTCCCAGCGGCCGTGGTCGGCGTAGAACGTCGCCAGGCCGTACGTCACGTCGACTCGCTGCGGATCGAGCCGCCACGCCGCCAGCAGCGCCTGCTCCGCTTCGGCCAGCTTTTCGGGCCGCTCGTTGAGCAGCAGGCCCAGCAGGTAATTCGCGTCCACCAGCACGGGCGTGAGCAAGTGCTGCGGATCGGTCGTCGCGGTCGCCTCCCGAATGATCCCGCGGAGCAGCTTTTCGGTCTGGTCTTTCTTTCCTTGCCGGCTGTAGAGCAGCGCCAGGTTGAACTGAGCGGGAAAAAACCGCTTGTCGAGCTTGAGCGCGATCAAGTACTCGCGCTCGGCGTCATCGAACTGGCCCAGCGATTCACTCAGGGTGCCGAGGTTGGCGTGCGCGGTGGCCTGATCGTTGTTGACCATTTGCCCTGCGCGATATTCGGCCAGCGCCGTGTCGAGTTGCTTTTGTTGCTGCGGCGAGAGAAGCGAGCGATCGGCCGCCAGGATCCGCGCCGCCTCGACGCGCACCAGCCGCACCGGGTCGGTCAGCTTCGACGCGAGCTGTCCCACGCGTCCCGCTCCGTCCGTGCGCCGCGTGGCGATGCCGCCCACCGCTGTGGTCCGGACCAGCGGGTCGGGGTCGGTCAGCCCACGGATGATCGCCTCGGTGGCCAGCGGCCCGTTAAATCGAATCAGCTGGCCAATCGCCGTGGCGCGCACAATGGCCGGATACTCGACGTTGCGGGCCACCGCCACCAACAGCGTCTCGGCATCCGGCGCATCGCGCCGCGCCGCGTCCATCGCCGCGGCAAACGGGGGCAATCGATCGGCGCGCACGCCGTACCACTGCTCGGTGTGCACCTTCGCCCAATGGTTCAGCCGAGAAATCTCCGCCGCCGCTTTCTTATCCCCCGCGCGGGCGGCGGCCAGATAGTCGGGGTAATAGAGCGGGAATTCTGGCTGTTGAGACTTTGTTTGCGCCGCGCGCCCCGCTTTCGCGTCACCCCCCTCCCTTTCAGGGAGGGGCTGGGGGAGGGTAACGCGTGGCCCCGCCGCATCACTCGGCGCACTCGCTTTGCCCAAATCCTCTGTCCGCCGCGTCGCCCCCGGCAAGATCGCGGGCGAGAGTTCCGCCGCCACGCCCTTTGACTTCTCCAACTCCAAGTGGCAACCCGTGCAGGCGTTCGGCGTTCCGAACTTTACGGAGAGATCGGGCCGCGGAATCCGAATGCTATGATCGCGGCGCGGGTCGACGACCATGTAGTGCGTCGTCGGCATGTGGCAGTTGACGCACTCGGCGCCGGTCGAGCCGATGGCATGATGATGGTGGGCCGGCACGTCGTACTTCGCCGCC
>JAIOQB010000512.1 GCA_021413585.1 Planctomycetia bacterium
GCCGAATGGGCGAGAATCTCCAGGTGCAGCGGCACCGTGGTCTTGATTCCTTCGATACGAAGTTCCTGCAATGCCCGCCGCATGCAGGCGATCGCTTCGGCCCGCGTCGGTTGATGCACGATCAGCTTGCCGATCATCGAATCGTAATACGGCGACACCGTGTAGCCGGTGTGCGAATGCGAATCGAACCGCACGCCGAACCCGCCGGGGACCAGCAATTGCTGGATCTTACCCGGCGACGGTTGGAATTTGCGGGCTGGGTCTTCCGCGTTGATGCGGCACTCGATCGCCACGCCCTGGCACTTGATGTCGGCCTGCGTGAAGGGGAGCGGCTCGCCGCTGGCGATGCGGATCTGGGCTTTGATCAGGTCGATGCCGGTCACCATTTCGCTCACCGGGTGCTCGACCTGGATGCGGGCGTTCACCTCGATGAAGTAAAAATTGCCGCTGGCGTCGACGATGAACTCCACCGTGCCGGCGTTGGTGTAGTTGGCCGACCGGACCAGCCGCACCGCCGCTTCGCACATCGCCTGCCGCGTTTCTGGGAGAAGGTGCGAGGCGGGGCTTTCTTCGATCAGCTTCTGATGCCGCCGCTGCACGCTGCAATCTCGCTCGAAGAGATGCACCGTGTTGCCGTGATGATCCGCCAGAATCTGCACTTCGACATGCCGTGGGTGCTCGATGTATTTTTCCAGGTAAACGCTGCCGTCGCCGAACGCACCCTCGGCTTCGGCGCGGGCTTGTTGCACCGCTTGCTTGAGCGCCAAGTCATTGAGCGCCACGCGCATCCCGCGCCCGCCGCCGCCGGCCGACGCTTTGACCAGCACCGGGAAGCCGATCTGGTGCGCCAGCGCCTGGGCGTCTTCGTCGCGCTCGATCAGCCCTTCGCTGCCTGGGACGACAGGCACGTTGGCCGCGCGGGCCAGGTTGCGGGCCCGGTTCTTGTCCCCCAGCAGGCTCATCGCCTCGGGCGTGGGGCCGATGAAGTCGATGTTGCAACTGCGGCAGATTTCGTTGAAGTGGGCGTTCTCCGCCAGGAAGCCGTAACCGGGATGGATCGCCTGAACGTTGCCCACCTCGGCGGCGCTGATGACGCGGTCGATCTTGCGATAACTTTCGCCCCCGGCGGCCGGGCCGACGCAGTAGGCTTCGTCCGCCAGCTCGAGATACTTTGCCCCGCGGTCGGCCTCGCTGAAGATGGCCACGGTCTCCACGCCCAATTCGCGGCACGCGCGGATGATCCGCAGTGCAATCTCACCGCGGTTGGCGATCAGAATCCGCTTGTACATGACGAGACCGAGAGGGAGTGAGTTTCAGATTTGTCGAGGTCGAGGCGGGACTTGAACGGTTACTGCGTGGTATCCACCTTGAACAGCGGCTGGTTGAACTCCACCGGGTCGCCATTCTGCACCAGCACCGCCACGATCTTGCCGGAGATTTCGGCCGGCACTTCGTTGAACACTTTCATCGCCTCGATGATGCAGACCGTGGAATCGGGGCCGACGTGGTCGCCCACTTTCACAAACGCCGGCGTTTCAGGGTTGCTGGCGACATAAAACGTGCCGACCATCGGGCTCTTGATGATTGCCAGGTGCGCGGTGCTTTCGGCCGGTTCGGCGGGCGCGGCCCCGGCCGGCGGGGCGCTGCGCGGGGCGGGCGCGGCCGGGGGGGCCAGCACCATTTCGCCGCCGCGGCGCAGGCGGATGCGCTGCTCGCCTTGGGCCAGATCGACCTCGCCCAGGTCGTGCTCTTTCATCAATTCCACGAGCCGGCGAAGCTTCTTCAAATCGAAGATGTCGCCCGACCCGGCACCGGTACCGCTCATGCTATTTCTCCCGATCTAGCTGGCCGTGCTGGTTGGTTCGCCGCCGCGGCGGACGGCCAATGTGCCGGCTCACTTCACGCTCCAATTAGCCGCCGCTCTCCGAGCGGCGCGCCACCGGCGCGACTTTATTTATATCACGCTACGGTATTTCAAACGACGATCGCATCTTCCCATTGCTTCGGCACGTTGGTGAGCACTTCATGCCCGTCGCGCGTCACCAGAATATCGTCTTCGATCCGCACGCCGCCGAAGCCGGGGAGATAAATACCCGGCTCGACGGTGACCACCATGCCGGGCCGCAGCGTCGTCTGGCCGTTGCTCCCCAGGCGCGGATCCTCGTGAATCTCCAGCCCGATGCCGTGTCCCAGGCCGTGGCCAAACTGCTTGCCAAAGCCCGCCTTGGCGATCACGTCGCGGGCCGCCTTGTCCACCTGATGCGTCGTCGCGCCGGGACGGATCGCTTCGATGCCGCGCAGCTGCGCCTGGAGCACCACTTGATAAATCTTGGCGAGTTTGGGCGGGATTTTACCGGTCACCAAAACACGCGTCAAGTCGCTCTTGTATCCGTTAGGCTCGTTTGCGCCCCAGTCGATCAGAATGAACGGCGCGGCGCTGACCGTTTGCTGCGTCGGCACCGCGTGCGGCAGCGCCGCGCGTGCGCCAACCGCCACGATCGGCGAAAAGCTGCAGCCCTTGGCGCCGAACAGCCGGGCCTGATGCTCCAACTCGTGGGCGATGCTGAGTTCGGTTTGTTCCGGGCGGAGCGATGCCCTGACGATGGCGAAGGCGCGCTCGGCACTGGTCACCGCGTCGCGCAGCAGGCGGATCTCGTGCGCGTCTTTGATCTGGCGCAGCTCCTCGACGGCGCCGCGGATCGGCACCAGCTCTACGTCTTTGAGTTCTGATTTCAACTGCTCGAACATCGCCACAGAGACGGAGCTCGATTCGATCCCCAGGCGTGGAATCTTGGCGGCCCGGATCACCTCGTTCAGGCGGCTGAGCATCGAGGCGCCAGGGGGGCGGATCTCCAACTCGATGTCGGGGCACTCTTCTTCCAGTTGCGTGGTGTAGCGCGGGTCGCTAATGATCAGCGGCTTGCCGCGGCCGCTGACCAGCAGGTAGCTGTCGTCGCCGCTGAAGCCGGTCAGATAGGTGACGTTGGTGAAGTTGGTCACCAGCAGCGAGCCGATCTCCTGCTTGTGCAGCAGACGCTTCAGGCGGCCAATGCGGGCATCATGGTGTTGCATCTTGAAGTAGTCCTGGGCTCCGATCACTGCCTTTGCCCCAGAGTTGCCGACAGGCAACCCGACCGTGCCAGCAGGCAAATGGTCAATTTGGGCAAACCAAGAGGATAGAAGCGAAAGGGCTCAAAAGCAAGCGCAGATTGACGGTGGATTGGCCACTTAATCACGGATTTCAGCACATTTCCGGCACCTTCAAGTTAGCCGCCCCTCCCCGAGGGGCGCGAACTTTGCGGCACTTGCGATCCAATCCGCAGGCGCTGCCGAGCCCCCTCGTGGCGAGTACGATACTCTCATGCAAGCCGATGAGATCGAACAACTGGCGCGGCAGATGATCAGGGGGGAACTTTCGCCTACGGAGTTGATGCGACGTTTGACGCAAGCTCAACCGTCGGCAGCAACAGCGACGATGGCCGGGCCGCAAACAATCGACCTGTGCGAAGTGCAGCTCGACGTCGATCGGCCGCGGCGGTGTGGTTACCCTGAGGTGGTGTACGCGGAAGGAAAGTCGGTGGCGACGCTGGAAAAAGTTCTGGCGGCGCTCAGCAGTGGCGACCGCGAGGCGCTGGCCACGCGCGTCAACGCCGAGCAAGCGGCCGCGTTGGCCGCGCGATTTCCGGCCGCCAGATACAACGCGTTGGCCCGCACGCTGCGCGTGCCGGGGGCAGGTGCTGCTTCTTCAGGTGCCACTGCTGGCTTGTCCAGCAGTGCTCCGTCAATTGCGAGGATTCGTCGCGGCTGTGTGGCCGTGATTTCAGCCGGCACGAGCGACTTGCCCGTGGCGGAAGAAGCCCGTGAGACGGCCGAGTGGACCGGGGCCGACGTGAATCTCATCCACGACGTTGGAGTGGCAGGCCCGCATCGCTTGCGTGAAAGATACGACGAGTTCAGCGCGGCCGACGCGATCGTAGTGGTGGCCGGCATGGAAGGAGCGCTGCCGAGCGTCGTGGCGGGTTACGTCTCCGCGCCGGTGATCGCCGTGCCGACCAGCGTCGGTTACGGAGCCAGCTTCGGCGGGCTCGCCGCGCTGCTGTCGATGCTCAATAGCTGCGCGGCCAACGTGTGCGTAGTGAACATCGACGCGGGGTTCAAGGCTGGTTACCTGGCGGGACTGATCGCGGGGCGGACGGCTCGTAGCGGAAATGAATAGCGTATCAATGGCTGCACCTTCGTGCATAGTTGCCGCTAAACGCAGGTGAGGAGCGTGTCCATGCTGCTTCCGTTCATCATCATACTGTTGGTCGTGTTGCCGACGGCTTGGCTGATTTGCGAATTTCGGTCTCCGCGTTGGATCAGAATCATCCTGGGCGTCTCCTCGCTCGCGCTGAGTTTCGTTGTGGCTTGGGGCGTGGGGTTGATCTCGCAGTTCAACTACAATGCTTGGTACGGCGGCGCATCGTCGCGGCTTATCGATACTGTGATTTTGAATGTCGAATCCGGCAATCAGGATGCGTTGTTGCGAGAGTTGCGGCAACTCAAGACTGATTACCATCCGACGTACGAAAATCGTGCGCGGTACGACGAACTTGTCGATCAGTTTGTCGAACGTCTCAAACTCTCTTCGTCCAAGGATCCTGCGGCGAAGCCGACTTCGACGAAGAATCCGCCCTAATAGGGACTGCTTGTCCTCACGCCATGAACATCTTCCCCTCCCCACCGCTCCCCCGATTGCCGCGTCGTGCGCGTGACAGCCACAAAGGTGACTTTGGCCGAGCGTTGCTCATCGGCGGGTCGCGTGGGATGAGCGGCGCGATTTCGCTCTCCGGCATGGCAGCGCTGCGGGGCGGGGCGGGGCTGGTCACGCTGGCGGTGCCCGACGTGTGTCTCGACACAGTGGCCGGTTTCGAGCCGTCGTACATGACCGCGCCGCTTAAGGCCGATGGCGCGGGCCGGCTGGCCGCCGAGGCCCTGGACGAAATCAAGCATCTGGTGATCCGAGCCGACGTGATCGTCTGCGGACCGGGGCTGGGGCGGAGCGAATCGCTGACCGAGTTAGTGGCTTGGCTTTATCTCAACGTGCCGCAGCCGGCCGTGTTCGATGCCGATGCGCTGTTTGCCCTGGCCGCCCGGCCCGACGTGCTGGCCAAACCCGGCGGACCGCGGGTGCTCACGCCGCACATGGGTGAGTTTGCCCGGCTCTGCGGCCTCAAGTTGCCAGACGGCACCGCGCGCGATGATTCAAGCATCGTGATTCAGCATGCCCGAGAATGGCAGTGCGTCCTCGTGCTCAAGCGTCACCGCACGCTGGTGAGCGACGGTGGGCAACTGTACGAAAACAGAACCGGCAACCCCGGCATGGCCACCGGCGGCAGCGGGGACGTGCTGACCGGCGTGATTACGGCACTGATGTGCCAAGGACTCGCCCCGTTCGCCGCGGCCCAATTGGGCGTCTACGTCCACGGGCGCGCCGGCGATCTGGTGGCGGCAAAACTTGGCGAGGCGGGAATGATCGCCCGCGATCTGATCGAGCATCTGCCGGCGGCGATGAGTGAAGTGTGCGACTGAACGCTTGGCCGTCCCCTTCTCCCGTTGGGAGAGGGTCGGGGCAACAGGACACGGTTGGAACTTTTCAGCCAGCTAGCGGGGATCCTGCCATCAGATCCACTTTGCGACGCACGAGTATTGGGTCAGTCAATACGTTCGCCGATTGTTGTATGCCGCTACCATGGCTTTCAACCGCGTATTGGATGTTCCCATTTGCCAGCCCATAGATCGAAGAATGGGCGAACTTTTAACTTCTCGTTGATGGTACCTTCCCCATAGGCATCGAGGATCTTGGTCGGAATTGAAACTCCTATTAATCCCTCTTCCACGGGAAAGATCTCGCACTGAGAGGCGAGATCACCCAACAATGTTTCAACGGCTGACTGGCTGTCCGCCTTCACTACCACTTGGAATCCCATTTAGGTCTTGATCTCCAAATCACAAACCAGGGAAAAGGTGTGACGAATGTCTTCTAACACAGTCTCTGGAACGTTTTGGCCCCGTACGTCATAGATTAGCCTACAATGCGTGAATTGCTGTGGCACATGTGCCTGACCGTAGGCAATTCGTGCCAGGTTAAATTCGATGCTCAACTTCACGGCTGCTTCATTTTCCAAGCAATGACTGGCAATGAGAATATACTCGCCATTCTCTGTGTTACTGAATTCGGGTGTGAACATAGTGGCATCTACTAGCGCCAAGACTTAGTTGAAGGGACGCTATACAGCATTAAACGCTAGGATAAGAAAATAGCAACACTGGTCAACTGCAGCGTCGGGGCAACAGGGCATGGTTAGAACTTTTTGTTCAGCTCGCATGGACGCTGCCACCCGATTGGCATCCTGGCGATAGTGCGGGCCGCCCGTCCGTCACCCACCTGCCATTCCTGTGTGGAACCTGTCGATCGACCACGCCATCACCCAGAAGAACGCCCAGAAGACCAGCACGGTTTCGATCAGCACGAACACCGTCCAGAAGATCTTCTCGCCGCGCGAGAAGCCGCGGCTTTTCCAGAGCACGGGAAAGCCCAGGAACAGGGCGGCGAACACCATCAGTCCGACGACCACCCAGCGGCGTTCGTCCAGCCGTTTTGGGGCGGGGTCGGTCGCTGGCTGAACTTGAGAGTTGGTTGGCGAGTCGATTACCGCACCGCATCGTGGACACGCGGTTGCCCCGGCCGGCACGCCGGCCGTGCAGTGGGGACAGACGATCTCGGCGACATATTCCGTATCAGCCATGGGGCCATTGTAGCGAGGGTAATAAAATGTGCTGAGGGTGTGCCTGGGGCAACGCCCCAGCCGTGTCCAAGCCAAAAAATCTGGGGCGTTGCCCCAGCCACCCCTCGGCCGCGCCGCTGGGGCAGCGGCGGCTAACACGTTGCTGACTACAATTGCTTCTTCAAAGCCGATAGCTGACAGCCGATAGCCCTCACCCCATTTCCTTCACCAACCGCTCCAACCGCCGGCGGTAGCTGAAATGCTCCACCTCCAGCAGGTGCCGCTCGGACGGCACGTAGCGGATGCCGCGGCTGAGGTCGGGCTGCCCGTCGCGCTTCATCTGCTGGAAGCGGGCCCAGGCGGCCGGGGCGTCGGACTTCGCGCGAATCACGCGGGCGATGAGCCTTGCCTGCCAATCTACCAATCCCCACTGTCCGCTGTCGGGCTGGATCAGACCAGCGACGAACAGCCGGTCGTCGGTCGGATGGAACACGTTCAGGAAAAGGTCGGGCCGGCCGTCGCGCACATTCAAGTGCTGCGGGTCGATGAACGGAAAGCTGATTTTAAAACCTGTGGCGTAGACGATCACGTCCACCGGCTCCTCGCTGCCGTCTGCGAAGCAGACGCTG
>JAIOQB010000513.1 GCA_021413585.1 Planctomycetia bacterium
GTGCTTCGAGCAAGTGCAGCAAAGCCAGGCCGCTGCCGCGTTCGAGCCGACGCTGTCGCTGATGCTGGCGGTCTCCTGGTCACGGGCGGGGCAGAGCGAACGATCGGCCGACGTGCTGACCAAGATGCGACGTCGCTGGCCCAAGGCTCGCTTCGATATCGCAGGTCGGCCAACGCAAATGCCCGCCAGCGAAGCAGAGGCCAAACAATGGCTCAGCGGGCTGGCCCGCGCTCGACCCGCAGCCGTGTCGAAGGCCCTGGCGGATTGGACGATGACCGGCGGCGACAGCTCCCGCGCGGCGCAAGTCGCCGGCGGCCGGCCGCTGTTATTGCGTCCCTGCTGGCGGCAACGCGTCGCCGCGGATGCCAACATCGAGCAGATCATTTCGGTCCAGTCGCGCCAGTTGTTCGATCAGTCGGTCCCCGCGCTTCCCGCCATGCATCCGCTGGCTGTAGGCAACGTCGTGCTGATGCGCGGCCCGGGCCGGCTGACAGCAGTCGACGCCGAATCGGGCAAGATCGTCTGGCAGATCGAGCCGGTCGATGACGGCAAGCACGATACGGACTCGGATTCCGATAACGATGCCCAGCCGTCGGCCAGGGATCGCCTGGCCCTGTCGGGCGAAGTGTACGAGCGGATCTGGCAAGACCGGACCGTCGGCACGCTCAGTAGCGACGGCGAATTGGTCTTCTCGTTGGAAGACGTCGGTGCGGCAACCGCCGGCGGACAAAGAGTCGTGATCGATAACCTCGGCTCCCGGCGCATTCAGTGGGCCGGCGACCAGCAAAGCAACGTGCTGGCGGCGTACGAAGTGCGGCAGAGCCAAGGGAAGCGTCGCTGGAGCGTCGGCGGACCCGGCGGCGTCGAGCCGAAGCTGGACCACGCCTTCTTCCTCGGCCCGCCATTGCCGCTGCAAGGCCGATTGTACGTGATCGCTGAAATGGCGGGCGAGATTCGGCTGGTGGTCCTCTCCGCCGATTCGGGCCGCTTGCAGTGGTCGCAGCAATTGGCCGTGGTGGACGACGAGATCGCGCATGAGACTTCGCGCCACACGTACGGCATCAGCCCCTCGTTTGCGGATGGAACTTTGATCTGCCCGACCACCGTGGGGGCCGTGGTAGGGGTCGACCTGACCACCCGGCTGCTGCTGTGGGGGTATCAGTACCCACGCGACGCGGCCAACGGCACGGTGGTCACTGCTGGAAACTGGATCGCGCGCCGCGGGGGCGAGGAGACCAACAGTCATCCGGGTTGGAGCGACGGCTGTCCGATGATCTCCGGTGGACGCGTGATCCTCACGCCCCCCGAATCGAGCCAACTACATTGCTTGAACTTGCGAGACGGCCGGCTGCTGTGGCACATG
Source organism: Planctomycetia bacterium (assembly GCA_021413585.1). GTDB lineage: Bacteria > Planctomycetota > Planctomycetia > Pirellulales > UBA7805 > JAIOPX01. The sequence goes on from JAIOQB010000513.1 coordinate 1,364, forward strand.
GATCGCGGCCGCAACCTGTATGCCGCCGGCTTTCACGGCGACAACGTGATTCTAGTGGGGCAGGACGCCATCTCGTTGGTGGCCATGGTGGGTCCGGAAAAGGCGAAGGGGGCGTCGTTGGCCTTGCCCGAGGGTTCGATGCCCAGCGGCCGCGGCTACTGCACCGCGCAGGACTTCTACCTTCCAATGGTCGCGGCGACCGGGGGCGAGGTGCTGCGGGTCGATCTGGACAAAATGCGCATCGCGGATCGCGTCCGCAGCCACGGCGAATCTGTTCCCGGCAATTTGATCTGCCATCGTGGGCAGATCCTGTCGCAAGGAGCGGACAGTCTGGAATGCTACTACCAACTCGATGCCTTAAAGGAACGCGTCTCCGCGGCGCTGGCACAAAACGCCAACGACCCTTGGGGCCTCTATCACCGCGGCGAGCTGTTGATCGATGAACAACGCTCCGCCGAGGCGATTCCGCTGCTGCGGCAGGCGTACCAGCAGTACGTCAAAGTCCTGGCGCAACCCGCTGACGCGAAAAATCAAACCCTGCGAAAAGACGCCATGGCGCGGCGGATGGTAGTGCGGGATCTGCTGGTGGAGGGATTGCTCGAACACCTCAAAGCGGACTTTACCCATCACAAAGCCGATTCGGCCGAACTCGCCAGCCTGATTGAGATCCCAGAAGAGCGATTGTGCTATTTGCGCATTGTGGCAACTGGGTTGGAAGAGTCGGGCGACCTGAGTGGGGCGCTCCGCACGTACTTCGAGTTCATGGATCAATCGGCCGGCAGCGACGAGCTGATTCCGATCGACCGCATCCACAGCATCGCCCCGACGCGCTGGCTCGCCGCGCGGCTGGCGGGACTTGAGCCGCGGCTCTCCGCCACGCAGCGCACGCAGTTCGACGAGCAGGCCGCGTCGCGTTGGAAGCAGGCGGAAAAATCGCGAAACACCGCCGCATTGCAGCGGCACTCGGTGCTGTTCGGCGATCATCCGACCGCCGTGCAAGCGAGGCTCCAATTGGCGGGTACGCTCTCCAGCCCGGAAACCGTGCTGGCCCGGATTCGATTGCTCGAGCCGATCAGCCGCGCCGGTTCGCCCGAACAGCAGCGCGAGGCGACGGCTCGGCTGGCCCAACTTTTGGCCGAAGCGGGCCGACCTGAAGAGGCTCGCCCCTACTATCGCCGGCTGTTGCGCGAATGGGCCGATACCGCGTGCCTGGCCGGCCGTACCGGGCGGCAGGTGTTTGAGGCCTTGCCTGCGCAAAGCCCGCTCCGCGTTGTGGAAAAATCGCGGGCCGTCTGGCCAGGCGGCGCGGTCAAAGTGACGCAGGGTCAAGGGGAGACTAACTCTCGCTATCCTCCGGTCGGCTATCAGCCGGCCTATGAAATATCGGCTTTGGGGACCCAGGCGACCGAACCGCTGCGCATTTTTGTTGATCCGCAGCAGCAACTCGTCAGCGGCATGGATCGGCTCGGCCGGACCCGCTGGCGGATGCAGCTGTCGCGCGACGACGATGGCAGCGCGCTGGCGCTAAATCGCGGGTTGGCCGTCGGCCAATTCGACAGGCATCTGCTGATGCTCTCCATCGGCAACCGGGTGATGGCGGTCAACACGCTGCGCACCGGCGGCAGCACGCGCAGCGACGCCGTCCTCTGGTCCGACGACGTCGGCCCGCTCAACCCCGCGAACCTGGAGCGGGTCAGCGGACATACCGGCCCCAACGCGCCGTGGGAGGACGACGAGCAAGATCACCAGACCGTGTCGCAAGGCCCGGTCCGTTTGGGCCCGGTCGTCGCCGGTGGAGTCGTCTATCAACGTAGCCACGAACTGGTGTTCGCCGATCCGCTCACCGGCAAGAAACTGTGGGTGCGGCGCGACATTCCAGCCGGCTGCATGTTAATCGGGGATGCGGAAGTGCTGCTCGCCATCCCGCCGCAGTCGACCGAAGCCCGTGTGCTGCGGACAGGGGACGGCATGTTGCTGGGACGCTGCCAGGTCCCCAGTGCGGAGGAATGGTGGCTGCCGGTGGGCCGCCGCATGGTGACGCGGCGTTTTGACGGCGGCTCGAAGGACAAGCCGGTGCTCGCGCTGTACGATCCGTGGACAAAAAAGGAAGCGTGGAAGTACCCACTTCCGGCTGGCAGTAAGGTAACTCAAGTCGACGACGACAGCGTCGCGGTGCTGGACCGCGAAGGGCACTTTGCCGTGCTGGACCTGGCCAGCGGCGCCACCAAGCTAGCGCAGAAACTGGAGCCCGAGCCGAAATTGGCCGGGCTGTACGTGGTTGCGTCGCGTGACACGCTGTTGGTGATTGCCAACCAGCGAACGCGGGCCGGCCATGGCGAGATGATCGAAGCGGCCCATGAAAACGGCGGGCCGCTGATTACGGGGCGCATTTACGGGCTCGATCCGAAGTCGGGCCGGCCGCTGTGGCCGGTGCCGGCGACGCTCGAGGATTTTGCCCTGGTGCTGGAGCAGCCGAGCGGCTTGCCGGTGGCGGTGTTTGCCCGCCGCCTGGCCGATCGCAGCGGCGGCGAGCCGAAGACCGCGTTTCTGTTCTTGGACAAGCGCACGGGTTCGCTGGCGGCGCCAACGCGGGAGTTCGCCAAGCGGATCAATAACTTTGAAATCAGCGGCGACGAAGACAAAAAGTCTGTCACCGTCTACCTGCGGAACACCGCCGCCACGCTGACGCTGACCTACACCGACCAGCCAACGCCGCCCGAGCCGCCAATTCAGATTGACGCGCACCGCTACGCCGAAAGCCGCGCCCTACGCAACACGCTGGGCTCGGCGATGAAGGCCTTAAGCAAAGCGTCTGAGCAGTTGCAGGGTTTGCCGGCCGACGACGACGAGCAAGAGAAGGATTTGTTTGGGAAGTAAAGTATCACTCACGCTCCGCGTGAGGATCGGAACGGGCATCACGCGGAGCGTGATGGGTACTATAAAAAACCTCGCGAACCAACACCATGAAACAGATCTGCACCAACCTGATTGCCGCCGCGATCTGCGGGCTGCTGTTGGTATCCACAGCGCACGCCAGCGATCCCCAGATCGACGGCGTAACCCAGCGCGGCCTCGACTGGCTGGCCAAGCGCCAGTCGCGCGTCGGCCATTGGGTGGCCAATGAGGCCCACTATCCCACTGCGATGACCGCTCTGGCCGGAATGGCCTTGCTGGCGGAAGGCTCGACCACCACACAAGGGAAGTACGCCAGCAACATCGATCAGGCGGTCACGTTCCTGGTGGAGCGCAGCAACTCGAATGGCCTGATCGGCGACGCCAAGCACGACGATCGCTACACCTACGGCCACGGCTTCGCGATGCTGTTTCTCTCCCAGGTCCTCGGCGAAGAGGAAGACGTCAACCGCCGCCGCGAATTGATTGACGTGCTGACCCGCGCCGTGATTTTCACCGGCCGGGCCCAGACCAAGGCCGGCGGCTGGGGCTACGTCAGCGCGCGGGATGGCGACGGCTTTGACGAAGGCTCGACCACCATCACGCAGGTGCAAGGGCTGCGCGGCTGCCGCGATGGCGGGATCGTCGTTCCCAAGGAAATCATCGACCAGGCGATCAAATACATCCGCGACTGCACCGCCTCGGACGGCGGCGTGCAATACAGCAGCAAGGGGGGCGGCGGCCGCCCCGCCATCACCGCCGCCGCCGTGGCCTGCCTGTTCAACGCCGGCGACTACGACGATCAGTACGTGCCCAAGTTGTTGAAGTACTGCAAGCAGCACATGGGGAGCATTTCCAATCAGAGCTTTGGGCATTGGCACTACGCCCACCTCTATTACTCGCAAGTCATGTATCGCGAGGGGGGGAAGGAGTGGACCGAGTACCGCGAAAAGATATTCAAGAAGCTGATGTCGGAAGTGACCGACGACAAGAAGCAATACGCCTACTGGAACCAGGGCTACATCGGCCCGGTCTACACCACGGCCATCAACCTGATCTTGCTCCAGTTGGATAAGGGGAATTTGCCGATTTATCAGCGTTAAAGAAAAAACGTAGATTTACTATCACTAGCCCGAAGCGCAAGCGCTGGAGGGGTCGTATTCAATCAGCCGGAGGGCCCTAGCCCCTGGTTTTTTGGAGGAGAACCGGACGCTAGAGCGTTCCGGCTGATGTTTTCAAACAGGGCCTAGTGAGATGCAATAAAAGCAGCCATTCGCCGCCGCGTCACCATTACCGCCACCAGGATGCACCGCTTATGACCGACCTCACCCAAAACGCCGACGCGATTCGCAAGCTCAGCGAGGCCCGCGAAAAAATCATCAGCCAGTTGTCGCAGGTCATCGTTGGCCAGGAAGCCGTGATCGAAGAGCTGTTGATCTCGCTCTTCAGTCGCTCCCACTGCCTGCTCGAAGGGGTGCCGGGGCTGGCCAAGACGCTCATGGTCAGCACCCTCTCCCGGGCGCTCGACCTGAGCTTCAGCCGCATTCAATTCACCCCCGACCTGATGCCCGCCGACATCACCGGCACGGAAATCATTGAGGAAAACCGCTCGACCGGGTCGCGCGAGTTCCGCTTTCTGGAAGGACCGCTGTTCAGCAGCGTCGTGCTGGCGGACGAAATCAATCGCACGCCGCCGAAGACGCAGGCGGCGCTGCTCGAAGCGATGCAGGAGCGGCAGATCACCGTTGGCCGCGTGCGGCATCCGCTGACCGATCCGTTTTTTGTTTTGGCTACGCAAAATCCCATCGAGCAGGAGGGGACATATCCCCTGCCCGAAGCGCAGCAAGACCGGTTCATGTTCAAGGTCTACGTGCGCTATCCGAACTTCAATGAAGAGTTCGAGATCGCCCGGCGGACCACCGCCACGCAGGTCGATCGGATCGAGCCGGTGCTTTCCGCCGGCGAGATCGTTCAGTTGCAGCGGCTGGTGCGCGAAGTGCCGGTGTCGGACCATGTGGTGCGCTACACGCTTTCGCTCGTGCGGCAAACTCGCGTCGGCGAGACGGGCGTGCCGGAGTTCGTCGCCGATCAGGTGCGCTGGGGGGCCGGGCCGCGGGCCGTGCAGTTTCTGATCCTGGGCGGCAAGGCCCGCGCGCTGCTGCATGGGCGGACGCACGTCTCCACCGAGGACATTCAAGCCCTGGCCAAACCCGTGCTGCGGCATCGGCTGCTGATGAACTTCGCGGCGGAGAGCGAAGGAGTGACCCCGGACGACGTGATCCAGCGGCTGTTGGCAGAAACACCTGAGAAAGAAGACGAATTGAGCCGTCATGCACGATTCCAAGCAATTTTTGCATCCTGAAGCGATTGCCCGGATCTCGCGGCTGGAGCTGCGGGCTCGGCACATCGTCGAAGGCTTTTTGTCTGGCATGCATCGCAGCCCGTACTTCGGGCAGTCGATCGAATTCCGCCAGCATCGCCAATACGCGCCCGGAGACGACCTGCGGCACATCGACTGGAAAGTGTGGGCCAAGCAGGATCGCTACTACGTCAAGCAGTTCGAGGAAGACACGAACCTCCGCTGCAACTTGCTGGTGGACGTTTCGGAGAGCATGCAATACGGCAGCGGCCCGCTGAGCAAGTACCAGTACGCCGCCACCGTGGCGGTGAGCTTGGCCTACATGCTGCTGCGGCAGCAGGACGCGGTGGGTTGCCTGGCGTTCGATGAAGCGGTTCGCACCACCGTGCCGGCGCGCAGCCAGCGGACGCACCTGACCGCCATCGCGGAATCGCTGGCCATCTCGAAGCCGCGCGAAAAGACCGACCTGCATCGCGTGCTCCGCGGCGCGGCTGAAGCCTTTCCCCGCCGCGGCATGATGGTGCTGATTTCCGATTTGCTCACGGATCAGAAAAAGCTGCTCAAGGGTTTGCGGATGTTGCGCCAGCAAGGGCACGACGTCATGGTGTTCCACATCATGGACGACGACGAACTGGACTTCCCGTTCAACGGCCCGATGCGGTTCGAAGGGCTGGAGTCCTCCGCCACGCTCAACTGCAACCCCCGCGCGCTGCGTGCCGGCTACCTGGCCGCGCTGGGGCGTTTTTTGGAAGAAGTCCGCCGCGGCTGCGCCAAGCATACCGTGGACTACCACCTGATCCGTACCAGCGAACCCCTGGACGCCGCCCTGGCCGCCTATCTGACAAACCGCCTGGGCATGCACCACCGAAATTGAAAAATCGATCTGAACCAGAAACCGCCCACAACCAAAAAGCCCACAACCAAAAAACCGATAGCTGACAGCCGATAGCCGACAGCCCAAACACAAATGTCCTTCCTCCACCCAGCCCTGATCGCCACCTGGCTCTTGCCACTGGTGGCGTTGCCGGTGTTGATCCACTTGATCAACCTGATGCGGCATCGTCGGGTTCGCTGGGCGGCGATGGACTTTTTGCTGGAAAGCCAGAAGCGGAACCGCAACTGGATTCGGCTGAAGCAGATTCTGCTGCTGCTGGCCCGCATGGCGGCCGTGGCGGCGATTGTGCTGATGCTGGCCGGGCCGCTGTTGAGCGATCGCTGGAGCCGGCTCTTCTCCGGCGGCAGCATTCACCATGTGCTGCTGGTGGACGACAGCCTGTCGATGACGGATCAGTGGGAGAACACCAGCGCCATCGACGCCGCCCGCGGTGTGGTCGAACATCTCGCGGGCCGCGCCGCTCGCCAGTCGAGCCCGCAAAATGTCACCGTGTGGCTTTTCTCGGATGCCGCGGCCGGCCGCGCGCCGGAGATCCTGCATGTGCCGGCGCGCTCTGAATTGCTCCGCAGCCGTTCCCCCGCCGCGCTGGTCAAGGCATCGCAATTGGCAGTCGGGCCGCTGGAGGCATTGGAGGCGGCGGACAAGAAGATCACCCGCCGCGCGGACGAGAAGATCGTGCTGTACCTTGTTTCCGACTTCCGCACGCAGCAGTGGCGCGACCCGGCGGCGCTCCGCGAGGCGCTCGCTCATTGGACCGACGCGGGAGCCAAGGTGGAGTTGGTGCGCTGCGTCGATCGAGGGCATCCCAATCTGGCGGTCACGGCGCTCGCCCCGGAAACCGGCATCCAGGCCGCCGGCTCGGCGATTCGCATGGGAGTCGAAGTCACGAACTTTGGCCCGCAGGCGGTGCGTAACGTGCAGGTGGCGCTGGAAAATCAAACCAACCTGCCGGGCACAAGTGACACCGGTGGATCGGCCGCGGGCCGCGGCGCAGTGGCCGAGCGGCAAGCCTTGCCGGCCGTGACGATCGATCGGATCGAGCCCGGCAAATCGGCGCGGCACGGGTTCTCGGTGATGTTTCCCACAGCCGGCGATCATGAAGTGCACGCCCGGCTGGGGGCCGACGCGGTGGCCGCCGACAACGAGCGCTCGTACATCGCCCGCTTGCCGGTCGACGTGCCGGTTTTGATTGTCGACGGCCAGCCCGGATCCGACGACGCCCGCATGCTCAATGCCGCCCTGCGCCGCAAGCTCGGCACGCGGCCGCAGGTCGAGCGCACAAAATACCTGAAGGACCAGCCGCTGGACAAGTTTTCCGCGATCTATCTGGTCAACATCGCCCGGCTGGACGCGAATGAACTCACGGCGCTCGATGCGTTCGCGGCGGGTGGCGGGGGCGTGGTGTTTTTCACCGGCGATGCCACGCGGCCCGAGTTTGTCAACGAATCGCTGTACCGCGGCGGCAAGGGGATGTTTCCGCTGCCGCTGGTGTCGCAGGCGTCGTTGATCGTCGATCGGCTGGACAAAGTGCCCGACGTCGACGTCGACCGGACGCACCCGATTTGCGAACGCACCTTCGCCGGGCAACACACCGGGCACGAGTTGGCGGGCATGCTGGTCGATCGCTATTTCGCCGTGGACAAGCAGTGGCGGCCTGATCCGGCATCGAACACGCGTGTTGTCGCCTGGCTGCGCAACAAGGCGCCATTGATCGTAGAGCACTCGTTCGGCCGCGGCACCTGCCTGGCGGTGCTTACCACCGCCGCGCCACGCTGGAACAATTGGGCCACTCGGCCCACGGGCGTGCTGATGTGGCTGGAGACACAAGTGTATCTGGTCGCCCGGCAGGCGCCGCGCACCTGCATTGAAGTGGGGCAGCCGCTGACCGTTGAGTTCGACAAGAGCCAATATTCACCCGAGGTGCAGTTCGTTCGGCCGACCGCCAAAGCGCCGCTGCGCGAGACCGTGCAGGCGACGCCCCTTGCGGCGCAGCCAGACCGCCTTTCCGCCACGCTCACCGCCACGCCGCTTGCCGGCATCTACGAAGCTCGCCTGAAGCGCACTGACGGCACGATGGAAGTGCTGCGCTACGCGGTGAATGTGCCCACCAGCGAAGGAAACCTGCGCACTCTCTCCGCCGAGGAACTGCGGACGATCACGGCCGGCAGCCCGATTACGGTTCATGAGGCGTCGGAGTTTTCCGGCGACGTGACCCAGCAGGCCGGCGTGAACCTGGGTTCGCATTGGGGATTCTTTGTGATCCTCCTGGGGCTGCTGATGGTGGAGCAGGTGCTGGCGTATTCGGCCAGCTACCATTTGCCCGTTTCAAAGGGACACGTCGCAAAAGGGCAAGCCGTCCAGACAAGAGGCGCACGATGAATGCCATCGGCATCCTCCTGGCCGCTGCGCCCAACCTCGCGGGCGGCACGCAGCGCGCAGCCTTTGAACTCGGCCGGATCCAGTCGCCGCTGGATTGGATTCTGCCGCTGTTGTTGGTAGGCCCGATCTCTTGGTTCGTGATTGCCATGTACCGCCGCGACTGCCGCGAGCTGGAA